>JBKQHM010000660.1:0-2636 GCA_052148775.1 Isosphaeraceae bacterium | reverse complement strand
CGAGGACGCCATCGCCGACCTGCGCCGCGCGATCGCCATCAACCCCTGGCGCGCGGCCTACCGCATGGACCTGGCCGCCCTCCAGTTCGACCGGCGCGACTGGCCGGCCGCGGCCGACGCCTGCCGGGAGGCGATCCGCCTCAACCCCGCCGACGTGGAGACCCGGAAGCTGCTCGTCCGGTCCCTTCTCCACCGGGAAGACATCGAGGCCGCCCGCGCCGAATTCCAGACACTCCTGGGATTCGATCCCCCGGACCGCGAGGAGCTGATCCGCCGGTTCGCCATCCTGTCGCGGCCCCGGTAGAGACGATCATCCCGAAAATCCAAGGAGTGTCGCCGTGTTGGGCCGACTCGAACCTCGGCGCCGGGTTGCTGGGCCACGCCCTGTCGCGACGCGACGGCGTCACTACGGCCGCCTGATCGAGGGCCGGACCGCCGGGCAGGAAGGACACGAAGGTCGAGCTCGACGCCGAGCAGGAGCGGCGCCTGGCCCGTCCCTATGAGGCCGAGGGCAAGCCCGCGGCCCGCGCCCCCTTCGCACCCTGAAGGAGTGCGGCTACCCCCAAATCGCGTGACGATCGGGGAGTCACGCGAATTGCAGCTCGACGATCGAGAAATCGTCGACGAACTCCTCGCGGCCCTGGAGCATCCGGTCGTGGGCGATGAGCCGGTCCATCATCGCCCCGTCGGCGGAATCGTGGGGGCCTTGTTTCATGAAGTCGAGGAATTGTTCGAACGGCCACATCGTCTTGTCGGTCTTCTCGATCTCGTAGGCGCCGTCGCTGTAGAGGTACAGCTTGGCGAACGCGTCGAGGGTGGTGCTGCCGGCGCGGAACGTGAGGTCGGGGACCGCGCCGATCATCGGGCCGAACGACTCGAGCGACTCCAGCTTGGCCTGGTCGACCGTCGGGCCGTTCATGAGCAGGGCAGGGGGGTGCCCGCCCCCGGCATAGTCGAGCCGACGCGCCGGCTTGTTGTAGACGCCGTACCAGATGGTGAAGAACAGGCCGTTCTGCTGGTCCATCTGGAAGGCGTTATTGAGCGCCGCGAGCACCTCGCCGGGCTGTCGGAAATTGGTCTGGGGCAGGGCCTGGGACCGCAGGGCGTTCATGGCCGAGACCGAGAGCAAGGCCGAGCCGATCCCGTGGCCGCTGACATCCAGCAGGAAGAAGGCGAAGTGGTCGTCGTCGAGCCAGTAGTAGCCGAACGAATCGCCCCCCAGTTCGGCCGACGGGACAAACCGCCAGTCGGTCCGGATCGCACCCTTCTTGAGCTTGTCGGGCAGGAGCGATCGGACATACAGCGCGGCTTGGTCCATCTCGTGCGCCAGCCGACGCTCGCTTTCCTGGAGCCGGGCATAGGCCTCGTTGCGCTGGAGCAGGTTGATGTAACCCCGGGAGTGGTATCGGATCCGCGCCAGGAGCTCGAGCCGGTCGGGGAGCTTGACGATATAATCGTTGGCCCCCAGGGCGAACGCCTCGGCCTTGACCGTCGGCTCCTCCTTGGTCGAGAGCACGATCATCGGCGTCTCGCGCGTCGGCTCGTTGGCCCGGATCGTCTTCACGAGCGTCAGACCGTCGATGTCGGGCATCACCAGGTCCTGGAGGATGACCGTGGGATTGAGCCGCTGGGCCTCCTCCAGCGCCTTGGCGGCCTCGCGGCAATAATGGAAGACGATGTCCGGCTCGCCGGCGAGCATCCGGCGGACGGCCTCGCCGATCATCGGCTGATCGTCGATCAGCAAGACGGTGACCTTGTGCTCGGTCAGGGTCGGTTCAATGCTCATTCTTACCTCTTTAGGTCATTGGTCATTGGTCATTAGTTATGAGTCGGTAGAATGCGATCGCGTTGGTCGACGGCTGCCTCGGCCTTCCTTCTTCGCCGGATACCGGCGACCGACTGACGAACCATGACGAATGACCAATGACTAATGACCAATGACTAATGACCAATGACTAGCTGTGTGATCCTCTCGGCGATCTGGTCGAGATGCAACACTTCCTCGGCGGCCCCGATCGCGACGGCGGCCTTGGGCATGCCCCAGACGACGCTGGAGGCCTCGTCCTGGGCGATGGTTCGCCAGCCCGTGCGTCGCAGGGCCAGCAGCCCCTGGGCGCCGTCGTGGAACATGCCGGTGAGCAAGACCGCGACGCCCGGCGTGGGCCAGTTGCGGGCGACGCTGTCGAAGAACACGTCGACCGAGGGGCGGTAGCAGGCCGATCGGGGTTCGGGCGAATAGCGAAGGCGTCGGTCCTCGCCGAGGACGAGGTGATCGTCGGTGACGGAGAGCAGCACCTGGCCCGCGGCCGGTCGATGCCCTTCCTCGATCAGCTTGACGGGCCGGCGCGACTGCTCGGCGAGCCATTGGCCCAGGCCGGGCGCGAACGCGGCGTCGACGTGCTGGACGATGATGACCCCGGCCTCGAACCGGGCGGGGAGCCGGGCGAGGATCCCGGCCAGGGCCTGCGGGCCGCCGGTCGAGGCCCCCAGGACGACCAGGGGCTCCGGCGTGTGATCGGCCGCGGCCCTCGGCGCCGAGGCCGGCCGGGCAGGAGACCCGAACCGATGGGCCGAGGCAGGCTTCTCCGACTTGCCAAGCAGGCGGCCGATCACCTCGATCTTGTGCAGGAGCGTCG
>JBKQHM010000659.1:0-4559 GCA_052148775.1 Isosphaeraceae bacterium | reverse complement strand
GTGAAAGAATCGGATAGAGGATTCCAAATTACGAATTGCGAATTCATAAATGCTTTTGAAATCAGGCTTTATATCCATTCGCAATTCGTAATTCGTCATCTGGAATCGATTTTTTCACAGCCGCTCAGTAGTCGCGAGTCGCGAGGAGAGGATCATTCCGCATCGCTCCCCCGCATTTGGCACCCCATTTGAAGCTCGGCTTGTCTTTGTGGTAGCTTGTGCGGAGCGGGCTCGGTCTCCGTTGTGGCCTCACGGTGGCAGCGGTCGCGCCTGCATTCATCCCCGACCCCGGAGCGGGATTCTCAAATCCCGAGGCCGCCAGGCCGGTCCGGCGCGACGATCGCTGTTCCGGGAGCCCGCACGAGCCGGAGACGCGACGAGAGACCAACCATTGATGCGGAAAACAGACGATTCGACCACCTGGAGAGGACGATATCATGGCGGAATACACCCTACCCCCGTTGCCCTATGATTATGGCGCCCTGGAACCGCACATCGATGCGAAGACCATGGAGATTCATCACGGCAAGCATCATCAGGCTTATGTGACGAATCTGAACAACGCGCTCAAGGACCATCCGGACCATCAGGGCAAGACGATCGAGGACCTGATCGGGCACCTGGACGCGTTGCCGGAATCGATCCGGACGGCGGTGCGGAACAACGGCGGCGGGCACGCCAACCACTCGATGTTCTGGCAGATCATGAAGGCCGGCGGCGGCGGGGAGCCGACCGGGGCGCTGGCCTCGGCGATCACGGCCGATCTGGGCGGCTTCGCCGCGTTCAAGGAGGCGCTGACCAAGGCCGCGACCACCCGTTTCGGGTCGGGATGGGCCTGGCTGATCCTCGGCAAGGACGGCAAGTTGACCGTCAGTTCCACTCCGAACCAGGATAGTCCACTCATGGAAGGCCTGACGCCGATCATGGGCCTCGACGTCTGGGAACACGCCTACTACCTGAAATACCAGAACCGGCGCCCCGATTACATCACCGCCTGGTGGAATACGCTCAACTGGGAAGAGATCGGCCGCCGCTACGATGCCGCGAAGAAGTGAGCGAGATCGCACCGTCTTCGTCGCCCTTCGATCGCGAATCGGGCGATTGCGATTGACCGGTGAACGGCATTTCGTATGATCTGCTCGCCTCGGAAGGACCCACGTCCTTCCGAGGGCATTCTTCCCGGCTACCAACTTGGCGACATCATCTCGTTCGATTGGAATTCGACGCCTTCTCTCCTCGAAGTGCGTTCTTGTTGGCGACTGTCCTGTCGCGACTCCCATATTGGCTCGGCCAAGAATCCAGTCATGCCGCGGCGCCGGAGGGTGCCGGGCTCCAGGGAATGTGGAGATCATGTCGATGGATCGACTCAATCGCGTCCTGACTCGCGGGACTCTGGTCATGGTGCTGGGAATCCTCGCCACGGCTCCCGGATGCCGCAGCACGGAAAAAGTCCCGCCTGGCAAGCAGTATCCCACCTCGGGCGGATCGTCGGGCTCGTTGAGCTTCAACTCCGACCCGCATCCGAACAACGCGGTGGGCGGAATGCCCTATGGCAACAGCATGGTGCCCGGTATGCCGGGGACCACGCCTGGCATGCAAGGCCCTGGAGGTTCTCTCACACCGCCGGGCCTGGATGCCCCCGGTGCTGGCATGGGATCGACCCAGCCTCAATACGGCATGCCGGCTCCCAATACGTCGGCCCTCGGGGCCCCCGCGGTTGGAGCGTATGGCGGTACCGTCGGCACGGCGACGCCATCCCCCTACGGCAGTGCCGCTTCAGGCCGGTGATCGTCCGTCCGCCATGCCAATCTCGCAGCGTGTGAGACAATGGCGGGACCATCGGAGTCATCCGCCATTCGATTGTGTCCGGCGTCGGTGGGATGAGGCGGCCAGGCTCCGCCTCATCCCAATTCGCGGCCCGGCAGCCGGAGTCCCATGCTGAACCCCTCCCTGGTGATCCTTCACGAGGATTCCGATTGCCTGGCGGTCGCCAAGCCCGCGGGGCAGTTCACCCAGGGGACCTGGGCCCCTCCGGGGGAGACGACCCTGGAGGCGGACGTCCGTAGCCATCTCAATCCGTCCGATCCGGCATCGGTCTACCTCGGGATCGTCCACCGCCTGGACCGGCCCACGTCCGGGGTCTTGCTCTGGGCGAAGACATCCAAGGCGGCCCGTCGACTCTCGTCCCAGTTCGAGAAGCGACAGGTCGTCAAGGAGTACTGGGCCCTCGTCTCCTCATCCGGGCCTCCTCAACGTGGAGAACCCGGCGAGGCTCCGTCGGACCCTCGTGGCCAGGACGTTGAACGCGAGGAAACCTGGTGCGACTGGTTGACGCATCCGAGCCGGACGGGCCGGGTCGATGTGGTCGCACCGGAGACGCTTCGATCGCGACAGGCGGTGACCCTGGTGCGACGGGTCGTGACAGACGGACTGACACCGGGTTGCACCTGGCTGCGAATGTGGCCGCGGACCGGCCGGACGCATCAACTCCGGGCCCAGTCCGCCGCGCGGGGGATGCCGATCCTGGGCGATGCGGAGTACGGATCAACGACGGTATTCGGTGCGCCGCACACCATCGCGCTCCACGCCCGTTCGTTGCAGGTCCGGCACCCGATCCTGATGACTCCGATGACCCTCGTTGCGCCCCTCCCGCCCGTATGGCACAGCTTCGGAGTGTCTTCGGTATGAGGGTCGAAATGCGTGGGTGGCAGGTTCATGCTGCCCGAGGTTTCCGCCGAGGGCTCCCAGGTCACCGGGATTATTCCCGGTACGTTTCAGTCGCTTCAGGCGCCGCCCGAATCCGGTGCCAGGCTGATCTTGACGATCTTCAGCTTGCGGACGCCGCGAGGGACCTGGACTTCAACCTGATCCCCGATCTGCTTGCCGACCAGGCTCTGGCCGACCGGGCCGGTGATCGGGATCTTATCCTGGTCGGGGTCTTCCTCGCCGGGGCCGACGAGTATGTAGTCTTCCTCCTCGTTGAAGTCGAGGTCGAGGACCGTGACTTTGAGTCCGTAAGCGGCGCGTTCGGTGGAAAGATTGGACGTGTCGACCAGGAAAGCCTGGCTGAGCTTGTTCTGGAGTTCGTTGATCCGAGCCTGGAGCATGCCTTGGGCTTCGACCGCCGCGTCGAACTCGGCATTCTCAGACAGGTCTCCGTATCCCCGGGCCTGGGCGATCTGCTCGGCGATCCGGGGCATGTCCTCGTTCTTGTATTTGTCGAGCTTGGCCTTGAGTTTCTCGTAGCCTTCCTTCGACATGGGGATTCGGTCGCTGGACATGCGGGTTCACTCCCTCTTGCTGACTTGCGACGACCCTCGACCGGTGACCGGGCGACATCGAATCCGCTTGGACTCGACGGGGCGCGGCCGGCTGATCCTCAATCGCGTTTGCTCAACTCGGCTGGCTCACCGGAAGATTCGGGGTGGGGAAGCCCCAGTCGAACATCGCGTGCAATCAACCCCGATTCGCGATCGCGCGGCGGTCGATCTCAAGAACGTTCCATCGCCGGGCGCCACTCGACACGAGACTGTTTCCGCGTATGACGCCCGACCCGATCCGATTGAATAAGAAAAACCGCGGCCTCGGGATCGCCGGGGCCGCGGTCATCCGTCTCTTGGTAGAAACTCAGCCTAGCCTCCTCGCAACGGCGATGCAAGGCCAAGTGGCTAGTGGTTATTGGTCATTGGTCATTGGTCATTGGTCATTGGTCGGAAGAGACAAGAAGCGGCACGTCATTCGATCGAATCCATGAGGGCCGGTGGAGAGCCCATAGTCGGTCGGGCTTCCTCGTACGTTGCCCCGTCGTTCTTCTGACCGATGACCGATGACTAATGACCAACCTCACTCGTGCCTCAGCGCCTCGATGGGGTCCATCATGGCGGCGCGGCGTGCGGGGTAGATGCCGAAGAGGATGCCGATCGCTACCGAGATGCCGAACGCCAGCATCACCGAGACACCCGTGACGATGGCCTTCTGGTCTGGGATGAAATAGATGATCAACTGGGGTATGGTGACGCCCACCAGCACGCCGAGGATGCCGCCGACTCCCGAGAGCACCACGGTCTCGATCAAAAACTGCTGGGTGATGTCCTTCCGCTTGGCCCCCAGCGCCCGCCGGATTCCGATCTCTCGGGTCCGCTCGTTCACCGTCGCCAGCATGATGTTAATGATACCGATGCCTCCTACCAGCAAGGAGATCGCGGCGATCGTCCCGAGGATGATGCTGAACTGGCGGGCCTGCCTCTCGGCCGAGATGAGCAGGTCGAAGGGTACGGTCATCTCGACGTCTTTCTTGGGGTGTTGCGGCTCATAGCAAGCCTTGATCAGCGGGACGGTGGGGAGCACTTCGCTGATCGCGTTGACCTGGATCGTGATCTGGGTGAGCTGGGTTTCCTCGGCCGCCGACGATCCGGATCGATTGTCCACGATCTTCTCGCCGAATCGCAACTTGCAGGTATTGAGCGGGATGTACACATCCCTGTTGAAGTCCTGCGCCGCCAGGCTGCCCCCGATCCCGGCCGAGCTGGCGCGCTCCGCCGTCACGCCCACGACCGTGT
>JBKQHM010000658.1:0-11366 GCA_052148775.1 Isosphaeraceae bacterium | reverse complement strand
GCTCGGTCGTCTCGGGCGCGGAGAATACCTCACGGGGCGAGCTAGGATCGAAGATGAAGATCAGCCGCGCCGCTCATCTGTACGCGCGGACCATCGCTCGGATAACAGGCGAACCTATGACCATGGGCGAAACGATCCACACCGCGTCCATGAGCGGAGTCCCGCATTGGTACCTCGCCGACTCCCTCGCACCTTCCAGGAGAATAGCAAAGGCAACGGCGATGAACGCGATTACGCGATTTGGATCATGACCCATCGAATTGTTACTTGTCGCTTGCAGAGGAGCATATCCTCTCCAGGTCGATCTTCATTCGCGTCTTCAGGATTTTCGCTTGGCCTTCAACGCCTCCGCGTACTTCTCGAGCAGTCCATACTTGGACGCCCAGGTCGTGTACATGAAGCCGATGATCCCCTTGACGCCTCGTGCGGCCGAGTCCCATGTCTGGAAATTCGATAGGTCGTCAACGTCATAATACCCCGCGATGAGCTGACGATGGCCCCGGTCCGCGAAGAAGGCCAGGCTCTCGCGCGCCTTGCCGCCATTCCAGTTGGCGATGATGACGTCGCGGGAAAGCCCCTCCCACGACCCTTTCAGTGAGCCGTTCACGAGGTAGTAGGAGTCGACCGCATTATGGGTCGGGTCGAACATATCGGACCAAACGAGGATGCGGGCATTCGGATTGACCGACTTCAAGATCGCGGTGCACTGCCGGACGTTTTCCGCCAGCATTTGCCCTGGCGTCAATTTGCGGTCGCGGCAAGCCTTGCACCAGTTCGCCACGCGGATCTCGTCGTGCGACATGAAGAAGGTGCGGGGGTGGAAGAGCTCGTTGACCCGACGCGCCTGATCGCGGAGGATCTGATCCAATTTCGGCTCGCTGAGACAGCACATGACCTGCGAGTTCAGCGTGATGATCGGGTGATACCAGCTCACGAGGAGCCGATCCCCGTTCTTGATACGCGAGCCTGGCTTGAGCCGAATCTTCGTCCCCTCATGGTCGAATTCGTACTCGCCGAGCCAGGGGACACTCCCAAGCTGGGGATCGATCACGGGCTCGAAGTCCCGGCCTTCCTCGTAGCTCATCCGGCCGTTGGCCGACTTGATCGTCAGTGGACACCCCGGGCGCCGCAACACGTTGACCAGCGGCAGCTCCTCGAGAGCCAGGTCGTCGACCCAGAGCGTTCCCGGTCCTTCGCCCCAGATCCCGACATAGAGGTTGGCCTCCTTCTGGTCGAGGCTGTTGAACACCACGTCGACCCGCTTCCACTCCTGATTCGATTCCAGGCCGCCCTCGTGGAACGTCAACTGTCGGCCGGGCTGGCTTGCCCCCAAGACCAGTAGATGGAAGGCCCCAACCGGTCCGAGGTCCCGGGTCTTCGCCCAGCAAGAGAAGCGATAGGGGGTGTTCGGACGCAGCTTGATGTGCTGTACCAGCCGAACGTTCGGTGCCGTGCGTCCGGCCCCTTTGATCCCGGGCTCCAATCGGCAGGAGCTTCGCCCTCCGTGGACGACCCTGCGGTCGACGAATGTCGTGATGCCCGGGTCGTCCTGGTAGGAAAACGTATCGAAACGATTGTCCCTGGCTTGTTCGAGGTTGCCGTTCCGGAGTTGGGAGGTTCCGCGAGTATCGAAGGCTGCCTCCAGTTGGCGGACTCTGGCCAGGACCTTTGTTCCCGCTGTCCGATCCCCCTTCCGAGCCGCAGGAGCGATCGGCTCGCGCACGACGTAGGGCTGGTCGATGACCGGGACGCCCTCGGCCAGGTTTGGGTCGTGTGACAAGTGCCCGTTGCTGTAGCCGATCGAGAAGACCGAGGGAATCAGCTCGATCTTAGCCTTGGCCGCCGCGGCCTTGACCCGATCGGCATTTCGGAAGTAGTAGTCGGGCACGCGGTCGAGTATCTGGAGCTTGTAATCGGCGAGGAGGATTCCCGTGTAGTCGTCGCGGCTAGCCCGCTGGATCAACTCGATCACGTCGTTGGCCGACTTCTCCACCTGGAGGTTGGCGCTGCAATAGACCCAACGCTCGCCGTACGGGGATACTCCCTGTGCTGACGCGGGCGAGGTCAAGAACAGTGAAGTGAGCATCGACACGACAGCCAGTAACCGGTGGCAATCGTCGAGAGTTCGCCGGTCGATCATGATGAGGAGACTCGCGAAGAGGTCGAAGGGCCGCCTGGAGCAACCCCTGGATGCACCATGCCGACGGCGCAGCCCGAGCGTCGCCGGCTGGAACTATCCGATTGGCCGTCGTCACACACCGAGCGTAATCCGGCGATATGGGTCGGGACAAGGGTGCAGTTGATTGCGGACGCTCAGCCGATGCGGCCCGTGATGTAGGCCTCGGTGCGCTTGTCCTTGGGATTGGTGAAGAGCAGGTCTGTGGGGCTGAACTCTGCGAGGATGCCGGTCCGACTCCCCTCCGTGGACGTCTCGTCCAGCATCAGACAGGCGGTCAGGTCGCTGACCCGACGGGCTTGCTGCATGTTGTGGGTGACTATGACGATCGTGTAGTCGTTCTTCAGGTCGTCCATGAGATCCTCGACCCGGGCGGTCGAGATCGGGTCGAGGGCCGAGCAGGGCTCGTCCATCAGGATGACTTCGGGTTCGACGGCCAGCGTCCTGGCGATGCAGAGCCGCTGCTGCTGTCCGCCGGAGAGTTCCAGGCCCGAACGGTTCAGCTTGGTCTTGACCTCGTCCCACAACGCCGCACGTCGCAAGGATCGTTCAACTAGTTCGTCCATGTCGCCTCGGTAACCGTTGATGCGTGCTCCCCAGGCGACGTTGTTGTAGATGCTCTTCGGGAACGGATTCGGCTTCTGAAAGACCATGCCGATCCTTCGCCGCAGAACGACGGAGTCGATGGCGGAATCGGAGATCAAGTCGCCATCGAAACGGATCTCACCCCGTATGCGGGCCCCGACGATCAGGTCGTTCATGCGGTTGAAGCAGCGGAGGAGTGTGCTCTTCCCACAGCCCGAGGGGCCGATCATCGCCGTGATCTTGTTGCGGGGGATTTCGATATTGATGTCCTTGAGTGCCAGGGACGAACCGTACCATACCGAGAGGCCATTGGTTGCCAGGACGATCGGATCGCGAGGCAGTGGGGTGCCGTCAAGGTCGGAGTCCGGTGCCGCGGTCGGAGAGGCGACGGGCAGAGCCGAGTTGTCCGCCGTGGGGGGTAGGGCGGTCGGCGGAGCGGCGACGCCAGGAGGGGTACGAGTTTCGGAGACACTCATCGATGGTCTCACCCTGTTGATGGGGCTCGGGTTGAATCGGCCGATCAGTGGTAACGCCTGAAACGGTTTCGGATCAGGATCGCCGTGGCATTCATCGTGAGTAAGATGGCCATGAGGATGAGGATCCCGCCGGCCGCGACGATCTCAAATCCGGCGCCCGGCATTCGTGCGTAATTGTAGATCTCGACCGGGACCGCCGAATAGAGGTCGAGCGGTCCGCGCGGGGTCCGGAGGCTCTAGCCGGCGGCCCCCACCATAATCAACGGGGCCGTCTCGCCGATCGCCCGCGAGAGCCCCAGGATCGTACCCGTCATGATACCCGGCATCGCCGAGGGCAAGACGTGGTCGCGGACGACTTGCCAGCGGGTGGCCCCCAAGGCCAGGGCGGCCTGCCGCAACGACTGGGGGACGGCGCGAAGGGCCTCTTGAGTCGTGATCACGATGATCGGCAGGATCAGGAGACTGAGCGTCAAGACGCCCGCCATCAGCGAAAACCCCAACGCGATCGCCTTGATCCCGAAGCCGCGAACGAACAATGCCAGCCCCAGGATGCCATAGACGATCGAGGGTACGCCCGCCAGATTGGCGATGTTCGTCTCGATCACTCGGCGCAATCGTCCCGGACGGGAATACTCCTCCAGATAGAGTCCGGCTCCGATCCCGACCGGGATCCCGATCAACGCGACCAATCCCAGCAGCCAAAGCGTGCCCGCAATCCCGACCTTGAAACCGGCCTCTTCCGGTTCCGAGTTCTGAATACTCGTGGCCAGCCTCCGCATGAGTGCTACTAACTCGCTCAGATTCGGCCCGATCGCATACCACGAATTCTCGGGAACTCCCTGGAGTGCCTCGTACAAGATGGAACCCAGCAGGAGGAGAAGGGCCGCGGCTCCGATACAAGTGGCGATCAGGCAGGTCACGCCGAAGATCGGACTGAGAAGGCGGCGCACCCAGCGATTGGGATGGAACCGAGCCGAGGCGTCCGGCTTCATTGGTAGACCTCGCGAAAATGGCGCAAGACGAAGCCTGAGAGCATGTTCAAGGTCAGTGTAATCGCGAAGAGCGTCAGGCCTACGGCGAACAGTGAGATATACTTGGGTTCGCCATACGAAGCTTCTCCGTTGATCACCTGCACCATGTATGTGGTCATGGTCTCGACGCCCGTGAGAGGATTCAGGGTGAGCTGCGGCTTGAGCCCCGCGGCCAGCACCACAGCCATCGTCTCGCCGACCGCGCGACTCACCGCCAGGATGAAAGATGCAAAGACACCCGAGAGACCCGCCGGCAAGACGACCCGAGTCGATACCTCGAACTTGGTCGCGCCCAGACCGAAAGCGGCCTCGCGCAGCCCCTGCGGGACCGCCGAGAGCACATCCTCGCTCAGCGATGACACGAGCGGGATGATCATCACGCCGACCACGATGCAGGCACTGAGCGCGTTGAGACTATCGACCTCGAGGCCCAACTGTTTCAGGCCGGGAGTCACCATCTGGAGCGCGAGATAGCCATAAACGATGGTGGGGATGCCCGCGAGTAGCTCGAGCGAGGGCTTCAGGACGGCCCTGACGCGTCGTGGTGCGTATTCACTCAGGTAGATCGCACTCAACAGGCCGATCGGTAGCGCGATCATTGACGAACCGACGGCGATCATGAACGTGCCCCAGAGGAGCGGTACGATCCCGAACTTCGGAGGGTTGGCATCCGGCTTCAAGACCGTGCCGAAGAGGAAATCCAGGACGCTGACATGGGAGCGCCTGAAGAACTCGAAACTCTGCGAACTCAAGACGAGGACGATGCCCAACGTGGTCAAGACAGTGACGATCGCACAAACGATCAGGCCGATCGTCACGGCGTTTTCCCAGAACGCCAGGAACGGCGAATGCCCGGTCCAGAGGTCATCCTTCTCGAGTTGGGTGCCGGCAGCATCGCCAGCCGGTGATGGTGAGCACAAGGTCGCGTTCCTCACTCAGTCTTCGATTGGATGGCGGACTTCGCCTCGCCGACGCCGCCCGAGAGGAGTTTCGAAAGCGTCTCCAGATTGGCCGACTTCTCCTCGGCCGACGGCGGGTCGTATTGTGCCTTGACTGAGAGCGTGTCGATGTTTTCGAGGTAATACTTGAGGAACCCGGAAACCTCCGGCCGTCGGGCTGCCGAGTTCTTCACGTAGATGAACAGCGGCCGGGACAGCGGGGAATAACTCTTGTCGGCGATGGTCTTCGGATTCGGCATGACGGGCTCGGCCCCAGCCCCCTTGGACACTCCCAGGGCCCGAAGCTTGTCGCTGTTAGCCGCATAGTAGGCATAGCCGAAATAGCCAAGGCCGTCCGTGTCGCTGGACACGTTCTTGACCAGAGAATTGTCGTCCGCACTCGGCTGAACGTCGTCGCGCTGGCTCTTGGCCTTGCCCACGATCGCTTCGGTGAAGAACTCGAAGGTCCCCGAGTCATTGTCCGGAGAATGGAAGATGATGCGGCGATTCGGCCACGAAGGGTCGATGTCCTTCCAGGTCTGGACCTTGCTCTCGGGCTCCCAGATCGCCTTCAACTGCTCGACGGTGAGTGAATTGACGAAATCGTTCTTGGGATTGACGACCAGGGTGATCCCGTCGTATCCCACGAGGAACCGCGTCCAATCGATACCCTGTTCCTTGGCCTTGGCTTCCTCGTCGGGCTTGGCCAACCTCGATGCGTCGACGATATCGACCTCGCCTTGGAGGTAGCGGCTGAACCCGCCGCCGGTCCCGTGATTGTTCACGACTACCGTGACATCCGGATCGACGCGATTGAACGCCTCCTGGGCCGCCTTGCTGATCCGAAACACGGTGCTCGAGCCATCGACGAGCACGGTGCCAGACGCTTTAGGACCAGGACCTCGACCCAAGCCCTCGTCAGAACCGCCGCAGCCGCACGCGATGCACGAGAGGAGAGACAGCGCGATCGACCAAGCCACGCCGCGAACGTAACTCATCAGTTGCTTTTCCTTTGATCGTACTGTCGCCGAGGGCGATTGGCGCCGTTGCATCAAAGTGGCGACCGCCTCGTATCTGGTCACGACCCTGACGGCAATTCTCGCTCGCCTCGAGTTTTTCTTGAACGTATTGTCGTGGACATCGCCAGAGAAAAACAAGTGTACTCATCGATCGTGAAGTTTTCGTGAATTCAGGGTGAGGATCGTACGGTAGCCGGTTTTTGTCACCCCATCACGCATGAAGGTGCGAGGAGTTCGGTCGTATTTCGGTCACTCAGAGACCGTGCCCATCGTCCCTGCGGGGAACGGCGACCCTCTCGAGAGGACCGACGGGGTTATATCGTGGGAAGGCGACTGTGAACTTGGAACCGGAGCCGAGTCGGCTCGTCACTTCGAGCTTTCCGTTGATGGACTGGACCAGGTGTTTGACGATCGATAGGCCCAATCCCGTGCCTCCGAGCTCCCGGCTCCGCGCCTTGTCTACCCGGTAGAACCGCTCGAAGATGCGGGGAAGATCGTCGCGGGGAATCCCGATCCCGGTGTCGGCAACCTCCACGATGATCATATCCCTCCGGAGTTGGCAGCTCACTCGCACCAATCCGTTCTCGTGGGTGTACTTGATGGCGTTATCGATCAGGTTGTCGGCGATCTGCCGGACGGCCTCTTCGTCGGCCAGGACCAGGCTGTCATCATCGAGGTTTCCGGGATCGAAGGCGAGCGTGAGATTCTTGCTCACGGCCCGGTCCCTGTGACTTTCCACGCAAGACGCGAGCACCGGGACGACGCTCAGCGGCTGATGATCGAAGAATTCCTGGGTGCTCTCCAGCCGAGCCAGGCTGAGCATGTCGAGGATCAGCTGGTTGAGCCGCTCGACTTGCTCGTCGATACGCTCGAGGAATCGGACGTTGACCGTCTCGTCGTGGAGGGCCCAATCCAGCAGCGTCTCGGTGTAAGCCTTGATCGAGGCCAGCGGCGTCTTGAGTTCGTGAGAGGCGTTGGCGACGAAATCCTGGCGCATCCGCTCCAGCCGACGCAGGTCGGTGACGTCATGGAATACGAGCACGGCGCCGGTCGTCGGGTTGCCGGGAAGGGGAGTCCCACGCACCGAGAGGGAACGTCCTTGCCCCCGAGCGGGGCCATCTCGCATGGGTAGCGAGAGCTCGCCGGAATATGGCGTCGGATTGAGGAGCCGCAACGTGACCTCGATCGCCTCATGGACCTGGGGACTGCGAATCAGTTCCTCGACAAGTCGACCGACCGAGCTCGCATCCAGTCCGAAGAGCCGATTGGCACCCGCGTTGGCGAACAGCAGATGGTGCCGCGTGTCAACGGCGATCACCGCCTCCGACATCGCCTCGAGGACGACCATCATCTGCTGGCGGTCCTCCTCGAGACGGGCGGTCCGCGTCTGGACCTCGGTCGCAACCACATTAAAGGCTCGGACCAGCCGCCCGACCGGTCCCGGGGCGGACGACCGCACGACGTGAGCCTTCCTGCCGTGTCGCAGGGCCTCGAGTCCACTCGCCACGCCCGCCAGGGCCCTCGACAACCACCAGGCCACGAAGGCGCCCACAGCGAGCGCGGCGGTTGCCATGCCGATGATCAGTGTTCCCATCGCGCTCCCCACGCCGGACTGACCGACTCGCGTGACGCCCCAGGGATCAACATCCAGTTGCCCAATCCGATCACAGTATCGGCGGTGATCGGGCAACGGTCAACCCGCGGTGGGCAGCCCAAGCGGCGAATCGATTTCCTTCGCCACGACACCTATGGCGCGCTGTTCGGCACTTCGTCTTGTGAGGGCTTCGAGGGGTCCATGAGATCCGGGTGGCATTTTCCACATGCCACATATCCTTTCTCGACGGCCTCCTCGAGACTCGCTAGCGTGATGCGATTCTCCGCATTCATCTGTCCGAGACTGGGACACCAGGATCGATGGAAGACATGTCTTTGCCGATTACCGACCAAGAGTTCGGGATAATGGATGTCCTTATTCGTTTGGTCCGCCGCGTTCCCATTCGACTGGCCGGTTGCGGCGAGAAGCTCGGGCGGAGCCTCGAAGACTCCAGTCGCCCGGGGGGATTCCGGTCCCGATGCCTCAGCGAAAGGGCCGGCCGATCCGTGTGTCGGGTGCGCCAAGGCCAGACCACCCATCCAGACGCCCCATGCCGCCAGCACGACTCCGGCCATGAGCATGAGGGCTCCCGGAATCGCCATGAGCACTCGTTGTTCGGGACGCCCCCGCTTCTTGAGCCAAGTCTCCAGGTCATCGGCCAGGGCGCGCGCCGTGGCGTAACGGTCCGAGGGACGGGTGGACATCGCCTTGGCGCAAATCGCGCTGAGGTCGACCGGAATCGACCGATCGATCAATCGGGCTGCGGAAACCCGAGAGGGTACCTTGGGAACCGGGATCCCGCCGGGATGTCGCGTGGTCAATTCCGTCTTGTCCTCGTGCGGGCGTTGCCGGCAGAGCAACTCGTGCAGGATGACGCCGAGGCTGTAGACGTCGCTGCGTTCGTCGGCCTGACGGCTCATGCCGATGGCCTGCTCGGGGCTCATGTAGGCCGGGGTCCCGACCACGGCCCCCTCACGGGTCAGGTCCGAGCCGAGGTCGAAGCGGCGTGACAGGCCGAAGTCGATGAGACGCGGTCGTCCGTGGTCATCGATGATGATGTTGGCCGGCTTGATGTCTCGATGCACGACACCCATGTGATGCGCGTGGTCGAGCGCGTCGGCCAGATCGCGGATAATCCTGGCTGCGGTTGTCGCATCCATGCGTTGTCGATCGCGATACCACCAGAGCGGCCGTCCGCTTACCAACTGGTAGGCCACCCAGCACCGCCCTTCATCGAACCCCGCGTCGTAGACCGAGGCGATGTTGCGGTGGTCGAGCCGCGCGACCGCCCTCGCCTCGCGGAAGAAGCGTTCCATCACCCGGTCGCTCGGATGAGACTGCTTGAGAACCTTGATCGCGACATCTCGATCGAGCCGAGGATCAAAGGCAAGGAACACCTGACCGAACCCTCCATCCCTGAGCTTTTCCCGGAGTTGGAAGCGTCCCAGTGAGCCCAAGGTGCCTCGCTCCCATGCGGTGAACCAGTCGATCGTCGCGCTCGCATCGGTCGTTTGCGAGTCCGGTCGACACTGCGGGTTTCCCGTTCCCGATCCATTCGGCCCGCTACGGCTCGTTTGACTGCCGATCAGATGACCACAGTAAGGGCAACGAGACTCCCCCGAGTACCTTTCATCGGTGGCGATTTCTATACTCCGGAGACAGCCTTCACAGACGACCCGGATCGCCGGTTCCATTGGACAAACCCCCGATCTCGCCACGACTGATGGACGCGATACGTCCTGCTTCCATCCGCCTGGCCGCGCGCACCTGCTCCCCACATTGACCCTAGAACACGGCGTCGATAAAGCAACATCTCATCGCGGGAGGGTCCCTTACGATGGGAAGGACGTTTGAACTGTCAGATTCGGGGTGCGTTGCACCGGGCCTGGATTCCCAATAGAGTAAATGCCATCCACGGGCAGAGTGTGGATTGTCATTAAACCATTCCGGAGACCCGCTCAAATGAAGTGTTCCCCTCTGATTGCATTGCTCATCACCGCGGGTTTTCTGATCGGTCCATCCGTCACATCCTCCTCGGCCGCGGGCGAGCCGACGGAGCAACACGAGCGACTTCAGGGCGCCTACCGGCTTGACCGCGACGGCTGGATCTATGTCCACTTGGAAGGGTCACCTGATCGAATTGGTTTTCAGCACGGGTATCTGCTGGCGGCCGAGATCGGCGACTTCCTCCGCGTCATCAAGCCCTTTCTGAAGACTTCGACGCGGCGCGACTGGGGCTTCTATCGAGAGGCCGCAGAGAAGATGCTCTGGCCGAGGATCGATGAGGAATACCGCCGAGAAATCGATGGAATCCTGGCCGGAATCAAGGCCAAGGGCGTCGACGCCGACCGATGGGACCTGGTCGCCCTGAATGCCAATCAGGAGTTGCCCTACTACTACGTCCCCTGGGTCGACCGGAGCAAGGGGAAGTCTCCCACGACTCACGCGCCCGGCAATTGCAGTGCCTTCATCGCGACCGGCAGCTATACCAAGGACGGACGGATCGTCATGGGACATAACGCCTGGACCAATTATGTCGTCGGCACGCGCTGGAACATCGTCTTCGAGCTGAAGCCCGAGTCGGGGTCCCGCATCTTGATGGACGGTCTGCCCGGCGTGATCGCGAGCGACGACGATTTCGGCGTCACCTCCGCCGGGATGCTGATCACGGAGACCACGATCACCCAGTTCGAGGGTTGGGACCCGAACGGCAAACCCGAGTTCGTCCGAGCTCGCAAGGCTATGCAGTACAGCCATTCGATCGATGATTTCGTGAAGATCATGCTCGACGGCAACAACGGCGGTTATGCCAACGACTGGCTGGTCGGCGACAACAAGACCGGTGAGATCGCCCTGTTCGAACTCGGTCTCAAGAACCACTCCGTACGTCGGACCAAGGACGGCTGCTTCTTCGGCGCGAACTTCCCCGATTCACCCAAGTTGACGCGGGAGGAAACCAAGTTCGACGAGGGTAACATGACTTCCTCGCCCAACGCCCGAAAAGCCCGGTGGGAGCGGCTGATCGAGAACCATAAGGGAAAGATCGACCTGGAACTCGGCAAGCGATTCGAGACGGACGATTTCGACGTAATCTCCGTGAAGAAAGAGGCCAGCGAACGGACCCTTTGCGGCCGCGTCGAGACTTCGCCGCGAGGCGCGCCCGAGTGGGACTGGGGACCGTTTTTTCCCGGTGGGACCGTCCAGTCCAAGGTGACCGACGGCGATCTCGCCGACAAGATGGCCCTGTGGGGTCAGATCGGCCATCATGGCTCCGATTTCATCGCCGACACCTTCTTGAAAGAGCACAAGGACTACGAATGGATGCGAGAGCTGCTCAAAGACATGAAGTGCGGGCCTTGGAGCCGGTTCGTGGCGGGGATGAGGCGATAGAGCGATCGGGAGTCATCAGTCGGCGGGGAAGCAGCAATTCCCGGGCTAGGGTTTTCTCTTTGACAGGTCGCTCCGTTTGGATTCTCATTTCGTAAAGCCCGTTCGCGAAGTGCTCCCCTGGATTCTCTATCTTGCCATTTACGCTACGGAGTGGCCT
>JBKQHM010000657.1:0-12762 GCA_052148775.1 Isosphaeraceae bacterium | reverse complement strand
GCAGCAGCCAGGTGGCCAGGAACACCGTCGCCGTGCCCATCGCCAGCGCCGCCGGTTGCGGCCACCGCTTCAGCCGGAACACCACCGGGTTGAAGAAGATCCGCACCATGAAATCCTTCCAGTAGATGTTGATCCGCCGCCAGTAGTCGGTGAACCCGGTCGCCAGCAGGTAGTGGTGGTGGGTCTCGGGGAGTTGGAAGCCGAACAGGTGCAGCATCCCGCAGGCCACGTGGAACTGGCCCGAGACCCTGAGGTACAGCAGGTAATTGCAAACGAGATAACCCAGCAGACTCGACAGGCCATGGACCGTCTCGGGTGGGATCAGCAGCTTGTGATAGATCACCCGATAGAGTAGCAAGTGGATCGTCCCTCGGGACATCATTTCCAGTCCAGCATGCTGGATCTCGTGGATACCACGAGCGAAGTAGCCTCGCTGCAGCGTCCGGTAGTCGACCACCGGAAAATGCAGGAAACTCGAGTTGGGCAGCAGGAAGAAATAGCCCAGCGTGTCGACCAGGGTCTCGCGCTTGCTGGCGTGCTTCAACTCGTAGAGGTAGATCATCATCCGGAACATGAACATTGACGCGACTAGAGGGATGACGCCGGCCGGGGCCGACACGGCGACAGAGCCGATCCCGGGTCGGAGCACGGCCAGGAATACGGCCATCGCGGCGATCAGGCCAGCCCGGATGCCCCACGGGAACGGCGCGACGGCGATGCCGATCAGCACGGTGGAGATGGCGAGCACCCAGGCCCCAGCGGAGATGCCCATGACCAGGATCATCCCCAGGATCGAGGCTGCCACGAACAGCGGCTTTTTCCATCGGTAAGGAGCCAGATAGTGGATCGGCAGCGCCCCCAGCGCGACGATCACCAGGATCCGAAACGAGGTCGTCTCGAGCCGGTACGTCTGGAAGACCGCCAGCAGAATACCCAGTTGCACGAGGATCGACAGGAAGTCGGCCAGGCGGCGCCGGCATGTCTCCGGCTCCCCGGGATAGAGACCCGGACGCCCGATGGGTATTTCCTCGGAGACCGGCAAATACTGGCGATGCGGAATCGCCCGCCAACCGACTCGGCTTCCAGACTGGATTCGCATGGGCCCCCCTGGAGGAAACGAGGGTGGTGTCGCTCGGCGACGGCCCCGTCGTCTCGGGGGACGCCACGCCCGCCGAAGGCGTGAGCGGTGCCGACACCAATATCTTCATTATGATAATCGAATATTCATTATTTGTGGCGACATTGGCTGATCGCGGACCGTCTCCGGGCTCTGATGGGCTCGTCGGGCCCCGCGTACCTCTTGCGGTCGCGTAGCGATCGCGCGGTGTCGGCCGGCCATGTCGGCTCGACGGCATTCGGGCGATTCGGCTTCAGGAGGCGGCGACGCGGCCCTGTCGCGGCACGGGACGCCGCATGACGGCCGAAATGTCGGATTCCCGCGGCGCGCAAGGGCTTCCTCTCAGCACCGGAAGCGACAGAGGGATCGGATCAGATTGTCCCCTTCTGGCAAGACCATGATGTGAGGCAAAGATGAGAGGATGGCCGACCGGAACAAACATTCACGTTGGCCGCTCAACAGGAATTGGGCCGCGGGCCGCTCACTCGAATCTCGTTGTAGTCGCGGGCCGTTATGCATGCTCCCGGGGGCGCACACATCACCTGGGCCTTTGTCCTGATCCTCGACGGGGAGCGGTGCCGAATCCTTACCGAAATCGAGATCCGTTAGGTCCCAATTGAGAATCCGGAACAGCCAAGGGGATGAGAGGTTGCGGAAATCGGGCGTCACTCCTTGAGTCGCCATGGCGACCAGGAGGATCAATTGCCCGATCCGAGATGATCTTGCATCCCTGCTCATCTCAACGCCTCTTCCGACTTCACGAGGGGTCCGTGAGCCCGAATCCCTTCCGGGCCGCCGGCATTATCGCCATGATGCGTCTCTTGACGAGGCCAGCTTGGTAAAATCGCGGTAATTCTTTGTTAATCGCGGTGACGGCCGCGCCCGGTTCGATCGGTGGGAGAGTGGCCCCGTTCGATCCGCGATCTCCTTCCAGATCTCCGGAACCACCCGGATCGGTTCGGCCGGATCGCTCACGATCGATCCCAATCCCGCCATTCGGCGGGGTCGGCGTCCGAGGGCATCCGCCAGTCACCGCGGGGCGACAGGCTGACCGTGCCCACCTTCGGGCCGTCCGGGACGCACGACCGCTTGAACTGCTGGCGGAAGAAGCGAGAATAAAACGTCCGCATGGTCTCCTCGATCAGCCCGCGGGGGTAATCCTGCGTGAACGTGGCGAACTGACTGAGGAAGAGGATCTTGGCCGGAGAGTGCCCGCAGCGGATCGCGTTGTAGAGGATGAAGTCGTGCAGCTCATACGGGCCGAGCTTCGCCTCGGTGGATTGCTCGCTCTCGCCGGCCAGCGAGGCCGGCAGCAACTCGGGCGAGATCGTCGTCTCGACGATCGACAGGAGCGTCCGTCGGACCGGGCCCTCCGGGAACTGGTTCGCCGCGACGTATCGCACCAGGAACTTCACCAGGGTCTTGGGGATCGAGCAATTCGGATTATACATGCTCATGTGGTCGCCATTATACGTACACCACCCCAGGGCCAGTTCGGAGAGGTCGCCCGTCCCGACGACGAACCCCTTCGACATCAGCAGGAACGTCCGCAGGCGGGCCTGGACGTTCTCGAAGGTCAGGTCGCTGCGGGCTTCGGCCGGAACGCGCGCCAGTGCGGCGCGAAAGGCGTCGACGTCCATGTCCCGGCAAGAGATGCCGAACGGGGCGTGACCCATCTCCCGGAAGGCCTCGAGCGCCAGCGCGCTGATGTCGATCGTCTCCGAGGAGACGCCGAGGTGGGCCATCAGGTCCAGCGCGTTGGTGCGAGTGCGGTCGGTCGTGCCGAATCCGGGCATCGTCAGCCCGTGGACCGTCCGTCGGTCGCGGCCCAGCATGTCGCAGGTCGTGACCGCGACCAGCAAGCCGAGGGTCGAATCGAGCCCTCCCGATATACCGATATTCAAGGGCGTATCCGGAGGGAGCTGCTCGATCCTCTTGGCCAATCCCGCGCACTGGATTCCGAAGATCTCGGCGCATCGGCGGTGCAGCTCGGGGCCCTCCGCCGGGACGAACGGCATCCCCGGCACGACGCGATGGAGGCCTTCCATCGTCGTGGCCAGCGCGAACGGGATGCGGCGGAACGGCCGGAGTGACGAGAGGCTGTCGTCGAAGCTGGTCATCACGCGACGGTCGGTCCGCAGCCGGGCGACGTCGACGTCCCGCGTGATGGCGTACGACTCGCGGCGGAGCGGCCGGCCGTCGCCGACGCGGGGGGACTCGGCGAGCAGAACGCCGTTCTCGGCGATCAGGCAGTGGCCGCCGAAGACGACGTCGGTCGTCGACTCGGACGGTCCGCAGCTCGCCATCGCATAGGCCGACACGCATCGGCCCGACTGCCCCACGACCAGGTCGGTGCGATACTGACTCTTGCCGATCGTCTCGTTGCTCGCCGAGAGGTTGAGCAGCACCGTCGCCCCGGCCATCGCCTGGAGTGCGCTGGGGGGCACCGGCACCCAGAGATCCTCGCAGATCTCGATGCCCACGACGACGAGCTCAGGCCCCGCCTCGCCCCCGCCCCCCCGTGCCTCGAACAGCAGATCGATCCCGAAGGGGACGTTGCGGCCGCCCATGTCGATCTCGGCCGGCTCCTTGCCGACGGCCGGGCTGAACCATCGGCTCTCGTAGAACTCCTTGTAGTTGGGCAGGAACTGCTTGGGCACGACGCCCAGGACCGCGCCGCCGCCGATCGCCACGGCGCAGTTGAACAGGCTGTTCCCGACCGGGATCGGCATGCCGACGACGACCAGTTGGGCACGCCCGGCGGTCGCCTCGGCGATCCGCCCGACCGCCCGCTGGGCGGCATCCAGCAGCGATGTCTGGCCGAACAGGTCCGCGCAGGTGTATGCCGTGACGCACAGCTCCGGGAAGACCACGACGTCGCTGTCGGGCACCCGCTCCAGCATCCGGACGATCTCCGCGGCATTGGCCGAGGGATTGGCCACCGCGGTCCGGGGTGAGACGCAGGTAATTCGCACAAATCCGAAAGGGTTCATATGCAATCCGTGAATGGCCTACACGAAGGGGGTTGGCGCCGGGATCGTCGCGGTTTTGTCGCGCCGGACGATTGACCGAATCTAGCCCTCGAGAGTAGAACAGGTTACGTCGCGCATCAATGTCACCCGGGCGCGATCGGGGCCGGGAATCCTGTCCGAGTCGATCGAGCTCGCCGCCGGATCCGGATCGTTCCACCCCTGGGATCTCATTCCTTATTCTACCAGGAAGCGTCATGTCGAAGCCGAGTCGTTATCTTGCCCTTGGTCTCATCCTCGCATTTGGCGTTCTCGGCGCGGACGCCTGGGCGCAGGGTAGCGGTCGCAACCGCGGGGCCGGCGGCCGGCGGCCCTTTGCCAAGCCCGGGACGCTGAAACAGCCCGAGCGGATTCGTTACATCGACGTCAAGCACATCAAGGCGGAGCTGACCCTCGACATCAAGAAGAAAGAGGTGAGCGGCACCGTCACCCACACGATCAGCCCGCTCCACCCCTACCTGAGCCGGCTGGAGCTCGACTGCGGATCGAAGCTCAAAGTGACGAAGGTGACCGTCGGCCCGAAGGGAGTGCCGTGCACGTTCGCGGTGAAGGGCGACATGCTCTCCGTGACGCTCGACAAGCCGTATGGTCCCAGCGATACCCTCGACCTGTCGATCGCGTACGCCGGCTCCCCCGAGCACGGGCTCCATTTCGTTCTGCCCGACCCGGCCTATCCCGAGAAGCCGATGGCGATCTGGACCCAGGGCGAGGCGGAGGACACCCACCACTGGCTCCCGTGCTACGACTATCCCAACGACCGGGCCACCAGCGAGATGATCATCACCGTCGACAAGCCCCTGTTCGTCCTGTCCAACGGGTCACTGATCGAGACCCAGCCGAAGGACGGCAACGCCACGACCTACCACTGGAAGATGGACGTACCCCACGTCAGCTACCTGATCTCGCTGGCCGTGGCGGATTATTCGATCTATCACGACAAGTTCGGCGACCTCCCGGTGGATTATTACGTGGCCAAGCGGGTCGACGAGCCGACGGCGCGTCGGTTCATGGGCAAGACCCCGCGGATGATCGGCTTCTTCGCCGACAAGACCGGCCGGGCCTATCCGTACAACAAGTATGCCCAGTCGGTCATGCCGGAATTCGGCGGCGGAATGGAGAACATCTCCGCCACGACCATGACCGACGCCGCGCTGAAGGACGAGATCGAGGCCCTGGAAGGGGACTCCGACGGCCTCGTGGCGCACGAGCTGGCGCACCAGTGGTTCGGCGACCTGCTGACCTGCAAGGATTGGTCCCACCTCTGGCTCAACGAGGGGTTCGCCTCCTACTTCGACCCGCTCTTCGCCGAGCACGACCGCGGCGAGGACGCCTTCCGGATCGAGATGAACAACGTGCTCCAGTCGTACCTGGGCAGCGACCGGGGCTATCGGCGACCGATCGTCGAGACCCGATATGAATCGTCCAATGACATGTTCGACAGCGTGACCTATGCCAAGGGCTCGTGCGTCCTGCACGCGCTCCGCGGGCTCGTGGGCGACGAGGCGTGGTGGAAGGGGATCCGTCGCTATGTGGCCGATCACCAGCTCCAGGTCGTCGAGACGGACGACTTCCGCAAGGCGATGGAGGCCGCCTACGGCAAGGACCTGAAGTGGTTCTTCGACCAGTGGGTCTACAAGGCCGGCCACCCCGAGCTGAAGATCCGATGGCATTACGAGGACGAGGACAAGACGGTGCGGGTCCGGATCCAGCAGACGCAGAAGGTGGACGACCAGACCCCGCTCTTCCGCCTGCCGACCATCCTGGCGATTACCGAAGACGTCGGCCGGACGCGTAAGGTCCCGATCGTGATCGACGGCGCCTCGCATGAGTTCGTCATCCCGTCGGCGAGCCGGCCGAAGATGGTGCAGGTCGACCCGGATGCCTGGCTGATCAAGGTGGTCGACTTCCCCAAGACGGAGGCGGAGAACCTCTTCCAGCTTGACAACGCGGCGTGCGTGCTCGGCCGGCTCGAAGCGGCGAGGGGGCTGCTGGACGCGGCCAAGACCAAGTCGGCGATCGCCAAGGCACTCTCCCGCGCGTGGAAGCGGGAGAAGGCCGTTGCCGCGCGTCGGGAGCTGGTCGATTTGCTCTGCAACGGACAGGAGTCCTTCCGGACCGCACTGCTGGAGGCGGCCCGCGACTCCGAGGCGCGGGTCCGCGTCGCGGCCATCGGCGGCCTGGCCAAGCTGGGGCGCGACGACACGACCGAGTCGATCCTGCGCGCCGCCTGGTCGAACAAGAAGGAGGCCTACGGGGCTCGCCGGGCCGCGCTGCGGGGTCTAGTCGACTGGAAGGTCGAGGACGCCCCAACGCTGCTGGAGGCCGCCTTGAAGCTCCCGGACGACCATCACCAGATCGCCGCCATGGCCCTGGGCATCCTGCTGGAGACCCCGGGCTCGAAGGCCCGAGAGCTCGCCGCGATCTACAGTCGGCACGGCCAACCATCCGCGCTCCGATCCGCCGCCGTCCGCTCCTTGAGCCGCCTGGCCAAGGAGGACCAGGCCCTCCAGGAGATCGTCCTGTCCCTGGTCGATGACCCGGATTCATCCCTGCGGTACTGGGCCCTCGAAGCCGTGAGGGAGTTGAAGATCGCCCGGGCCGTCCCGATGCTCAAGGCCCGGCTCGAGCGCGAGAGCAACGGCTTCAGCGCCTTCATGCGTCGGCGACTCCAGGAGGCGATCGAGGCTCTCAGCCAGCTCGAGCCCCCGGCAGGGAGGACCAACGCCGTCGCGGGCAGTCCCTCGGATACGACCCGGGGCGTCGCCGAGCTCGAGGCACAGGCCGTCGAGCTCGAACAGAAGGCCCGGGAGTTGAGGAACCGGATCTCGGCGTTGAAACCCGGGAGCCGCCCGGCGGACCCCGCCCCGAAGGTCCCCGCGGCTGGTACCGGGTCGACGCATTGATCGGACGATGACCAGCTTCTTGCCAGCCGGGAGGATTCTCCGATGCCCGATCCGATCCTGATCGCGCAGGCGACGGGCCTGGGCTTCGCGGCCTCCGCCCTGTTAATGGGAATCCTGAGCGGGTGGGGATATCGGCGCAAGGCCAGCCCGGCGTGGATCGACGCCGGCTGGATCCTGGGCATCGGTGCCGGGTTCTATCTCGGCTGCTGGTGGCTGGGACTCGGTCCGCACTGGCCGCCGGTCGTGGACATGGACCGCCTGCTGGCGATCGTGGTCCCGGCCGCGCTCGGCGTCGAGTTGCTGGCGACCCTCCCGAGTATTCCGCGCCCGCTGATCTGGACGTTGCGAATGGCGGTCGCCGGGGGTGTCGGCCGCGTGTTGTTGCATGGGTCGATTTACCTGTCCGACCCTGGCGAGCCCGGGACGCTGGCCTGGTCGCCGTTGTGGAAGGCGATGATCCTGGGACTGATGGCCGCGGCCCAGGGAATGGCCTGGGTCTCGCTGGTGTTGCTGGCCCAACGGTCTCGGTCGGCCACCACGTTGATCGGCCTGGCAATCGCCGTGGGCGGGTCGGCGATCGCGATCATGCTGTCAGGCTACGCCAGCGGCGGGCTGGCCGGGCTGGCGATGACATCGGCGCTCCTGGGTGCCTCGGGAGTCACCCTGTTCACGACCGGCCCCGCTCGGTTGACCGCACCGATTGGCGTTGCGGTCGTCGGGCTGTCGGGCCTGCTGGTGATCGGCCGCTTCTTCGGCGAGCTCCGCACGGATCACGCCGTACTGCTCTTCCTCGCCCCCCTGCTCGCCTGGCTCCCCGAGCTGCCCCGCTTGCGCCAGATGCCGAAGTGGGCCCGCGGCCTGTCGCGCCTGGTCCTCGTCGGCGTGGTCGTCTGCGGCGTCCTGGCCGACGTCGGGCGCCGGTTCGCCGAAGGATGGGGACCGTCGGCGTCCGGAACCGGGGCAGCAGCTAGCCCTTACGACGCAGAGTAGGTCCGGTCGAACCCCGTCGAGTACGATCTCGGCCGCGATCATTGAGCGACGGGACGCGATCCCGCGCCAGGATCTCGACAAGGATGCCGGCCGGGTTTTCTCGACGGGTCAACCACGTTGAAGGACCGAAAGCCGCGGAACGCTTCCTGAAGAGCAACGCCGCCCCACCCCGCCTGACAACCGGTCGGGCACGCACACCCAGAACACGGATACGTGTGCGCAAACCAGGACCGGCTCTGATGATTCCTGACTTCACGATGAAGACCGAAACGAACCAAAGTCGTTTTTTGTCAACGAATTCCATTCAGGCGAGGATTGGGCCGTCTCAGCACGTTTCCAGGATGAAGTTATTCGGAATACATTCTCGCAAATCGTCTTACGAAATAGGCGAAAGCCGCGCACAGTCACGAAAACGATCGACAATCAATCAAAATGAACAGCAAAGAACTTGAATATCCGGAGTAGACTCTGCATTAATGGTTATGCGGCACGATTGGGATCGAAGTGGCTGTTTGGTAATGGCCCAGTTGCCTCTGCCGACCCGAGCAGCATTGTTACGCGCCGTGCGCCAATGTTCCGATATCGAACCGTTCCCTGCATTCGTTGCTCGGAGATTTTGGTGGACACGCTCGGGATACGGCGCCTCCGGATGTGGAGTATTTTACACCCAATGAGAGGAAATCGAATGAGAATTGCTCTGGATTGGCTCACGCGAAATGCACGCACCACGCTGGGATTGGCACTTGTGTTGATGGCGATCGCTGGGTCGGCGCAGGCCGGAAGTAACCCACCAGCCTTATCGACGCCGGAGATCGACCCCGGTTCGATAGGAAGTGCCCTGACGCTACTGTTCGGCGGGGCCATTCTGCTGAGACGGCAGTTTGGAAAGGGCTGAGACCTCTCGGATATCGCCTCGTGACTTCACCGCCGGTCAGCAGCAGATCGCCATATGTCCCTGTCACCCGGCGGGATTTCCTGCAAGGCCGTTGAGACCCGTCCGGGAGACTGTCGGATCTCGAGCGGTCCCCGACGAACCCGGCCGCGATTTCTCCCCCGCGGCCGGGTCCACCGGATCCCCTATGGAGGTAAGCATTCCAAGAGCGATGAGCATCCCAAGCCTTCGAACCGAGAGATTCAATCATGCTATTGGGTCTATGCCAGTGCCTGTGACGCGACTGGGTTCCCTCCATTTGTGGCTGATACTTGTCATCATCTTGATAGAAATCCTGGCTGTGTCGCTGCGTTTTGATGCGCGTTCGATCATTTCGAGACAGCCGACTGATTCGCGTCCGGAATACGGGGATGGCTCCGGGCTATCCGCGGCCGGCCGGGTCCTCGATGGGCGACTGTGGCTCATCTGGACGGTGGGGCATATGGGCACGGCCGTGAAGGTCGGCGCCGCTACGGCCGCGGCGATCCTCATTTTCTCGGGCAGGCGATTGCGCGAGGAATTCCATGATCGCGCAGGACCATCGCCGTGGCGGTGGTCTTGGCCGGCGTTGGCGGGGCATCTCGCGGTCGTGGCGATCTTCGGTTGGCTATGCGGTCGGGTCTTCGAGGGCACCGTCCTCGACTCAAACTGGTCCCCGGCGTGGGCCGCCGCGTGGGTTTCGACGGGCCTGGCCTCCATGTTGCTACTGGTGGCGACCGTCCTGCCGCCAGGACTGTGGGGGCTCTCGATTCGAACGACGATCGTGGCCGCGGCGGCAGGCCTCACCGTGGGGATCGCGTCGATGGTCGCAGGCTGGCTGACCAGCTTGCTCTGGCGCCCCCTCGGGCGCTGCACCCTGGATGCCGTCCATGTCCTCCTTGGGTTGGTCACGACCGATCTCGCATACGACCCGGCGAACTTCGTCGTCGGGACCGCCTCGTTTGCCGTCAACATCGCGCCCCAATGCTCGGGTTACGAGGGGATCGGCATGGTCTGGGCGTTCCTGGGGGCCTACCTCTGGATCGATCGCCGGCATCTCCGGTTCCCGCGTGCCTGGCTGGTGCTGCCGTTCGGGGCCTTGGTCATGTGGTCGGTCAACGTCGCGAGGATCGCCTCGTTGGTGGCTCTGGGGACCTGGTTCTCCGCCGATGTTGCCGTCGAAGGTTTCCATTCGCAGGCGGGCTGGCTGGGGTTCATCGCCGTGGCACTCGGGCTCTTGCTCTTGATGCAGGGTACGGGGACCTTTCTGCTCCAGGATGTCCGTCGATCGGCCCCGGTCCACCGGCACAACCCGGAGGCTGTCTATCTCACGCCTTTGATTGCGATCGTGGCCGCGGGAATGGTCGGAGCGGCGTTCTCGAGCGGTGGCTTCGACCGCTACTATCCGACCCGGCTCGCGGCGGTCGCCGTCCCCTTATGGATCTACCGGCGGCAGTATGCCGGCATGCGGTGGGTCTGCTCATGGGAGGCCGTGGCGATCGGTGTACTGGTCTTTGCGCTCTGGATCGTCCGATGGCCCGGCGGGCTGTTGGGCCCGACGAGCGACCAGGACTTCAAACCGATCGCGGCAATCGGCCTGGGTAACATCTGGTTGGCCGCCCGAGCGATCGGATCGGTCGTCACGGTCCCGCTGGCCGAAGAGCTGGCTTTCCGCGGCTTCCTGGCGCGGCGGCTGATGGCGTCGGATTTCGACACGGTCGCCCCCGGCCGATTGACCTGGGCCTCCATCGCCGTCTCATCGCTCGCCTTCGGCGTCCTTCACGATCGATGGCTGGAGGGGACGGCGGCGGGGATGCTCTACGCCCTCGCCTACCGCCGGCGCGGCTCGATCGGTGACGCCGTTGTCGCGCATGCCACGACCAACGCCTTGCTATCCGCCGGCGCCCTGATCTCCGGAGACTGGTCGCTCTTCTCCTGATCGGTCGCCGGTGATCTCAACGGGTTGATCATCAAAAAATGATATTTTTATGATATCATATAGTAAAACTTTGACTCGATAACTTGGCTTCGGGAGTATGCGAGCCGACTCCAGGCAGTCCCGAGCATTGAGCCTTGTCCCCGTGAACGACGGCGTCCCCCTGCATTAGCCGGAGGTGGAGGGTGCTTGAGACCCTCCCGGGGTTCTCCGTCCGCGCCGAGGGTGGCGACCCTCCTCATGCCCACCCATTCCGACGCGTCACTGTGTCGATCCTTCTTGACTGGTCCCCTGACCTCGCGCCTCACTCTTAAGGGTTTACTTATGTGGAATCGAAAGAATCCAATTCGCCGGAATGTCCGCCGCAATCAGCCAAACCGCAAGGTTGTCCCGCTGATCGAGACGTTCGAACCTCGCCTCGTGCTGTCCGCCTCGGGCTTCCTCCAGGGGACGGTCTTTGTCGACAGCAACCTCAACGACCAGTACGAGCCGGCCAACGGAGACACGCCGCTCCCCGGCGCCCTCATCCAGCTCTTCGACCAGAACAATAACCTGGTCGCTTCGACCACGAGCGCGTCGAACGGATCTTATCTGCTCACGGGCCTGAACCCGGGTACCTACAACCTCGTGGAAACACCACCTTCGGGCTATGCCAGCGAAGGAACCCAGGTGAACTCCCCACTGGATCCGGCCACGGCAACGTCATCCAATACGATCAGCGTTCAGGTCGAAGATCTCTCCAGCCTGTCGGTGACGTACAACGCCCCGCTCGAATACACGAGCCTCGAGCCCGGGGTCGTCACTTTCAATGCCTCGCCCAATTACGGTGCATCCTACGAGAGCGAGCTGTATGGCATCGGCCAGATGCCCATCACCGTAACCTATCCTGGCGGGACGACTGCCGAGTTCTCCTCGGATTGCGTGGACGTATTCTCGTCGCTCAACTACGGTTCGGACACGTTCGCGGCGAGCGGCCAGCCGCTGAGCTCGGCGCTGGTCCCCCCCACGAACGCTGGGGCAATCGGCTACCTCTATGACCAGTACGGCTACATGCTATCTGCGAAGCCGTCCACGCTCACGCAGGCTTATGATCTCCAGGCCCTCCAACTGGCGATCTGGAAGCTCGAGTATGATACCGGCTCGAACCTCACCACATTCTCGAGCGGGAACATCCAGGATCTGGCCATCGACACAGCGTATGATGGTTACTTATCGGTCGAGAATGACTCCCTGTCCGATCTCGAGAGCAAGGCGCTAGCCTACATCAGTCAGGGCTTGAACGAATCCGAGCCAGCCATCGAGCTTGATGCGACGTCGGGAGCGAACGGATACCAGGACCTGTTAGCCCCGGGCAGCTTGAACTTCAGTAATGTCCCGAAAGCCAGCCCCTCGATCACGACGACGCCGGGCGGGACGGTGGTCATCGGCAGTGGGGCCGGCCTGGGCGACACGGCAGTTCTCTCGGGCGGCTACGACCTGACCGGCACTCTCACCTTCACCCTCTATGCCCCAGACGGGACCACGGTCGAAACGACCGAGTCGGTGACCGTGGACGGCGACGGAACCTACAACACGCCGGCGCCTTATGTGCCCGGCGGCACCGGGACCTACGAGTGGGCGGTGTCATACAGCGGCGACGGCAACAACAACCCGGTGAGCAGCCCGGCCACGGCTGAGTTGGAGTCAGTCACCCCGGCCAGTCCCTCGATCACGACGACGCCAGGCGGGACGGTGGTCATCGGCAGCGGGGCGGGCCTGGGAGACACGGCAGTTCTCTCGGGCGGCTACGACCTGACCGGCACTCTCACTTTCACTCTGTATGCCCCCGACGGGACCACGGTCGAAACGACCGAGTCGGTGACCGTGGACGGCGACGG
>JBKQHM010000656.1:0-24508 GCA_052148775.1 Isosphaeraceae bacterium | reverse complement strand
TCACGAGGGCGGCGCCGAGCCTGGCCTTCCATCGAGCCATCGCCATCACGTAGTCGAGTCGATCCGGCGACTCCTCCGCCAGTTGCCGGACCAGGACCAGGGCTCTCCGCATCCCCAGCTCGACCCGCTTGGGCAGGATGGAGCCGGATGAATCCTGGTCGTCCATGGCATAGGTCCGGGCCATTTCGAAGCGATATTCGGCGGAGTTCGGGTACCTGGCGAGTAATTCTTCGAAACGGCGTGTCGCACGGTCGTGGGCCTCATCGGCCTTGTCATCTCGGCCGAGCCGCCGATAGAGCGCGGCGACCTTGCGATGGGCCTTCGCGGCCTCACCCTGGAGTCGTGAGGTCTCATTTCGAGCCGCGAATTTGTCGTAGAACTCCAGAATCGTTTGATAGAGAGCGGCGTCGTTCTCGGTGATATCCGGCGCGGGCGGGTGCGGCCCCGGTCGATCGTGAGACGGTCCGAGATCGCCAGGATGCGGTCCGGGGCCCTGGCCTGCGAACACCGGTCCGAACTCTCCCCGGTCGGCGAGCGTTTCGAACAGATCCTGCAAGGTGGCGAGGCACATGGCGACATTGTTATCGGCGAGTTCGAGCGCTCGGGATCTGGCGGCGTAGAGGCTCCAGCCCACGATCGTGGCGACGAGGAGCGTCGCGGCCGCGACGCACGTCATGGCAGCAACCATCTTGTTGCGCCGGGCCCACCTCGCGAAGCGTTCGATGGGCCCGGCCCGCCGGGCCTGGATTGGCCGGTCGTCGAGGAACGATCTCAGGTCTTCAGCGAGGGCCGTCGCCGTGGCGTAGCGATCGCCCGGCTCGCGTGCCGTCGCCTTCAAGATGATCGTTTCAAGATCGAGCGGGATGCTTCCGTCGAGCGTCCGCGGTCGAGCCGGCTGCTCCTCCGTCACGCATCGCAGGAGTTCGCTGGGGCTCAGGTCGCCGAACGGGGGTTGGAGAGTGAGTAATTCGTAGAGCGTGAGACCCAGGCTGTAGATGTCGCTGCGGTGGTCGGTCTGGCCGCGCAGCGCCTCGGGGGCGAGGTAACGCAACGTGCCGATAATATCCCCAGAATTCGTCAGGTCATCGCCACCGACGAGTTTGGCCAGGCCGAAATCCGTGATCCAGGCGACCTGATGCTCATCAATCAACAGGTTCGCCGGCTTGATATCCCGGTGGAGAATCCCCTGTTCATGAGCGTACTGGAGTGCCTCCGCGGCCTGGATGCCGACCCGGGCGACGAATCGCCAGTGGTCTGGATCCCTTTGCGAAGCGCCTTGCCTCCATTGCTCCAGGAGTTGATCGAGGCCGTGTCCGCGGATGTACTGCATCGCGTAATAAGGGACACCCTCGTGTTCGCCAACCGAGAAGATCGGGACGATATTGGTATGGTGCAGCTTGGCGACGGCCTGGGCCTCACGCTGAAACCGTAGCCGGCGTTTGGCGTCGAGGACTCCATGACGCGGGATGATTTTGAGCGCGACATGCCTCCCGAGCGACTCCTGGACCGCCTCGTAGACGATCCCCATCCCGCCCCGGCCCAGTTCGCGAATGAGTTGATACTCACCCAGCCGGTCGGGGAAGGATTCGGACCAGCCGGACTCCGATTCTCTCGACGAACGGACTCGTCTCTTGAGCTGCTCCATCATCGCAACCGAGGGGAGCAATTCGCGAATCCGCTGGGCGTGTTCGGGGAAGCGCCGGACGTATTCGGTGATCGACGGGGATTCTCCCTGTCGACATCGGTCGACGAACTCCTCGGCCACCAGGTCGAAGGGGTCGGGACAGGTGTCGGCGGCGGGGGAGCACCGGGTTTCGTCGACTCCGGGCGATCTCGTCTCGTTCATGGTTCCTCTCGATCGAACCCGGGCAACTGGGATAACGTGTCTTTCAGGCGCTCCAAGGCGCGAACGTAACGCTTGCTCGCGGCGGCAGGCTGGATCCCGAGGACCGCGGCGGTCTCCCGGTTGCTGAGCTCCTCGAAGTGGCGGAGGGCGAGTACCTCGCGATCGATCGGGTCGAGGGCCTCGAGGGCTTGCTGGAGCTGGGCCATCGTCTCGGCGCGTTGGACCGCCTGGCTGGGCGAGGTGAGGTCGCCGATGAACTCGGCCATCCGGGCCGAGCTCGCCGCCGGGCCTTCCGATCGGGCGATGGAAACCTCACGTCCAGCGTCCCGGATCTGGGCACCCAGATGCTGTCGGTGCACTTCGACGAGTCGTTGCGTGGTCACCCATCGAAGCCAGAGGAAAAACGGCATCCCCGGATCGGCCTGGTAATGGGGGAGTCGTTTCAAGGCATCGATGTAGGCCTCCTGAAGGACATCCGATGTCGCCACCCGACCCTTGAGTCGGCTGTCCATGCGGAATTCCACCATTCGTCCGAGCCGGTCCCGGTGCTGGGAGAACAGGTCGGCCAGCGCGTGCTGATCGCCCTGGCCGACACGATCGAGCAGCTCCTGGACCTCATCAGTCTCGTCCATCTTGGCAACCTGAACTGAGCCGGATGGCCCCTTTATGAGAGAACGTACGCCGGTGGATCTCCGAGACGCCCGTTCCAGATATTATCGATGTCGAGCGGCGTCAGGAAAAGATGTTGATCATCGGCGTCCTGAACTCGGTGCGGCGGCCCTGACTTTTTGGCCGATTCCGGCGGGACATTGTCGGTCATCCGGTTCGCCTCGTTCGAGATTCGCCGGGGTGATCCCGTCCTCAGACGGTGAGGCTTCACGTTCCTCATAGGGGACGTGATGTCTCATAACTGACGCCGCGCCTCCGGTTTCTCGTACCGAGATGTCGTCGGATAACGCTCTTATCTACGGGACGGGCCTCGTTGACCCGCGATCGATGGACTCCGAAATGCGACCGAGGAGCACTGACCGATGATCGAACGACGATGGTGGGAGTTGGCCGCCGGATCGCTCTGCATAGCGACCTACCTGACAATCGCTCAGGCGCAGGGACCGGGAGGCCGCGGTGGACGATTCGAGGGTATGCGCGGCCCCTCGCCCCTCATGCTGGCGCTGGATGCAGATGGGGACGGCGAGCTCTCGCCCAAGGAAATCGAGAATGCGACCGCCGCGCTCAAGACCCTGGACAAGGACAAGAACGGCACGCTCAGCCGCCAGGAGCTGGCCCCGGCCGCGCTCCCTCCGGGGCGCCGAGGAATGGCTCCCGGCAACGACGCCGTCGCGGCCGTCTCCGCCCTCATGACCTACGACAAGAACGGAGATGGCAAGCTCAGCAAGGACGAGCTTCCGGAGCGATTGAGACCCCTGATGGACCGAGCCGACTCCAACAAGGACGGCTTCCTCGATCGGGCCGAGCTGACGGAATACGCACGTCGACAGGGCCGGGGCAATCCGGGTGCGCGCGATGAGGACGAACCTCGTCGCAACGGCGAAGGCCGTCGGAAAGATCAGCCATCGATCTAGTGGATTCGTCGAGCGTCGTGCGATCAATCTTTGTCTGAAGCGCGAGGAACTTCGATGGAAATGAGCGCCATTGGCGTAGTACGAGTCGTGGGCATACTGCTCGCGACCGTCTGCTCGAATGAGGTACAAGCGGCTGATACATACGAGTTCCATCACGAGGAGGTGATGGGGACCTCCCTCGAATTAAGGGTGATCGCCGATTCCGCCGCCGCCGCCCGATGGGCCGAGGGACGGGTGCTCGAGGAGATCGACCGGTTATCGGCGATCTTCAACAGCTATGACCCACGGAGCGAGCTCAGTCGATGGCAGGCCGCCCCAAGATCGCCGCTCAAAGTCTCGCCGGAATTATTCGAGGTTCTCCGGCTTTCCGATCATTTTTGCCGGATCAGCGGCGGCGCGTTCGATCCTCGTGTGGAAGCGTTGTCGAGGCTGTGGTCCCAGGGCGCCCGCCGCGATCGGAGGCCAACGGATGAGGAGCTGGCCGAGGCCAGGTCGTTGATGAAGCCCGATGCCTGGAAGCTGGATTCGTCGGCCGTCACCGCCGAGCGGTTATCGGATTGTCCGATCAGTCTCAACGCGATCGCCAAGGGCTTCATCGTCGAGCGGTCCTGCGAGGCCGCCATGGATCGGGGGAAAGGTGTGCGCGGCCTCCTGCTCAATGTCGGAGGCGACATGCGCGTCCGCGGCGACCTCGTGCGGACGATCGGCGTGGCCGACCCCTCGGCCGATTCGGAGACCTCGGCACCGATCGCCACCGTCCAGGTCCGCGATCGGGCGGTTTCCACCAGCGGTCGATCCCAGCGCGGTTTCTCGATCGGAGGGCATTGGTACTCCCATAAGATCGACCCCTCGACCGGAGAGCCGGTGGACCGTGTCGCATCCGCGACCGTGATCTCAGACCACTCCGCCGATGCCGATGCGCTCGCAACGATCTTCAACGTCCTACTGCCCGAGCAGGGCCTGCGTCTGGCCGACGAACTCCCCGGGATTGCCTGCCTGATCGTCACCGGTGACGGGCGGCTGCTCCGCAGTGCGCGATGGCCCGTCACCGACCTCCTACTGGGTAACCCCCGGGCCTCGGGAGCGAAAACGCTCCAGGGTTCGCCGGCCGGGGGCCCAGCCGCACCGGACTCGGGCGAACCTTACGAAATGCTTCTCACCTTCGAGATCAGCCGGCCGGGCGGCGACGCTCGACGATATCGTCGCCCCTACGTCGCAATCTGGGCGGAAGATCAAGACGGATTCCCGGTCCGAACTCTCACGCTCTGGGTCCAGGCCAATGGGCCGGGTCCGCGATGGATTCCCGACCTGAAGCGATGGTATAAAGATGATCAGACGCGCCGCCTGGTCGACGAGACCGACATGGTTGCGACCGTCGCACGACCGACTCGTCCTCCCGGCAAGTACGACATCATCTGGGACCTCAAGGACGATCAGGGCAAGAAACTCGAGCCGGGCGAGTACGTCCTCAATATCGAGGCGGCGCGCGAACACGGGACCTATCAGACCATCCGCAAGACCGTCCGGCTGGGAGATCATCCTTTCAAGGAAGAGTTGAAAGGGAATGTCGAGATCAAGTCCGCCTCGATCGAATATCGCCGAAAACCCGCCAAGAAATGATCGCTCTCGTGCCCGGAATCGGTTAGCTTTGCGGATCCCCGCCGAGCCGATCCCTCCCTGACTCCAGATACTTCCTCCGAGTTCCGGTCTTCTCGGGCATTCCTCTCACGTTCCCTACGCAGGGAACAATCCGAATCGGGAGACGACAACACCGTTCGAGTCGGAGTCGACTCCGTCTCCCGACCGTATCCGATGCAAGCATTCGATGCGCTAACCGGTGGGATTCGCGTGAAGTTGGTGATGTGGGCCAATAACGATTCCTGGAATATCTCCCGAACCTCGAAGAGGAGACTTTTCTTGATGAACTGCAAGTCTATACGGAAACTGACGATCTCCACGCTCATCTCGGCCGGACTCCTCACCTGGATCGGATGCCATGGCGAAGGGGATGATCCCGGGGACGGAAACGTCCCGGCAAACGCCGTAAGCCTTCCCGAGGCACCTGGTGGTCCTGGCTCCCGTGGGCCTGGCGGAGCCGGCAAGCCATCGCCCATTCGGGACATCATGGTCAAACTGGATCGCGGGCCGTCCGCCTTGCACAAGGCGATTGGCAAGGCGTTGAAATCCGACTCGCCGGACTGGGCCACGCTCCAGAAGCAGTCGAGCGAATACGCCGGTCTCGCAACCGAGCTGGTGAAGCTGGACCCTCCGAAAGGAAGCAAGGCATCCTGGGAAACCCTGACCTCGGAGTTCGTGGGCTCGGCCAAGGATCTCGACGCGTCTACCCAGGCCAAGGATCGTTCTGCTGCCTCGAAGGCCCATGAGGAGCTGTCCGGTTCATGCATGGCATGTCACCGTGAGCATCGAACACAGAGAGGCAGAGGTCCCGGAGGGCCGCCGGGGGGCATGATGAAGGGCTTTCCGGGCGGTGGTCCTCCGCCCGGTGGTGGTCCGCCCCCGGGAGCTGGACCTCCGCCTGGGATAGACTCCCCAGGCGGAGGACCGCCCCGAGGTGGACCCCCTCCCGGCACTGAACTTCCGGAATGAATCGTAGCCAAGACCTTCCATGCCTATCCCTGATCCGGCCTCCTACGCCCCATCGACGGGTCGGGGGAGGCCGGATTGTTTTTGGGATCTCCAGATCCTGAGTTCAAGAGCTCGCCGTTCTGCCGATCACCGCGATCGATGGGACTGGTCGATTCCGTGATCCGGAAGCTCATCTGGCCCCGTCGGTATAGCGCCTGGTCAAGACGATGGTTCGCACACCATCGGGTCGAGTTCAGGATGTCCCGTGCGCTTGCATCCATGCGAAAGAACTCGAGGATCGAGGGAGGGGCATCCCTCATGAAGGTCCTCGTGTTGCGTGCGTGCAATGACAATCCGCAAGGTGATGATCGACACGATCTTTTCGACATCTCTCGCCGAACACCACTGGTTTCGATCCGGCTCGCGATCGAAGCCCGGGCGATGAACCGATCCGACGATCCGTACTCCTTACCCCCCTCTCCCGGGCGTGTCATGGCCTGCTGCGCGCAAATTCCAATTTTTTTCGGATTTTCTATCTGCTTTCGTGGTCGAGGGTTCGGGAGACAAACGGCACGAATCCGCGATAGGTGCATTCATGAAATTGCAAAATCGCGCCATTCTAACATTATACGGTGAGTGCACCATCGATTCCCGACAAGGTGAGGACCATGACGATCTGTCCGTATGGATATCAATTAGGCGAGTCCGGTCATCGACGGCCGCGACCTACGACGACAGGGGTCTTGGCGCCCGCGACCCCCCTTGTCCGGACTGTTCAGGGCCGCGACGCCAACTCCCGACCGTCCCCGGAGATCGGGAAGGGCGACCCGTCGAAATGTTGCACAGGAGTGCAAACCAGCGCAATGCCCGTGGTGCGATTTCCCCTCAAATTGCGGGCTCACGACCCTCGCACATGGCACAACGCACACCCCCGTCCCCTGAGCGGCCCCGCCCCGAATTGCCGGTTACGGTCGGCGAGAACTCTCAGAGCTTCGACGTGGTAAAGTTGGAAGAAGACGAGCGGTCGTAAGAGTGGCATCGACTTGCAATTCTCAAGGATAGAGATCATCTTGTTCCGCAGCGTCACGAAATTCGAAGACGGGTCGAGGAACTAACTCGAGCCAGGATCATCAAAAAGGAAGAAGCGCGGGGAGTTAGGTCGATCACCTGCGACGATCATCTTGTTGAGACCACGCGACCACGAACGTGTGGATTGGCCTTGCCGTCGGTAGACTCGTTGGGATTTGCCGGTCAAATCGAAGTTGATGGAGCTGGTGTTCGCATTTCCGGCTGAATCGATACTGACGGGTGATTCGCTGATTGCCGCCCGAGTTTGTGAGACTTTTCACGAATCTCTGAGATCTATCCACGAGAGCTCGGCCCATTCTGGCCGTCTTGTACCGCATCTGACTGGAATCTGACACGTCGACACGAGCACGGGTGCGGATTTCCCGCCCCAGATGCTCCGAAGGAGTCTGATCGCATGGCGAAGATTCAGGCTGTCTGGGCTATCGACATCGGCCAGGCCGCTCTCAAGGCACTGAAACTTGTCCCCGGCGAGACCCCCGATCAGGTCGTGGCCGAGGCCTTCGACTTCATCGAATACCCGAAGATCCTCAGCCAGCCGGACGCGGATCCCGACGAGTTGGTCCGGGAAGCCTTGGCGACCTTCACCGATCGAAATGACGTGAAAGGGTGCAAGGTTGCCATCGCCGTGCCCGGCCAGTCGGGACTGGTGAAGTTCATCAAGCTCCCTCCCGTCGAGAAGAAGCGCATCCCCGATATCGTCAAGTTCGAGGCGAAGCAGCAGATCCCCTTCGCCCTCGACGAAGTCGTCTGGGCGTACCAGCAGGTCGGCGGCGACGATGAAGTCGACGACGAGGAATTCACCATGGCGGAGGTCGGTCTGTTCGCCATGAAGCGCGACCAGATCAATCGGGCCATCCTTCCCCTGACCGTCGCGGGAATCGAGGTGGATATCGTCCAGATGAGCCCGCTGGCGCTCTACAACTTCATCAGTTTCGATCAGATCAAGGGGAGCGGCTCGAAGGACTCGGTTGTCCTGCTCGACATCGGTGCCGACAATACCGACCTCATCATCACCGATGGCAACCGGATCTGGCAGCGCAACGTGCCGATCGGCGGCAATCACTTCACCCGTGCCCTGACGAAAGAGCTGAAGTTGACGTTCGCCAAGGCCGAGCACCTCAAGCGAAACGCCACGAAGGCCCCCGATCCACGTGCCATCTTCACGGCGATGCGCGGAGTCTTCAACGATTTCGCCAGCGAGGTCAATCGCTCGATCGGTTTCTATTCGAGCATCAATCGTTCGGCCAAGATCAAGAAGATCGTGGGGTTGGGCAACGGCTTCAAGCTGCCGGGCCTCCAGAAGTTCCTCCAGCAGAACCTCAATCAGGAGATCGAACGGCTCGAGACCTTCGAGAAGCTGGTCGGCGACGAGGTGAAGGCGGCCCCCCAGTTCCAGGATAACCTGGCCTCCTTCGGTGTGGCCTACGGGCTGGGCATTCAGGGCCTCAACCGGGGCGGATTGAGTACCAACCTGCTGCCGCCGGAGATCGAACGGGTTCGCCTGGTCCGTGCCAAGAAGCCGTGGGCTCTGGCCGCCTCGGCCCTGATCATGCTCGGCCTGACGTTCATGTTCACCCTGGGCGATATTCGCATGCTCTGGGCCGTGACCAGCCTGCCCTTCCAGACCGCCGTGACTCGGGCGAAGAGCGTCACCCAGAAAGGCACGTCGATCCAGGCGGCCTTCGATACCGCCAAGAAGGATTGGACCTCGAAGTACGAAGAAGGGCAGGCGCTGATCACGGACCCGTCCGATCGAGCGTTCTGGCCGCAGTTCCTCGCCACCATCAGCGGTTTCTTCCCGGATCCCGAGGAAGAATACGAACTGGATCCGGATGCGCCCGAGTCCCAGGACACCCTCGAGAAGCTTCGCGTGCACATCGACGCCATCAAGCCGGTGTTCCGAAAGGACGTCAGCGAGTGGTACACCGCACTCGACCCGAAGTTCAAGATGCTGATGCATCCCATCGATGCGAAGGACGGCGCCGCTCCCAGCGGAGAGGGCTGGATCGTCCAGATCGTCTGCCACCACTACAATCCCTATCCCGACCTCAGCAATCCTAAGACGCGGGAGCAGCTCACCCTGTCCCCCACGGATCGTCGCCGGACGAGCTTCGGGCCGGTCCAGTTCCTCACCGATAAGGTGCTGCCGAAGCTCAATCTCCCGCAACTCAGGCTCTTCGGCATCCACCACGTGGCCGTAGGCTGGTTGACGACGGAGAAGGAATGGACCAGCGAGAAGGGCCAGAGCAGTAACAACCTGGCCAGTAACACCGTCCCCATCCTCGACCGTGCGTCGGCCCCAGTTGCCGAAGCCGGGGGGGAAGCCGGAGCGCGTGGTCCCGGCGGCATGGGGGCAATGGGCGCCATGGGTATGATGGGTGGCGGCCAAATGAGAGGCGGCGGCGGACCAATGGGGGGTGGGCGCATGGAGGGGATGGGAGCCATGGGTATGATGGGCAGGGGGGCCATGGGCGGGATGTATGGCCAGACCGGCGATACCCAGGCCGAGTTGAAGAAGAAGTTGAAGACCCTGACTCGCACCGACTTCTTGATCCAGTTCGTGTGGCAGCCGCCCAAGTCGGAAGAAATGCCCAAGACCGACGAGGAGCGGGCGGAGAAACTGAAGAAGATCGTGGCGGATTTGACCGAGGCCGAGAAGAACAATCCCGCCGTCAAGGTCTCGAAGGAAGAGATGGAAAAGGAGCTCGATGCCGCCTCGCGTAAAAAGTCCGAGCAGATCGAAAGCCAGATCGGTGCCATCAGTGCAGGGGGCACGCCCGGCGCACCCGGTGCGCCTGCGCCCCCCGCGGCGGCCGCTCCACCAGGAGCCGCCGCGCCTCCCGCCGGAGCGAAGTAACCCTGCGGTTCCCGGGGCGGGTCACCCTGACCGTTGCGGTCGGGTTCCGCCCTGGAGCCCCAGCCTCCTTCTACTCAACTACCTTCGAGATCGAGACACCTCTTCCCCCATCCGGCCCATCCGGTCGGAGTTCGGTCGGGGACCTGACCCAATCGACACCATCCGGTCCTTTCAGTGAAGGTGCAAACGACCATGGCCCAACAAGACGCAACGGAACAAGCCAAGGAATTCCTCAGGCAAGTCATCAAGTACCGGTTCTGGATCTCGGTGAGCATCGCGGCCTTGTTCGCGGTCATCGCGTATTTCATGGGCTCCGGGCCGGTGAAGGCCAAGACCACCGCCGCGATCGGAGAAATCACCGGTGCCGAGAAAGCCGTGAAGAAATTCGCATTGCCCACGGTGCCGACGGACGCCTACAAACCGATCGTCGAGGAGAAGACCCAGATCGTCACCAAGGACGTGAACAAGGCCTGGAAGGAGCTCTACGATCGGCAGGCCCCGCTCTTGACCTGGCCCGAGACCGTTCAGGATCGGTTCCGGAAATGGGGCCGGAAATGGCCGGAGACCGAAGATTCGGCTCGGGTCCAACTGGCTTATGTCGACTATACGTACGCTTATCCCGCGTATGTTGAAATGGTCTACAAGTCCTTCAATCCCTTCGACTACGAGACCGGAAAAGGGATCGTCGCCGCGCCTCCCAAGGAAGCGCTTCTCCGTCCGGTCCAGTTCTCCGTCGAAGAGCGACCCGACCTCGGCAAGGTCTGGGCCGCCCAGGAGCGACTGTGGATCCAACACACGGTCCTGGATGTCATTGCCCAGGTCAACAAGGCCGCGACGAGCTGGGATTCTGCCATCGTCAAGCAGGTCGAGGCCCTGGAAGTCGGCAACCCCCTCGCGCAAGATCAGCGCTCGCTCGCCAATTCAGAGGAACTGAAACCCGCGGATGAGATCCTCGCACCCGGCCAGGAGTCCAGCGCCGCGGCCGAGGAAGGTGGCGGTGGTGGCGGCATGATGGCCGGGATGGCGATGCCCGGAGGTGGAGGTGGAAGAAGCCGAGGGGCTATGGGTGGGATGGCTGCCATGGGCGCCATGGGTGGCATGGGTGGAGGCGGTGCAGCGAGTTCAGGCGCCAAGTATGACAACAAAATCTATTACATCACTCCTGCCATCGACAAAGGGCAATATAAGATTCTCCCTATCCTGGTGACCGTCCTCATCGACCAGGATCGCGTTCAGGACTTCCTCGTCGAGCTCGAAAACTCGCCGATGTCCATTCAGGTCATGGATTTCGAGCTGGCCCGTCCCTCCTCGCGTGTCGTCAAGCCCGAGAAAGGCGCAGCACCGATGGGCGGCATGACAGGAATGATGGGGATGATGGGTGGAATGGGAAGAATGCGAGGCATGATGGGTGGTGGCCAAGCCGGTTTTGGTGGAATGATGGGAATGATGGGGCAGATGGGCCGTGGTGGGATGATGCGCGAAGAAGGCGGAATGATGGGAATGATGGGAGGCATGAGGGGGGGCATGGCGGCGGCGATCCCCGAGCGCAAAGGTACATCCATTCGCGGAACGGATTCGAAGGCGGAGCGTGAGAAGACGCTCAAGGAGATCGAGGAGAAGAAGGGGCCGTCGTTCTTCGATCCCTACTTCGACATCGTTGAGGTGACCATTTACGGAAAAGCGCGGTTCTTCCTGCCACCGCCGGAGGAACCGGCGTCGGAGCCGAGCCTCGGTGAGACCCCCGCGGCAACGACGTCTCCCGCCGGCGCGGCCGGTTCGGCGGAGGAGGTTGCCAAGGCCAAGCCTGCCGATGTGGCGGCAACCACGGGATCTGACACGACGAAGAAACCGGCTGATGAGCAACCCGCGGCCAAGACCGATGCGGAGAAGCCCGCGGCCAAGGCCGACACGGAGAAGCCCGCGGCCAAGGCCGACACGGAGAAGCCCGCGACCAAGGCCGGAAACCCGGATGGCAAGGGAGCGGCTTCGAAATCATAGGCCGAATCGTCCACTCGTGACGGCGATCCGAGAGCCACTTTCGCGGATCGCTTCCGGATCGTTTACGGAGCCGTCGAGACGCCCGCGAATTTCGCCTCGACGCCGTCCGAGCCGGGGTTTCGGTCGGCGACACACATCGATCACAACGTGAGATTCAAGAGTTCTTCCGATTCAGGCGATGAGGAGACGACGATATGGCGAACGCCAACGCAATTGTGGATCAACTGGTGGGGTTGGGTCTGCGTCACGGCGAGAAGGCCGGGATGGCCCTCGCATCGATGATCTTCTTCGTGTGCGTGGGCACGGCCGCGACGCAGAAGGGCATCGATTTGACGCCCGATCAGGTCAAGAAGGCCGCCGATCAGTCGGAGACCAACCTCAACCGACGCGAGGATCGCGAGACGATCGTCAAGATCCTCGAGGAACGCGAGAAGATCACCAAGACCAACTTTGCGGAATCGGTCGAGGAGCAGATCAAGGTCGCATTGGTCCCGGACAATTACAAGCCCGCTCGCGAATGGGTCACGCCCGAACCGGGCGCCGGCCTGATCCGAGACACGCCCAAGCTCGTCGCTGTGAACGAACTCTACGCCTATCCCGGACGCGGCGGGCTCCTGGTCTACGCACTCGACGAGAAGGGAGAACGCATTCCGGCCGAGGAAGGCGATGAGGTGACCGAGAAGAAGCAGCGTCTCGGCAATACGCGCCGCCCCAAGGGCGCCGGCGGCGGCATGGGCGGCATGATGGGCGGAGGGGCGGGCCAGAAGAAGAAGAAAAAGGCCAAATCCAAGGTCGAGATCGAACGAGAACGGAAAGAAGAGCTAGAGAGGCTCGCAAGGCAGAAAAAGGCCTTGCTCTCGGGCGGCACTGTGGCTGATACCAAGGAGGCCAAGGCCGAAACCGAGGAGGACGATGGCGGGCCCTACAAGGAGATCACCAAGGGGTACCGATGGGTCGCGATCACGGGCACCCTCGACCACGGACAGATGCTCGCCTATTATCGCGAGGCGCTGAAGAACCCCGCCATCGCCCACCCCCATTATGCTCGGCTCGATCTCCAGAGGAAGATCCTCCAGATCGACGGTACCTGGACGGATTGGCAGGATGTCGACGCCAAGAAGAATTACGAGATCCTGGATAATATCCCCGAGGTCGAGGAAGAACTCGCCCCCGAGACCGTTCTACCAAAGAATCTGGTCGACCGGCTCCCATTCCTGAAAGCCGGCTTGTGGGAGAAGGTGCATATTGCCTCCCTCGTGCCCAAGGAGAAGGTGGTCGTCCCCGACGAGAAGGCAGCTCCCGGTGGCATGCGTGGTCGGGGCGGCATGATGGGCGGCGGCATGATGGGCCGCGGAATGATGGGCGGCGGCATGATGGGGCCCATGGGCGAGGGAGGCGGCGGTCCAGGTGGGATGGCCGAAATGATGAAGGGGCAAAGTAATCGCATGATGATGGGTGGCGGGATGGCCGAAATGGGCGGCGGCATGTCCATGGGAGGGTCGTCGGAGACGGTCGGCAACTTCTGGAAATCGGAGGAGAAGAAGGTCATGATCCGGGCCCTTGACTTCACCACCGAGCCGGATGTCACCTATCGCTATCGCGTTCGGATCGTGGTCTTCAATCCCAACTACAATCGCGATGACGTGAGCCCGGGCACGGACAACAAGAAGAAGACGCTCCTGGGCCCCTGGAGCAAGGAGACCGACCCGGTGACCATGCCTCCCGACGTGATGCCCTATGCGGTCTCCACGCTCCCCAAGAATGCCCAGAGTGATACCAAGGTCCGTTTCGATGTGGTCCGATTCCACCCCTCTGACGGCGTGACCGTCCCCTACCATTTTGATGCGAGCGTGGGCGGCCTGATTGGCGAACGACGACGGACGGATGTCCCGGTCTCTGATGGATCGGGCAAGAAGAGCGAACCCATCGACTTCACCACGCACCAACTCGTCGTGGACGTCACGGGCGGCGAGATGCAGTTGTTGCCCCCCGGATTCGTCGGGACTCCGATCGAACGTCCCGCCCTGACCGTATTGCTCCGGCCGGATGGTTCCGTGGCCGTTCACAACGAGGCGGAGGACCTGGCCAATGAGGTGCGCAAGGACATCGACTCCACGTACCGCCACGAAATCGAGCAATCGAATAAGAAGCGGAAAAACTCCCAGGGATCGGGGTACTCGAGCATGATGGGCGGCGGAATGATGGGCGGCGGAATGAGGGGCGGCGGAATGATGGGCGGCGGAATGATGGGCGGCGGCCGTCGTTGATCGTTCAATCGTGACCAGGCCGTTGGTGTCTTCCAGCGCCCCGAAAAACCCATACCGAAGCGCCTGCTTCGGCCAACCCCCACCCGTTCGGTGGGGGTTTTTGTTGGTGCGAATCGAGAAGACAGCGTTCCTATGCGAGGAGGGCGGCCTCGACCGAGAGGCCAGGTCCGAAGGCCAGGGCGACACATGGCCGGGCGGCTCCGGCGTTGTGCAGTCGATCGAGGATGAACGCGACTGTCGGCGAAGACATGTTGCCGTAATCGGCCAGCACCCGGTAGGAGGGCTCGATCGCATCGCGAGCGAGCCCGGCGGACTCACCAAAGGTCGCGAGGATACGCGGGCCGCCCGGATGAATGGCCCAGGAGCCGACCGACGGGATCGCCAGCCCGTGTCGAGACAACCAACCCTCCAGCCATGGGCGAACATGACGGCCGATTAATTCGGGGACATTCGACGATAGCGTCATCGTGAAGCCGTGATCGCCGATCCGCCAGGACATGGCATCGTCGCAGTCGGGAATCAGCGTGGATCCAGTCGCGACGATTTGATACGAGCCCAGGTCATCCCCGGAGGCCCTTCGGAGCAACAGGGCAGCGGCTCCGTCGGCGAAGAGCGCATTGGCGATGATTTGCTCGGAATTCCAGCCGTACTGGTGATGGAGGCTACACAATTCCACTGCGCAGAGGAGCACGCAGGTCGAAGGGTCGGCCTCGATGTAGGCCCTGGCGACTCGGAGGCCATTGATCAGTCCGTGGCAACCCATGAATCCGACGTGGGTACGGGCGATGTCCGCGGTGAGCCCGAGCTCCTTGATCAGGGCGATGTCGAAGCCTGGTGCATGGAATCCGCTACAAGACACGGTGACGATGTGGGTAATCCGCCCCCTATCGATCGAGGTCCCCTCCAGCGCACGCCCGGCTGCGGCGATCGCCAGCGGGCCGGCATTTGCCTCGAAGACCCGCATCCGGTCCCTCGTCGAGGGACTGGCCAGGGTGTAGAAGTTTTGCCGGCAAGCCAGGTCTCCCTGCGAACGGTCGAGGACAACTCCGTGTCGCGTCTCCACGCCCGATCGCCGATAGATTTCGTGAAAGAGTCGTTCCTGTGCGGGAGTCTTGCAGGCGAACGGCCTGGCGATCTCGGCGGCTTCCGACTGAGCGATCCTGTGGGGTGGCACGGCAGTTCCGATCCCGGCGATCGATACAGGCATGGTCAATGCGCCTCGAAGGAAGGAGTAGCGTTCAGATGACCGAGGATGTGCCCGGTCGCGCCCGGAAGTCTTGCGATGACCTCGAATCCTAGCCGGGACAACCATGGACAATGCAAGAACATCGCCGCTCCACGACAGACCACCTGACGGTTCCGTACCAATCGGCGGTGGAGCAAGTCCCACTCGTCTGACAGGCGGGGCTCCCATCGCTCGATCGCCCTTAACGCCAGGGGTGCGACGGCCTTCCCGGATGCCAGTGCCCAGGTCATCCCCTCTCCCGTGAACGGCTCGACATAGCCGGCTGCGTCGCCCAGGAGAAAGACCCGTTCCTCGGCGATCGGACGGGTCTGCCTGGTGAGACGGGATGTTCCCTCCCATCGGGCCGATGGCAGCTCAACGATCTCCGGCATTCCGGACTCGGTGAGCACAGCCATCGCCGCCGCACCCGGCGAACCGTGGCCGCGCATCATTTCCGGCTGGAAGGCCGCGGCGACGTTCAGGCTCCCATCCTCCATCCTGACAACTCCGACATAACCATGACGTGCCACGGCCATGAAGATCGTCCCTTCTCCATAATCCGACGGGCCCACATCGACCCGGCACCCGGCTCCGATCCGCGATCGCCGCGCCATCTGGACGCGTAACGTCGAACCATTCGGAAGGCAGGATCCGCCGAGTCCGCAGGCCAACAGGACGAGCCGGGAGCGGACCGCTCGGGCCTGGCTTGATGTCGAGAGCTGAACAAGCCGCGTCTGATCGACAACCGCACCGATCCTGGCACTCGTCTCCGGTAAGAAGCAGGCTCCTTTGGCGATCGCGGCCTCCACCAGCCCGGCATCGAACCGATCGCGTGACACGGCCGCCCCGACCGGAAGGTCGATCGATGCACGACGTCCCCGGAATTGGAGCCAGAATCTCCCCAGCCGAACGCCGCCCGACTGCGCGACCAGCGTCTCAAGGCCGACCGAGTCCAGGATCGCCAGGGCCCTACCGTTGAGGCATCCACCGCAGACCTTCGCACGCGGAAATCGCCGTTTCTCGACCAGGAGGACACGCAGTCCCATCCCGGCCAGTTGGCGCGCGGCCAGCGCGCCGGCGGGGCCCGCGCCGATCACAATCGCATCCCAGGTTTCTTCTCGGAGGTTCTTCCACGAACGGGCGTACCCGGTCTCGTGCATCAGCGACTCCAGGATAACAAGAATCGGAACGGCCAGTGTCTGGCGAGCCGCGCACCGACCAGGCCCGCCTTCCCAGCCAGATTCTCCGCTTCGGCCAGGTTGAAGGCCGCCTCCACCGAAGCTGGGCCGTCGTGTCTTACGATGGGCGATCGGCTCAGAAGACGGCAGCCCGCCCACGCCAGGTAATAGCCCATCCGGCTTCGAAGCAAGTCGTTGACCAGGATCAGATCCCCGGCAGCGGCCGCCATTCTTTGAAGCAGCCTGACGGCCTGATCGTCGTCGAGATGATGGAGAAACAAGGAACACATCACCGCGTCATAAGCCTCGGGGATCGGGTCTTCCAGGACGTTCAGTCGGAAGAAATGCACGGAGACTCCCGCGAGCTCGGCATTTCGGGCGGAGACGTCCACGGCCACGGGGCTAGTGTCGCAGCCATCGATGCGCAGGTCGAGGCCCGCGCCGGCGGCAAGGCGCGCCAGGGCGATCGGCACATCGCCGCCTCCGGACGCCAGGTCGAGGACACGAGTCGGGCCCCGACGATCTGTGGACAGTCGCGACAGGGCCGGCCACACGATTGCCGCGCTCCGGCTCACGAGGTTGATCCGGTGCAGGCCGCGTAGTGCCATAGTATGGGCCGCGGGATCCAGGCCCGGCTGGTCCATGAGCTCAGGCGTGCGATGGCGATGCGTCGAGCGAGCGACCAAACTATCCCCCATCAGGCTGTCCTGGATCGGTGCAAGCCCGATCCATGATTCTCACATCTCGTCGTTTCGCGTCGTCTCATTGTCGAACCGAGGCTGGCAGGCGATGCCGCACATTCCGTTCCTGATTGACCCGGTGCATCGGCCAGAACGATCCACCGTGGAGCAACAGGAAGACTCATTGTAGGCAGCGAGCCAGGAATTCCGCCTCACAACGTCACATCGATTTCGGCGAATCCCCCCGGAAGCGACTACTGATGCAATCCGGGGCCCTCGCGCATGCGACTGCTTGATCCACGCGGCTATTCTCTATTACAATCGTCCGAAGCAGGGACAGGGAGCCCTCACATGCTCGTTCCATTCATTTGCACCGATTGCGGCCAGTCCGGGAGCGCCTCGGTCGAATCTGAGGCGGACATCCCACCCTGTCTCCATTGCGGTCGCAAGCTTGCGGTTGATCGAGGGAGCGACGAGGAGTTGGCGATTGTACGGGCGCAACTCGCTGACGAGATCGTCTCGTGGGTGACTCAACCACTCGAAACACCGGAGGCTGACTCGGGAAGCGAGATGATCTGCCCAGATTGCGGATACGCGGGTGCCATGCCTTTCGATCCCGACCACGAGGGCGTCATCTGCCCGGCATGCATGGCGGTCCACCGTCGGAAGCGGCCCCCGGGGTACCGCATCGTGGAGTGCCCGGGTTGTGGCGGGACCGTGGAGTATTCAGACCTCGACCGGGGCAAGACGATCATCTGCGTGACATGCAAGTATTTTCTGGGATGCCTGGTCCCCCCGGAAAAACATGGCTATCGAACGGATCGGGCCGTAAGATTCTCATGAGCGGCCGGACCAAGTTCATCGTGATTGGGCCAGGATCACGACCCAGTAAGGTACCCCATCCTCGTCCACGGCCACCGCAACCCCCACGCGATTGAAGGACGCGAGCATTTGCTCGCGATCGGCCACACGTTCGAGGCAGGAGGCGACCACTTTGGCAGGGTCGCTCTCGCCCGAGGCGAGGCTGAGGCCAAATTGTCGGGCGTGGTATGACTGGCGTTTGAGGATGTCGAACGGAGTCTGGCCGTCGCGATTCTTGGTGTCGACCTTCCGACGAGCGGCAAGATCACGCGCAAATCGGTCGGCGACCTGAGTGAGTTTCGGGTCCATCTTGACCGTCGAGCGCCTGGCGTCAGTCCGGGCCCGATTCAGGGCGGCGACCAACGCGGCGGGGCCCTTGGCGGTATCGATCTTGGGCAACGGGCGCCCAAAATCGGCGCACCAATACTTCCTGCCCGAGCCGTCCGGCACGATGGCGACCCCGATTTCGCTGAAATCGGCCAGGAGGTTCTCCTTGTGCGGCGGGCTGTTCAACCAGGTGTGCATCACCTCCGGGACCGTCACCTGACCATCCGCGATATTCTCCCCGATCTCCAGGTAGCGATATCCCCGTTTCTTGACGCGCCTGGCTACGTCGGATCCATCGCTCCCTTCATGGCTGAGATTGTTGTGCTCGGCCATGTCGCGGGCGTGATCGAGCGCGGCCTGTGTGAGCTTGGAATTGGCCTTCATGGGCGGAAGCTTGGCCTCGGCCCTGACCTTGTTGTGAGCTTCGATCAATGCGGCCGCGACGGAATCCGGCGATTGGTCCTTGGCAAAGGTCTCCTGCCCCAAGCTTCTCGCGGCCACCGCTGTCACCACCATCACGATCGCCGAGAGGGAGGTCATGAAAACGGTCCGCATGGTTTATCCCCTCGATGTTGAGCAAGAGATGCCGGAATCGCTCAAAATTCAACCGGGATCAAGCCGCTCCTCAACCATGAAGTCTAAGGCGATGACGGGTCGTCGACAAGACTCCGACTGATATCCGCATGATCTGGCCTGGTTCGATAGAATCGCCACGATTGTGACGCCCCCTGGCGGACGCCATGCGATTCGATGATAATCCCAGATCAACCCCCCTGCCCGACTTCATCCCTCCCATGGTCACGACCGGCCTGCGGAGGGCATGCAGGCTTTATCGAAGTCTCGACTGCGAATATCCAAACCCAACGAGTAGGAGGCAAGGAGCGAATCATGGAGCCCAAGAACGCGATGGGTCACGGATCGATCACCCCCCAACGGAACCTACGAGTGATCCGAATTTCTGTCTTCGTCACATGGTTACTCATCCTGGGCATCGGAGCCGCGGCGCACGCCGAAAGTCCGTTCGCGATCCGTGATGGCGACCGGATCGTCTTCTACGGGGACAGCATCACCGATCAACGGCTCTACACGACCCACGTCGAGACCTACATCGTCACGCGTTTCCCCGCGCTGAACGTGGCGTTCGTCCATTCGGGATGGGGGGGCGACCGGGTCACCGGTGGCGGAGGTGGGCCGATCGACCGCAGGCTGGAACGCGACGTATTCGCCTACAAGCCGACCGTGGTCACGGTCATGCTGGGGATGAACGACGCGAGCTATCGGCCGTTCAATCAGCCGATTTTCGACGTCTACGCCAAGGGCTATCAACACCTTGTGCAGTCGCTGAAGGACCACTTGCCGGGCGTCCGGCTCACCCTGATTGTTCCATCCCCATACGACGACGTGACTCGGAAGCCGACATTCGAGGGCGGATATAACCAGGTACTCCTTCGATACGGCGAATTCGTCAGGTCGCTCGCCGGCAAGGAAGGGGCCACGGTCGCCGACCTGAATACCTCGGTCGTCGCCGGATTGAAGAAGGCGTTTGAGATCGACCCGCGCATGGCCCAATTCCTCATCTTCGACCGGGTCCACCCCGGTCCCGCTGGCCAGTTGCTGATGGCCGAGGCCCTCCTCAAGGCCTGGAACGCCCCCGCAGTCGTCTCGACGGTCGAGATCGATGCAACCACCGGGAACGTGGTGAAGCACGAGAATACTCATGTGGACGAACTCAAGGCGGATGGAACGATTTCCTGGACCCAGCTCGATTCCGCGCTACCGATGCCGATCGATTTGAAGGATCCGACCACGGCCCTCGCCGTTCGGGCGTCGGACGTCGAGCAGGCCCTGAACCAGCAGATCCTGCGGGTTTCTTCCCTCAAGAATTCCCGCTATCAGCTCAAGATCGATGGACGCGACGTGGCCGAACTCACTCGCGAACAACTCGCCGCAGGGGTGAATCTCGCGGAGCACGAGACGCCGATGTTCGGACAAGCCCGTGTCGTTCATGCGATGACCCTGCAACACAACACCATCCATTTTCAGCGATGGCGTGAGGTCCAGTTGCCCTTCGAGGGACAGAGCTATCCCAGCCTGGCCAAGGTGATCGGAGACCTCGATGCCCTCGAGGCCGAATTGGTCGAGGCACGTCGGGCCAAGGCGAAGCCGGTGCCGCATCGATATGAACTGATCCCCAAGTAATCCGAAGAGCCGTCGAGCCCCACTGGAGGTCCTTCACGATGAGACCACTTATGACCCGACGTCATGCAGCATTCTGGACTTCTCCGCTCCTGGTTCTTTCCTGCTGGCTCTCGACGGCCTACGGCCAGCCGACCGCCGCATTCAAGGCTGGTTTCGCCGAGCGGGACATCACCCCCGAGATCGGCATGGAGGCGCCGGGCGGTTATGGCAAGGCGTATCATCGATCGATCCACGACCCGTGCGAGGTCCGCGCGGCCGTCTTCGACGATGGCCGATCGCGAGTCGTACTCGTCGGCATCGATGCCCTGGGCATCCGTCGGGACACGGTCCTGAAGGTCCGCCAGGCGGTCCAGGAGAAGACCGGGATTCCGGCCGGGTCGATCCTGATCGGGGCGTCGCATTCGCATTCTTCAGGTCCGCTGGTCTGGACGTTGCGCGGCGAATTCGATCACGCCTCGGCGATCGTCCAACGGCTGGCCTATGAGGAGTCGACAATCGCCGATCCCAGGTACGTCGCCCAGGTCGAGCGTGCCCTGATCGATGCGATTTGTGAGGCCAACGAGCGGCGGGTGGCGTCTCGCGCGGGCGTGGGAAAAGGCATCGAGCCGACCGTCGCCTTCAACCGGCGGTTCCTGATGAAGGATGGGCGAGCGGTGACGCATCCCGGCCTGGGCAACCCCGACATCGTCGAACCGGCCGGCCCCGTGGACCCGGAGGTGGGCGTGATCGGCGCGTGGGACGCACGGGACCCCAACCGGCTGCTCGGTTGCGTCGTCAACTTCTCCTGCCACGCCACCACCAGCCCGGGGGGGATCTCGGCGAATTACATCCACTACCTGGAGAAGGCGATTCAGGGCTACTACGGAAAGGATGCCGTCGTGGTATTCCTGGCCGGGGCCTCGGGCGATATCACGCAGGTCGATAACCGAAGTCCCCACGTGTATCCCGGCGGAGAGCGCTGGGCGCAGATCGTCGGTGGCAAGGTCGGGGCGGAGGCGCTGAAGGTCCTGCTCACGATGGAGCCCGGCACCCTGGTCCCGGTCGCGGCCCGAAGCCGTGTCTGGGAGATCAAGCGTCGAGTCCCGTCGCCCGAACGCGTCAAGGCCGCCCTGGAGATCGTGGCAAAAGACCCGAAAACGGTCGACGCCACGACCCGGACATTCGCCAAGGAGACCGTCGTGCTCGATGCGCTCTTGAAGAAGAGTCCGGCAGCCGAGGTCGAGGCGCAGGCCGTCCAGGTGGGGCCGGCGGTCTTCGTGACGACCCCGGCCGAATACTTCTGCCGATACGGGCTGGAGATCAAGGCGGCGAGCGGATTCCCGTTCACGTTTCCAGTGTCGCTGGCCAATGGTTGCGTCGGCTACGTTCCGACCGAGGACGCCTTCGGCCCGCACGGCGGCGGCTACGAGACACGCCTGACGAGCTATAGCAACCTCGAGATCACCGCCGGGACCCAGATGCGAGACGCCGGTATCTCGCTGGCGCGGCAACTCAAGCCGGGCCCGGTCCCCGAGGCACCGCGTCGTCCGACATTCAAGGGCGAGCCCTGGTCGTATGGGAGTGTCCCGCCGGAGCGGAATTAATTCGCACCGGTCTTCGCGTCGAGGAACCCCTGATTCTTGAGCCAGGTCTCACAGAGCTTGGGCCAGGCTTTAAAGGATGGCTCGGCGGGCACTCGGAACGCGGCCGTGCCGTTGCCCAGACCCAGCCCATGGGGGCCTCGTTCGAAGAGGTGCAACTCCACGGGGACGCCGGCCTTGCGGAGTGCCAGGGCGAAGAGGAGGCTGTTCTCGGCCGGGACGCCCTTATCGGCGTCGGTATGGACGAGGAAGGTCGGCGGCGTCTCCCTGGTGACCTGGCGCTCATTCGAGAGGCTCTCGACCAGTTCGCTCGACGGCTTGTCACCCAGGAGGTTCCTCAACGAGCCGGAATGCCCAAAGGGCGTCGCCAGCGCGATGACCGGATATACGAGGATCATCCGGTCCGGTCGGGAGCTGACGCGCTCGATCGGATCTTCGGCGTCCGGCTTGCCCGGGTCGAAGTGGGTGCCGGCCGTCGAGGCCAGGTGCCCCCCGGCCGAGAATCCCAGGATTGCGATCTTGTGTGCGTCGAGCTTCCAATGTCCGGCATTGGCGCGCACGGTGCGGATCGCCCGGCCGGCGTCCTGGAGCATCGCCGGATGATGGTAACGCGGCCCGAGGCGGTACTTGAGGACGAACGCCATGACTCCCATCGAGTTGAGCCACTCGGCAACCTGCTTCCCCTCGTGGTCTATTGCCAGCATCCCATACCCTCCGCCGGGACAGACCACCACGGCCGAGCCCGTGGCGACCTCGGATTTCGGCAGCCAGACGGTGAGGGTCGGTACGTCCTTATCAGGGTCGCTCCCCTTGGAGCCCGGCACGCCGTCCGGCCAGAGCGGGATCGTTTCATTGGCCTTGGCCGGCTCCGAAGCCCGGCCTTCATTTCCAACCACCCCGATCGACGCGGCGCCCAACATGGCACTCAGGATGACCCATCCGATCCCGTTCCCCTTCCACGGCAAACTCATCGCAGGCGACTCCTCTCTGGTTAGCCAAAGGCGATCGACTCCGAGCTGATGGACTCGACTCGATTCGCACAGTCTGACGGTTGCTGTGCTCGCCGTCAAACACTCACTGCCGATCGCCGATCTCGACGAGTGACAAATCGGTCGGCCACCTGCCAAAACGACAGTTTGGCCTGACTGCGATTCGTCGGCTATGTTGCTTAGACTATTATTCTGTATGGATTTAGCTAAATCCTCCGTTAGTGGTACATCACTTGCATCTAGGGAGGGCGATTCATCGTTGGGGCTGTATGTCCCGACGCGTCGGCCCTCGCATCGCGCCGGGCGGGCGAGACCCGGGCCGACCCATCGGACAAAGACGAAGGAGATCCATCGTGGCGAAGATATTGGCCTACGACGAGGAGGCCCGCCAGAAGCTGGCCACCGGAGTGTCGAAACTATCCCGAGCAGTGCGGTGCACGTTGGGCCCGCGCGGCCGTAACGCCGTCATTGACAAGGGGTGGGGTAGCCCGACCGTGACCAAGGACGGCGTGACGGTGGCCGAGGAGATCGAGCTGACCGACCCCTATGAGAATATGGGTGCACAGCTCGTGAAGGAAGCCGCCTCGAAGACCTCCGACACGGCGGGCGACGGCACCACGACCGCCACCGTGCTGGCCGAGGCAATCTACAAGGAAGGCCTCAGGGCCCTGGCCGCCGGTGCCGACGCCATGGCGTTGAAGCGCGGGATTGATAAGGCCGTCGCGGCCGTTGTCGAACACATCAAGGGCCAGTCGAAGAAAGTCTCGGGGAAGAAAGAGATCACCGAGGTCGCGTCGATCGCTGCCAACAACGACAAGTCGATCGGCGAGAAGCTGGCCGACGCGTTCGAGCGGGTCGGCACCGACGGCGTGATCACGGTCGAGGAAGGCAAGGGCTTCGACACGACGGTCGAGGTCGTCGAGGGTATGCAGTTCGACAGGGGTTATCTGAGCCCGCATTTCGTCACCGATCAGGACCGGATGGAAGTGGTCCTCGAGGACGCCTATGTTCTGATCTACGAGGAGAAGATCAGCACGCCGACCAAGCTGATCCCGCTGCTCGAGAAGATGGCCAAGGCGAACAAGCCCCTGCTCATCATCGCCGAGGACATCGAGGGCGAGGCCCTGGCCACCTTGGTTGTGAATAAACTGCGGGGCATCCTCAAGATCGCGGCGGTCAAGGCCCCCGGCTACGGCGATCGCCGCAAGGCGATGCTCGGGGATATCGCGGTCCTCACCGGCGG
>JBKQHM010000655.1:0-13790 GCA_052148775.1 Isosphaeraceae bacterium | reverse complement strand
GGCTCCTGGAGCTTATGCCCGATCAGGCCGGCGTCGTAGGGCCCGATCATCCGAATCTGCTCGAGACCCGGCACGAGGTCGCCCGATGGACCGGCGAGGCCGGCGATCCGCCGGGAGCCTTGCGTCTGTCTCTGGGACTGCTCCTGGACCGGATCCGCGTCCTGGGTCCCGAGCACCCCGATACCCTCATGACCCGCCAGGAAATCGCCCGATGGACCGGCGAAGCGGGCCGCCCCCAGGACGCCTTGAGGCAATGGCGGGAGCTGTTGCCGGTCCGGATTCGCGTCCTGGGTCCCGAGCACCCCGATACCCAGCACACCCGCCGGGAGATCATGGCGTTGGAACGAGGAACCATTGAATAATGCGAGCCGATCCTCCTGGCGGGGGTCTTTGAATTCATTTAAGAGTCGGAGTAAGATGTCCCGGATGACCGGGTGTTGGCCGGAACCAATCGTGGAAGATCCCTCCCTCTCGCCCGCTTCCTCCGGGGTTCGTGGAAGAGGGTCAGGACCGCGTTGAGGCGGGAGGAATCATGCCCAGGGCGATGATGAACGATCTGCTGGTGATCTTGCCGGGGATCACCGGCAGCGTGCTCCAGCGCAACGGCAAGGACATCTGGAACGCGTCATGGCGGACGCTGTGGTCGGCGGCGCTCAGCCTCGGCGGTTCGATCCAATCGCTCCAACTGGGTGCCGACGACCTCGATGCGGACGTGGCACCCGACGGGGTCAGGGCGACGGCCCTGATCGAGATCCCGCACCTCGTCGCCGGCCTCGCCAAGGTCGACGGGTACACGAACCTGTTCGAGACGCTGACCGAGTCGTTCGAGCTGTATGAGTGCGGTCCCGACGACGAAACGGCGGGCAATTTCCTCAAGTTCCCGTACGACTGGCGGCGGGACATCCGCGCGAGCGCGCGGCGGCTCGCCCGGGTGCTCCACCACAAGCTCGACCTCTGGCGCCAGGATGGGGGGACGGCCGATTCCCGGGCCATCATCATCGCGCATAGCATGGGCGGGCTGGTGGCGCAGTATGCCCTCGATGCGCTGGACGGCTGGCCCGACTGCCGTGCCCTGATCAGTTTTGGCACGCCCTACCGGGGCTCGGTCAAGTCGGTCGAGTTCGTGGCGAACGGGCTCAAGGCGCTGGGGGTGGACATGTCCCGGACGCTGCGGTCGTTCCCCTCGGTCTACCAGCTCTTGCCCCGATACGCGATGGTCGCCACGGGATCGGGCGAGCGCCGGGTCTCGGAGCTGGCCGTCGAGCTGGGGCTGGACCCGGCGTTGGCCGGCGCCCACGTGGAGATGCACGCGGAACTCGACGCCGCCCGGCAGCGGCACCGGGACGACGCCCGGTACCTGGTGGATGGCTACGTGACGATCCCGGTCGTGGGGACGCGGCAATCGACGTTCCAGTCGGCGGCCTGGGACGGCCATGCGCTGACGGTCTCGGGCGCGGCGCCGTCGAACGTCGACCCGGTTCTGGCCGACGGCGACGGCACCGTGCCCCGGGTGTCGGCGATCCCGCCGTCCCAGTCCCGGCCGGTCGACTTCCGCGGCTACTTCGTGGCCGAGCAGCATGCGTCGCTCCAGAACCAGTTCTTCGTGCTCGGCGACCTGGTGGACCGGCTGAAGCAGCTCCAGGCGGCGAACATCAAGGCCCTGCAAGGAGGTCTGGCCACGGCGCTGCCGAAGCCGTTGAGCGTCGAGGTCGACGACCTTTACGGGTCCGGCGAGCCGGTGATCCTGGCGGCCCGCCCGGCGGACGCCGTCGAGGGGACGGCGCCGGGGGTGGTGGCGAAGGTCGAGCCGGCCGCGGGGGGCGCGGCCGTCGAGGTCGGGCTGGAGCCGGGGGCGGACGGCTGGTCGCGCGCCTCGGTCGGAGGGCTGGCCCCGGGGCTGTACCGGGTCGAGGTCGCCGCGGGCGGTCGCGACTTCGCGCGGTTCTTGCCCGTCCATACGCTGTTCGAGGTTGCCGGGGACGGGCAGGCCATGAACCGGGGCCGATCATGAGATGGAATTGGCCGAGGGTGGATGAGAAGTATCTCGCGAGGATGGTCCTCGACAACGCCACGAGCTGGCTCCACAACAAACTCGAATTCGACTGGAATGGCATGCAGGGGTCGCTCGATGACCGCCGTAAGTTGGTCAAGGCGCTGTATCTGACCATGATCAAATACGGGGTGAATTACAGCCCCGAGCCATATTTCCCGAAAGAAGGCGTTCAGTTGGTCCGGGCGCCCGACGAGATCCTTGGGCCGCCGGGTGAGGGGACATGTCTCGACCTTTCGCTCCTGTTCTGCGGGCTCTGCATGGGGTGCGAACTGATTCCGTGGCTCGTGGTTGTAGAGGGGCATGTGTTCGTGATGGTCTCGCTGGCGCACGGGCTCCGCAACTGGGACCACAAATTGCGGTCTGAGTGGAAACTGTTCAAGGACGACCCGTTGACGAACTCTGCCCCGCTCTTCAAGGGGCTGAAGGATGGTGCCTATATGGCGGTCGAGTGCACCGGGTTCGCCCGCATGTCGCTCGAGGGGGAGCAGCCGGAACGTCGGAACCGCGAGGGCGGATTTCTGAGCTTCGAGGATGCCGTGGCGGCCGGGCGGGCGCAACTCGAGTTCACCCCGCGGCCGTTCCAGTTTGCCATCGACCTTGCCGTCGCGCGGCACCACTGGCAGATTGATCCGGATCCCCTTTCGCCGGCGCCGGCCGCGGCGGGCCTCAACCGGTCGCGGGCGACGATCCCGGTGCCCCCGAAGCGCACGGCGGGTGTCCTGCCGTACCTGGTCGATCGGGTCGACCAGGCCCAGGCGGTCTGCGACACCGTGCTCGACCAGATCGCGGCCTGTACCGGCCGGCCGGCGGTCTTCTTCATCGTGGGCGACGTGGACCAGGAGCATGGGGGACTGATCAACAGGCTCGTGGATTTTGATCTCCCCAAGTGGCTGGAGCTGCGGAACGAGGAACCGAGGGTGCAGAAGGTCCCGGTGGATCTCCCGCGGGCGGGGACGGGCGACTTCGACCGTATCCTGCGCCGCTTGCTGGGTCTGAAGCTCAGCCTTCGCGGCGACGACCCGACGTGGGCCGACGTGGGCCGCTGGCTGGGCGACTGTCGGGGGCGGATGCTCTTCACCATGACGTTCGACACCACGGCCTGGGAGCAGGACGGTCCGGCGCGGATCGAGGCGACCCTGCGGTCGTGGGAATTGTGCCCGGACCTCCCTCCGAGCCGGGTGCCGCTGGTCTGCGTGAATGTCAAATTTGATCGCAAAATCGGGATGTTGGGGCGTTTGCTGGGCCGCCGCGACCCGAACGCGAAGCTCGCCGCGTACCTCGCGAAGCTCGACCCGGGTCGGAGATTCCCGAGGATCCAGGCCGTGCACCTCAAGCGGCTGGACGACGTCCGTAGGGTCAATCTGGATGACTGGCTCGAACTGGTCCCGGTCCGGGAATTCCTCGGGCCGGCCAGCATCGCGCCGGATCTCGACGAGATCTTCCGCGCGGCCCCGCGGAAGGGCTTGCCGATGCGCCTGGTGATCTCCAACCTCGAGCGATGGCTGGAGCGGGTGAACCGAGGAGTGTGAACCGATGGTAAGCGATGCATTCCGGATCTACCGGGGACATGGGAGTCCCTCGATATCCAGTCCGCCGAAGCCCGTCGAGCTGCCGCGCGTCCAGCGGCAGGTGCTGACGGATCCGGCCGACTACAAGGCCGACGCGGCTTTGGTCGACGCCGTGAACGTGGCGTTGCTGCTGGGCCAGCCGCTGCTGTTGACCGGCGAGGCCGGGACGGGCAAGACCATGCTGGCCCGGAGCCTGGCGTGGGAGCTGGGCTACCGGCTGGAGGTCTACGAGACCCGGTCGACGAGCACGGCGACCGACTTGTTCTACACGTACAACGCCCTGGCGCATTACCACGAGGCGCAGCTCGCGGCGCGTCGGCCGGCGCCGGGGGCGGTCGCGAGGCCGGCCGCGCAGGCGGCGGAGGAGCGGCCCGAGCGGCAGGGGCTGCGGTTCCTCCGCTATAACGCCCTGGGCGCGGCGATCGTCCGGGCGTGCGACCGGGCCGCGGTCGCGGGCGTGCTCCCCCCCGGCTTCGACCATCCCGGCAAGCCGGTGCGGTCCGTCGTGCTGCTGGACGAGATCGACAAGTCGCCGCGCGACCTGCCCAATGACGTGCTCAGCGCGCTGGACGCGATGGCCTTCACCATCGCCGAGCTGGGCAACGCGCGGGTCGAGGCTGACCCGGACCTGAGGCCGGTCCTGGTTCTGACCAGCAACTCGGAGAAGGCCCTGCCGGACCCGTTCCTCCGCCGTTGCATCTTCTATCACATCCCGTTCCCTGGCACGGAACAACTCCGGGAGATCGTGATGGCGAGGCTGGCCTGGGCGGCCGAGCCGAAGGGCCTGCTCGACGACGCGCTCGACCTGTTCTTCCGGCTCAGGAATCTGGCCGCCTTGCGGAAGCGGCCGGCGACGGCGGAGCTGCTCGGCTGGCTGGTGGCCCTGCGGCACCAGGGGGGCGACCGCGGGAATCCGCTCGCCCAGGCGACCCTCGCCGAACTCATGCGGAGCCTGCCCTGCCTGGTCAAGACGGCCGAAGACCTGCCCGTGGCCCAGCACGAGTTGCGGAGCTGGGCGGACCAGCGCAAGGGGAAGGCCCGGTGAGCACGCCGTTCGAATCCCTGGTCCACGGACTCGTCCCGTTCCTGGAGGGCCTGCGGTCGGCCGGCTACCGGGTCGAGACGAAGCAGATCCTCGCGGCGCACGGGCTGCTCGCGACGCTGGCCGAGCGCGGCCAGGTCCCCGATGACCTGGCGGCCCTCCGGACGTACCTCGGGCCGATCGTTTGCGCCTCGCCCCGGGAGCAGGAGGACTTCGAAGATCGGTTCGGGGCCTGGGTCAAGACCCTTTCCGGGGGCGAGCCTCGCGGCGGGCCCGAGGCCGACCTGGCGAGCAAGCTGCGCGAGGTCAAGAAGCGCGGGCGGGCGGAGGGGATTCGTGCCCTTCCCTGGCTTGTCGCGGGGGGTGTCCTTTTCGTCGCCGTGGCTCTGTCTCTGACGTATTTCGTGGTCAGTCAGAAATCGCCCGAGCCGCGGCCCCCGTTGACGACGCCCGGCGAGCCCGTCGTCGACGGGGCGTACAAGAAGGAGCGTCGCCCGAAATCCAGCGTCAGCGGCAGGGAGGAGCCGGGGCAAGCCAAGAATCCGGGCAACACGCCGCAACGCTTCGATTTCCGCGCGAATCCCACCATCTGGCGACGATTCCAGGACCTGGCCGGCGGGGTGGCCGTGTTCGCGGGCGTCGCCTTCGAGGTTCTGGGCGGGCTCTGGCTGGTCAAGCGGTTCTCGAGGAGCTGGTGGGACCGCGAGGCGGAGCGGTTTGATCGCGAGCCGGGGGGAGGGGCGATGGTCCTCCGCCGGGGGTCGGCCGGAGGTGCGCCCAGGCTCACGACCTTGAGGATCCACCCCGAAGACGTCTGGGGCGCGGCGGCGCGGCAACGGCTGAGCCGCGCGGCGGTCGGCCTCCGCCGTCACCTTCGGGTCGAGGCCGACGCGGCCCGGATCGACGTCGCCGCCACGCTCGACCGGGCCCTGCGCGTCCCCGACCTGACCGGGCCGATCACGGCCCGGGTTCAGGTGACGCCCGAGCATCTGGCGCTGGTGGACCGGGTCAGCCTGCGCGATCATCAGGCCGACTGGGCCGACGCGCTGCTCGACCGCCTGTCGGCCGAACAGGTGGCGCTGGTGCGGTTCGAGTATTCGGGCGACCCCCGCGCCTGCTATCCAAGGCGAGGCCCCGGCCCCCCCTGGTCGCTCCGCGAGCTGTCGGCGCGCTATCCGGGCCATCGCCTGCTCGTGTTCACCGACGGCGAAGCCCTGCTCGACCCGCTCACCGGCCGCGCCGCGTCCTGGCTCGACCAGTTCGCGTCGTGGGAGGTTCGGTGCGCGATCACGCCGATCCCCCGCGAGAACTGGGGCGGGCGCGAGGCGGAGCTGGAGGCGTCGGGGTTCCTCGTCGAGCCGGCGACGACGCAGGGGCTCGAGGCGCTGGCGGGGCGGATCGCCGCGGCCGGGGGTTCCCCGAGGAGCGAGCCGCCGACGGACGGCGCGGAGCCGGTCCCGCCGATGCCGCGTGCCTTGCGGTCCGACCCGCTGCGCTGGCTCGAGTCGACCCCGCCGCCGGTGGACGAGCTGCGGCGGCTGATGCGCGACCTGCGATGGTACTTGCAGGAGGACTTCGACTGGCTGGCCGCGTGCGCCGTGTACCCCGAGCTACGCTGGGACCTGACGCTGGAGCTGGGCCGCGTCCTGGCGGCCGCCGATGGTCGGGCCCGGCCGAGCCTCGGCGGGCTGTCGCGGCTGTCGCGCCTCCCCTGGTTCCGGCACGGGTCGATGCCGGATTGGCTGCGGCTGTGCCTGCTCCACGGGCTGGACCCGGGCCGACGAGCGAAGGTGCTCGACGCCCTCGGGCAGCTCCTGCTCGGGGCCACGCGGGTCGAGGTGGGCGCGTGGGAGACGGGGCCGTCGCTGGTCATCGCCGGGGCCGACGGCGACGGCGGGACGCTGGGCGCCCTCGCCCGCGGCGTGCGCCGGCGGCTCGCGAAAGAGGAGCCCGACGGCCCGCTCAACGACCAGGTCTTCGCCACATTCCTCGAGGGGCGCGAGCCGGGCCCCCTCGATGTCGGCCTCCATCCGAGCGTCGGCGCCCTGCTCGAGGCCGGGACCCGCCCGACCTCGTACGGGGTCCGCACCCGGGCCAGCCGGCGAAGTCTGTTCGATTACCTGGTCGTGCTCCCGGCCCTCGTCGTCTACAACTGCTCGTGGGTATCGGCGTACCTGGCGGTCTTCATGATATCGATAATTATTGATTATTTATCTATTAATGAAAAAAATGTATTATATTTTTTAATATTTACAATTGTAATTGTTTTGTACGTCGTGCTGCTGTGGGCCTTCTCATCGGCGCGCGCCCAGTTGCGGCGCGTCGCGCTGAACAAGCCGCTCACCACGCTCGGCCTGGCCTCGGTCATGATCTGGCACGCCGTCATCGTCTCCATGGCCCTCTGCGGCACGGCCATGATCGTTGAGCACCTGCTCTCGCTCTCGAACTGGCGATTCGCCGGGTCCGGGTCGGTCTTGTGGTTCTTGTGCTGTGTGGCGCTGGTGACCCTCCTGTTCCGGCTCTACGCGCGATGGCGTATCGACCGCGTCCAGACCTCATTGCGATTCTTTCGGGCGCCGTTGCGGTGGCATTGGCTGAACTTCTTCATGGCTCTCCTCCTCTCGCCCACGACGGCTACCGCTGGAGATGCTGGAATGGTCGAGTTCTCGTTCGGAATGAGTATGGTCGGCCTTTTCATCGCGATGGGTCCGTGGTTCACGATGCTCAAGCTGACGCGATGGGAACGCTTCGAATTCCCCAAGCCGACGCCCCGGCCGAGGTTCCGCGTGGCCGATGCCATCCCGTGGGGGCATGCCAACCTCCGGACGCTCGTCATCCTCACCGGGGTGGTCGCGGCCGTGACGCTGCTCCCCTGGATCATCTCGTGGTGGAGCGGCGGCAAATCTCTGCTGGAATGACATCCCGATTCATTGGGCCCGCAAGGCGTGTGCGCAGAGCGTCGCGAGGCGGCGTTCGGCGAGGCGGGATTTCGCCGGATTTCGGAGAGACCCCCCTTGCGGAGGATTCTTCGATAGGGTACAAAATTCCACCGGACGGCGATGCCCGGGACAACCGGGCCGGGCGAGGAGGCCGTCGCGATCCTGGCGGGGATGTCCTGAACATCTTGGACGACGTAGCGCGCAAGGAGGGAATTCGATGCTGGTCCTCAGCCGCAAGCTTGGTGAACGGATCGTGGTGCCGCAGTGCGACCTGACGGTGACGGTGGTCGCCATCGAGGGGAAGACGGTCCGCCTGGGGATCTCGGCGCCGGCCGAGGTCGGCGTGTATCGTGAGGAACTGTTGCGGGCGATCCGCGAGCAGCCGGAGCGATCGGAGAGCCGGATGAGTTAGCCGACATTTCTCAACACGGGGACCGCGAACCGACGAGGAAGACGATCGAACTGCATTCACCACCGAGTCACAGAGTCCACAGAGAAAAGCGACACATATCGTGATCTCGTGAGGGCAGTGCGGATCTCTTCCTCCGGTCGGAGTGGACCGAAAACGAGAATTGGTCGGTGCTTCTGTCTTCTCTGAGTTCTCTGTGGCTCGGTGGTGAAAAACCCGGGTTAGAATCGGGGCGGAGCGGTCGTGGCCGAGTGACCTTTCGGGCGGAGGTGGACTCGATTCTCAGGGGGATTGGCCATGGGGAGCGAGTCAGCACACGCTTGACGCTTTTCGATCGATGAGGTGGGGGCGGGGTTGGATCGGGCGCGGGGGCGATCACCACGATGACGGTCATTCCCGAGAGCTTTGAGAGGCCGGGGACGAGCAAGCTCGTCGGCTGCCTGGTCTATCTGGTGGTCGCCCCGTTCGTCGCGCTCTTGCTGGCGCTGTTCATCGCGGTCCCGCTCATGTACGCTGCGGAGGCGCTCGGGGTGTCCAGGTCCAAGGACGTCGGCGGTGCGGCATTCGTGGTGCTGCTGCCGTTGATGGGCGTCGGTGTGGCGATCTGGGGCTACCGGGATTATCGGCGTCGGGCGGCCCTCGAGGTCGTCATCGATCGAGATCGCGTGACGATCGGGAAGGACGGTCGGGAGCGGGTCCTCCGGTACGAGGACGTGACTTCCATTCGCCTGGAGCCGACCGAGAACGATTTCGCGTGCGTGCTCTTGAGGCGGTCGGGTCGGGCCTGGCGATTGCCGCCGGAGGTCGCCCCGTTCGATATCGCTCGCGATGCCCTGGAGATCACCCTGATCCGCGAGCTGGTGCGCCGCCTCGACGATCGGATCAACGGCGGCGAAGCGGTGGCGCTGCGGATCCCATCGGCCCGGCTCATCTACCTGGCTTGCCAGGGCGCGGCGGCGATGCTCGTGGGCGTGATGATGCTGACGAATCCCTGGTGGATCCTGAAGGCGATCTTCGTCCTGCGGCATGCCACGACGGTCTTCCGGCAGGTCCGGCTCGCGATGGAGGGGGGGATCGTCATCGAGCGCGACGGCTTGCGCCGGCCCGCGAAAGGCCCCGGACCCCTCGCCCGCTGGGGCCAACTGGAGCGCGTGAGCAGCGATCCGGTCGGGCTGGTGCTCCGATCGCGATCGGGCGAGGTCTTCATGCTCTCGTCGTTGACGGATGATTTCTGGCCGGCCTTGCGCTGGATCAATTCCAGGTTCAAATGAGGGGCACTCGGCTCATCGAGTGCTCTGCCCGATCAGGGCCTTATTCACCTCGTGAGGCAGGACGGCTGGGACGAGTTGGTGGGGAATGTCTTCGGCAGCAACCGGCACTTTAATCCCAAGGGCACGATCGAGATCGTAACATGGAACTGAAAGACGAACGCGAGGTCGAGGTCACTCGAGAAAAGCTTCAATCGCTTGAAGCACGCTATGAGGCGGTCGGGCAAGATCCGGGAGAGGATTCCCATATCCAGGAGCTGACTCTGCGGTCGCTCAAACGGATGATCAATCAAATGAGGGAAGAGATCGCGCGTTTCGAAGCACGCCGATCTTCGGAAGCGAGTCGTTCCCGAAAAGCGGTCGCACCGAGGTGAGCATCTCTCGTTTTCTCATGAGGTCAAGAATGGCTAACGCCTTGCCAGCTTGACGATCTCATCCTCGGGGATCTGCCGGGGCTCGACGGCGGAGGGATTCGTCTTCATCGCCGTGACCTCGCCGTCGCGGATCAGATGGAACTCGCCTGGCTCCTGGCCTGGTAGCCGGGAGGCGACATCGACGCGGCAGTCGCTGAGCATCGGCTTCATCTTGGCGATCGAGTTGGCCTCCTTGACCTGGCCGACGAGCCAGGTCCGGATGTTGTCGCGGCACTTGTAATCGAGGTCGCCCGGGCTCTGGGTCGCCAGGAGTAGCCCCAGGCCGGCCGAACGCGCCCGCTTCAACAGGTGCTCCATCGGCTCCTTGGTCGCTGGCTGGCGCACCGCAGGGAGGTACAGGTCGGCCTCGTCGAAGAGGATCACGGCCTGGAGTTTCCCCTCCGGGGCGGGCGACTTGCTGATCCATCGGCCCAGCGTCATCAAGAGCTGGGAGACCCAGAACAGCACGTCCTGGTTGGTGCCCAGGAACTTGGTGCTGATGATGCTCAGCCGGGTCTTGCCGGGTGTCCGATGTGCGCCGAGCCCGAGGAGCGCCTCGACGTCGAGCGGCTCGCCCTCGGCCGTGAGGAGGTCTCCCTGGTTGAGCCGCAGTGTCTCCAGGTCCTGGACCAAGTGGTCGAAGAGCTTGACGTCCAGCCGGCCGACCTCGTTGAGCAGCGCGGGGTCCTTCTCGGCGATGAAATCGACCAGGGTCCCGATGGCGACGGCGGCCTGGGGCGACTCGCGGCTGAGCAGGTCGATCGCCTTCGCCAGGATCGCCAGGCAGGATTGATCGCGCTTGGTGTCCCCATAATTCATCATACCGGCGAGCGCACCGGCGGCGAACTTGGCGGCCTGCTCGCGCTCGTGGGAGGCCAGCGCGCCGATGCCGGCGGGCACTGCCGCGATCGAGAGCGGACGGCCGTCGGGCCGTCGCGGCGTGTAGAGGGCGACGTCCACCGTGGAACGCAACCGGCCGGCACGCTCGGCCAGCTCGCCGTCGAGCCCGGTGCGCAGGCCCATGTCCGGCCGGGCGTAGGCGCACAGGTCGCCCTTGCGGTCGACCAGGATCGCCGGGACCCCGCGGACCAGGAGCTGCTCGACCACGCCCAGCGCGGCCGTCGTCTTGCCGCTGCCCGGCGCGCCCAGGAAGGCGGCATGCCGCGTCAGCTCGGCCGGCCCGATCGCCACCGGTTCGCCCCGACGGTCGCTGGTCGTGCCGATGATGAAGCGGTCGGCCGGAGCGGAGGACGGGGTGGGGTCCGGCCTCGGGGGCGGTACCGGCACCGGCATCGGCGCCGGGGCGGTTGGCGGGTCGTTCGCCACCGGCTCGCCACCCGCTTTCCGGCCGGTCGTCGGCGTCGGCTCGACGGGCCGATCGAGGGCCAGGATCGCCCGCAACGACGCGAGGCTGGTCAAGGGGCGGGTTCGCTTGAGCCAGGCCGCGAAGCCCGAGTCGGCGCCGTTTCCGCGCCCCAATCGGAACCGAGCCATGGCCAACATGGTCCGCCAGTCGGAATCCTCAATGACGACGCGGCGACCGCCCCTGGCGATCAGTTTGCCGAGCTGCTGCGAGACCGCCGACTTCGGCGCGCCCGGGAACGTCGTCGAGCGGACGATCACCGGCGTCTGCGCGCCGGCGCGTTGCACGACCTCGTCGATCTGACGACCCAGGCCGCCTCCCTGCGCTCCCTTGTTGCAGATGCCCACCAGCATGCGCTCGACTGCCTGATCGCCGGCATGGCGCTCGACCGAGACGAAGCGTCCCACGTCCGCCGTCGCCTCGAATCGATCGCCCGAATCGAGCTCGGCCGCGCAGGCCCCGATCGCCTTCGCCAGGATCGCCGCCAGCTCCCCCTCATCGGTCGGTACCACGATCGGGGACGTTGATCGGATGTCGTTCCATGCCTGCTCGATCGCGATGACCTTCGGCTCCAGGCCCCGGCCGTCGGGCGGCGACCCTTCGGCTGCCGGGAGAGCAACGCCCGGCGCGGCGTCGCTGCCATCAGAAGGGTACTCCGCCATCTTCCCTTTCTCGACGCAGCGTTCGCGGTAGGTATGGACCGCGCCCAGGACGTCGCGGGCGCGGAGGCCGACGAGCTTGCCGATCATCGCATCGGGGAGCGGGAAGGTGGGCTGGTCGGCCCGGAATGGGACCTCCAGCGATTCGCAGAGGAACTTCAGCCGATGGGCGATGAGCTGCTCGACCTGTTCGCGGTCGCAAGGGGTCTTCAGGTCGACCGGCGGAGGGTCGCTCTCGACCCGATCCTTGATCGGCCGCGTGAGCAGCTCCTTGAGCTTCTTGTAATAATCTTCGAGGCAGGCGATGACCACGACGGCCGAGCGGAGCCGGCTGACGATGTCGCAGAGCATGGCCATGGCGCGGCGGAACTTGACCGCCGCGTCGTCGAGGTCGAAGACATCCTCGAGCTGGTCGACGCAGAGGATCAGCGGGACGCGCTCGACGGCCCACATCAATTGCCCCAGGCGCTCGATGATCCGTTGCGGCGCGTCCGAGTACGTACACGGGACGATCCCGCCCAGCAGCCGTCGGTCGTGGTCGGTGAGGTCCTCGCAGCGGAGGTACTTGAGCACGCGGGCCTTGATCCGCGGGTCGTTGCACTGGAGATATAACAAGACTTGCACGAGATAGACGTCGATCGTGCTGAACCGGTCGTCGACGATGATCCGGTCGGCCATCTCGGCGACGAGATGGTCGAGGCTCGGCTGGTCCATGCCCCCCTCGCGGAGCCGGTCCAGCCAGTCGCGCGGCACGTCGCGCGAGGTCTCGGCCAGGGCATTCGAGAGCCGCATCAGACCCGTGGTCTCGGACCGGGCCTCGTCGTACGGCTTGTCGAGCGAGTCGATGAGGTTGTTGAGCACATATCGGCCATACTCGCCGGTGAACGCGGTCATCTGGAGATAGCCGCAGTATCCCGACGCCCGGGCATGGACCTGGTTTCGAAAGGCCCGCATCAGGTGGGTCTTGCCGCAGCCGGATTCGCCCAGCAGCAGGAGGATCCGGCCGGTGGGCAGCCCCGATGACTCGCGCACGCGGCCCACGATCTTCTGGAACGTCTCCCGGGCGCCCGGGTGGATCGTCCCGACGTCGAACGGGTCGAGTCTCCAGATATCGTTGGCGTAGGCAAAAGCGTGGAACAGCTCCGGGAGGCGGGGCGAGCAGAACGCCGCGGTGCGCGGATCACTCTCGCCCGGACTGCCCGGCGGCTCGGAGCCAGGTTTCGCACTCATGGTTGCTGTCGCCATGAAGGGTCGCTTTCAAATTCGGACGAAATGAAATGTGGCGTTGAGGTACTGGACTTCAGATCGCCGTACGTCGTCGGGATCCATGGCCTGGACCAGGTCGGCCCGGCTCAGGTCGAGCAGCCGGGCGTTGTTGGCCTCGGCGAGCCGATCCTTGAAGCTGTCGAGGTCCATCGTTGCGAAATCGGGGTCGTCCTGGAGCGTCTTCCAGACGTGCGCGATGAAGACCTTGTTATCGCCGTATCGTCCGGTCGGGCAGATCCTCGCGGCGGCCTTGACACGGTCGGCGAACTCGGGGAGCCTTTCCGCTTCTTCGAGGGAGGAGGGAGCTCCGAACGGGAGGGTGGGGGTGGAAGAATCCCTCCCCCCTGCCCTCCGGGCATCTCCTCCCACGACGGGGGGCGACGTGCATCGGTCGATCCAGCCGCGGATGACGGCGTCCCTCAGCTCCTTGGCATCATCGCGACGCGCCCCGGCGTCCCGGGCCACCAGGCGGCTGGCGGCTTTGTTGAAGTCGGTCGCGCGGCCGTCGCCCAGCTCGCGGTTCAGCACCGCCGCCTTGACGTTCTTCGGGGTGAACTTCCGGGTCTCGCCCTCGAAGCCGATCAGCTTCCAGACGAGGGCGTCGATCGCGTCGTTGAGCTTGGGGATCTCGGCGGTCGGGAGCTGGTACCGCTGCTTCAGCAGGACGGCCTTGAAGATCGGCTCGGACGAGATCGCCTTGAACCGGGCGTCGCTCGAGGCCGGCATGCCCAGCACGATCGCCGGGAGATAGGTCTTCCTCAGGACGGTCCAGGTGGTCTTTGGCTTGAGCGACGCGACGCCCAGGACCTC
>JBKQHM010000654.1:0-8977 GCA_052148775.1 Isosphaeraceae bacterium | reverse complement strand
ATCGAACTCTCCACCAACGGACAGAAGGTGGCCTGGAGCATCGCGGATTACCTGGCGACTCTGGAAAAGAGAGCCGGCGATCTTCTGCACAAGGAAGCCGAGCCCAAGGCCGAAGCCAAGCCCAAGCCCGAGCCCAAGGCCGAAGCCAAGCCCGAGCCGAAGCGTGAAGTCCATAACGGGCCTGCAACGGTGGTCGCGGCCACAAAGGCGGACCATTGAATACGTCGCCCGATAGCCTGCACAGCATCTTCGACTCGGCGTTCGCGGGCATCAGCCGCACGCTGGAATCCTTCACGCCGCAATTGACGCCGCGGGAGGTGGGCACGATCACGAGCGTTTCCATCGGCATCGCCAAGGTCTCGGGCCTTCCGGGCGTGGGCTTTGATGAGCTGGTGAAGTTTCCCGGCGATCTCTACGGCATCGCGTTCAACATCGATTCGGACGAGATCGGTGCCGTCCTCCTCGGCCACTGCGAGCATCTGCACGCGGGCGACCAGGTCGAGCGTACGGGTCGTGTGATGGACGTGCCGGTGGGCGATGGACTCATCGGACGCGTCATCGATCCATTGGGCGGACCTCTCGACGGCAAAGGGCCGGTTGCCTCCAGCCGGCGCTTGCCCATCGAGCGCCCTGCCAGGCCGATCATGGACCGCGCCCTCGTTTCGGTGCCCCTACAGACCGGCATCATCGTCATCGATGCGCTCATTCCGATCGGCCGCGGCCAGCGCGAGCTGATCGTCGGCGACCGGCAAACCGGCAAGTCGGCCATCGCGATCGACACCATTGTGAACCAGCGCGACCAGGATGTGCTGTGCGTCTATTGCGCGATTGGCCAGCGTGCGTCCTCCGTCGCCAAGGTCGTCGCCAAGCTGCGGGAAAAAGGCGCGATGGATTACACCGTCGTCGTCGTGACCGAGGGCAACGCCCCGCCCGGGCTCGCCTTCATCGCGCCCTACGCCGCGACCAGCATCGCGGAGCATTTCATGGAAGCGGGCCGGGACGTGCTCATCGTCTACGACGATCTGACCCACCATGCCCGTGCTTATCGCGAGCTCTCCTTGCTGCTGCGCCGCCCGCCCGGTCGCGAAGCGTTTCCCGGCGATATCTTTTACATCCACTCGCGGCTCCTGGAGCGTGCCACGCACCTTCGCGACGACCTCTATGGCGGCTCGCTCACCGCTTTGCCCATCATCGAGACCGAGGCGCAGAACATCTCGGCGTACATCCCCACCAATCTCATCTCGATCACGGACGGTCAGATTTATCTGTCGCCGACCTTATTCGAACTGGGCATCCTTCCCGCCGTCGATGTCGGCAGGTCCGTTTCCCGTGTCGGTGGTAAGGCACAACCGGCGGCCTACCGGGCCGTGGCGGGCGATCTCAAACTCGCGTATGCGCAGTTCACCGAGCTGGAATCCTTCGCCAAGTTCGGCACGCGGCTCGATGACCACACCCGCAAGATCATCGATCATGGCCAGCGTATCCGGGCCATTCTCATCCAACCGGAGCTCGAGCCGGCATCGGTCCCGGAACAAATCGTCCTCCTCGTGGCGTTGACCGGCGGTGTCCTGGACAGCGTGCCGATCGACAAGATGCGGGCTGCCGAGGAAGCCCTGAGGAAGGCGACGGCGGACATCCCAGCCGAGATTCGCAAGCGCTTCTCCTTGAATGAGAAGCTGAGCGACGAGGACCGTGCAGCGATCCTGCAAGTCGTCGGCAAGGCGATCGCGCCCTTCCAGCCGAAACCCGATCCCGAACCCAAGAAGAAGCCATGAGCGATACATTGGCGAGCTTGCGCCGCAAGATCGGCGGAGCCGGTGATCTGAAATCCGTGGTCCGCTCGATGAAGGCCCTGGCCGCCTCGAGCGTCGGACAATATGAGAAGTCGGTGCTGGCGCTGGCGGACTATGACCGCACCGTGCAACTGGGCCTGGCGGTTTGCTTGAGGAATCGGCGGCCCGTGGCGGAACGGCCGGGCGCGGCTGCGAAGACGGTGACCGCCATCGTCTTCGGCTCGGATCAGGGACTGGTCGGGCAGTTCAATGATGTGCTGGCGGATTTCGTTGCCAAGGCGCTCGATCCTCTACCCGGCGAAAAGCAAGTCTGGGCGGTCGGAGCGCGCGTTCAATCGCGACTGATCGATGCCGGTCTCCCACCTGTGGGGCTTTTCGCCGTCCCGACTTCCGTCAACGCCATCACGCCCCTCGTCGGGCAGATTCTTGTGGAAAGCGAAGCGCATCACGGCCAGGACGAGATCGTTCACCTTTACCTCTTCCACAACCGCCCCAAGGCCGGGGCGGCCTATGAGCCCGTCAGTCAACGCCTGCTGCCCCTCGATGAAACATGGGCACTCAATCTGGCCCATCTCCCCTGGCCGACCAAGAAACCGCCCGAGTTGATCGGTGACCGCGAGCAGACGTTGCAGGCTCTCGTCGGGGAGTATCTTTTTGTCTCGCTCTTCAAGGCGTGCGCCGAATCGTTGGCAGCCGAAAACGCTAGCCGCCTGGCCGCCATCCAGCGCGCCGAGAAAAACATCGACGACCTGGTGGAAAGCCTGAATCAGACGTTCCGTCGGCTGCGCCAGACTTCCATTGATGAGGAATTGTTCGATGTCATATCCGGCTACGAATCGTTGTCCAAAGCAAAGACGCGCTGAGGCCCGAAATGACGACAAGAGATATCCTATTATCAAAAGCAAAACTATGAACCAATCGAACCTTCAAGTGTCCGGATTCCCGGCCGGTTCCGCAACCAACCCCCTGCGCATTTGCAGCACGGGACCTGACCGCATCCTGACGATCAACGGCGGATCTTCGAGCCTCAAGTTCGCGCTCTATGAGCAGACCGATCCGTCCGCACGGCTCCTGTCCGGTCGGATCGATCGGATCGGGTTGGATGATGCACGGTGGGTCATGACGCGGGCCGGCGGTGGCGAGGAGGATCGCCCGGTCGATGCCCCAAACCAGAAGGCGGCCGGCCGCCTGCTAATCGATTGGCTGGAACACGCAGGCGAGTTCGCGAAGATTGCCACCGTCGGGCATCGTGTCGTTCATGGGGGAAAGAGCTACCATCAGCCCGAACACGTCACGGCGGAGCTGATCGAGGAATTGCGCAAGATCAGCTCATTCGACCCAGATCACATGCCAGGCGAGATCGAGCTGATCGAGGCGTTCCGAAGGCGCGATCCCGACTTACCCCAGGTTGCGTGCTTCGACACCGCGTTCCATCACGATATGCCGCGGGTGGCCCAGATCGTGCCGATCCCGCGAAAGTTCGAGGCCGCCGGGGTCCGTCGCTATGGCTTCCACGGCCTGTCGTATGCGTACTTGATGGAGGAACTGGCCCGGGTCGCCGGCGAGGAGGAAGCCCGGGGCCGGATCGTCCTGGCCCACCTTGGAGCCGGCGCGAGCCTGGCGGCGGTACGCGGGGGCCATTCCATCGACACGACCATGGGCTTCACGCCAGCATCCGGGCTGGTCATGGGGACGCGCACCGGCGACCTCGATCCGGGCCTGGTCCGGTTCCTATCGCGGACCCAGGGGACGACGGCCGACCAGTTCGACCGTCTCGTGAACCACGAGTCCGGCCTGCTCGGCGTTTCGGAGACCAGTTCTGATGTGCGCGATCTCCTGGCACGGCAGGATATCGATGTCCGGGCGGCCGAGGCAATCGATTTGTTTTGCTACCGGGCGAAGAAGGGGATCGGCGCCTATGCAGCCGCGCTCGGCGGGATCGACACCCTGGTGTTCGCCGGGGGGATCGGTGAGAACGCGCCCGAGATCCGCCGTCGGATCTGCCTAGGACTGGGATTCCTCGGGATCGCTTTGGACGAAGGCCGGAACGCATCCAGCGCCCTCCGGATCTCAACCGACCAAGGGCCGGTCAAGGTCCGTGTCATCCGCACCGACGAAGAGTTGATGATCGCCAAGGCCGCGGCTCGTCTCACGGCCCGGCCATCATGACATTTCGTCGTCCACGCTTTCTGACCGATCGAACCTGATCAAGGAGACAGACGATGTCGACACTCGAAGTCCCGAAGAGTCCTCTTGCCCCGGAACAACCCCGCGCGGCCCGACCCCCCAACGGACTGGCCTCACAAGCTCCGGACGAGCAAAATCCCCTCGACCCGGAACAACTCCGCAAGATCAACGCCTACTGGCGGGCCGCGAATTACCTGTCCGTCGGCCAGATCTATCTCTGCGACAACCCCCTGCTACGGGAGCCACTGAAGCTGGAGCATGTGAAGCAACTGTTGCTGGGACACTGGGGCACGACTCCGGGCCAGAACTTCATCTACACGCATCTGAACCGGGTCATCAAACAGCATGACCTCAACATGATCTACGTCTCCGGCCCCGGCCACGGCGCCCCGGCGGTGGTCGGCAGCGTCTACCTCGAAGGCACGTATAGCGAGGTCTATCCGAACATCGGCCGGGATGAGGCCGGGCTGAAGAAGCTGTTCAAGCAGTTTTCTTTCCCGGGAGGGATCTCCAGCCACGTTTCGCCGCAAACCCCGGGGTCGATTCACGAGGGCGGCGAGCTGGGCTACTCGATCAGTCATGCCTTCGGCGCCGCGTTCGACAATCCGGACCTGGTCGTCGCCTGCGTCGTCGGCGACGGCGAAGCCGAGACCGGGCCACTGGCCACCGCATGGCATTCCAACAAGTTCCTCGACCCGGTCACCGACGGCGTGGTGCTGCCGATCCTGCACCTCAACGGCTTCAAGATCTCCAACCCGACCGTCCTTGCCCGCATCACCCATGAGGAACTGGAGCACTTGCTCCTCGGCTACGGCTGGACGCCTTACTTCGTCGAGGGGGACGACCCGGAGAAAATGCACCAGGCGATGGCCGCGACTCTCGATCGGGTGGTCGAGCATATCCGGCAGATCCAGCACGACGCCCGCATCCAGGGCGACACCACGCGCCCGCGTTGGCCGATGATCGTGCTCAGATCGCCCAAGGGCTGGACCGGGCCGAAATTCATCGACGGCCTGCCGGTCGAGGGCACGTTCCGGGCCCATCAGGTGCCGCTCTCCGTGTCGGCCTCGGCTCCTCCCGAGCATCTCGAGCAACTCGAGACCTGGATGAGGAGCTACAAGCCTGAAGAACTCTTCGACGAGTGCGGTCGGCTCCTGCCCGAACTGGCCGAGCTGGCGCCGCAAGGAGACCGGCGGATGGGTGCCAATCCCCACGCCAACGGCGGGAAGCTGCTGCGCACGCTGCGCATGCCGGACTTCCGCAACTACGCGGTGAGCGTGCCCTCGCCCACCGCCGTCGAGGCCGGCAACGTGCACGTGCTCGGCAGCTTCCTTCGCGACGTGGTCAAGCTCAACGAGGATCCGCGGAACTTCCGGATCTTCGGTCCCGACGAGACCGTCTCCAATCGCCTGGAAGCCGTCTTCGAAGTCACCAATCGGCAGTGGGAAGCCAGGACGGTGGAGAATGATGTCTTCCTCGCGCGCAGCGGCGACGTCATGGAGATGCTCAGCGAGCACCAGTGCGAGGGCTGGCTGGAGGGATACCTGCTGACCGGCCGGCACGGGATGTTCAACAGCTACGAGGCGTTCATCCGCATCGTCGATTCAATGTTCACCCAGCACGCCAAGTGGCTGAAGATGTGTTCGGAACTGCCGTGGCGGCGGCAGATCGCCTCGCTGAACTACCTCCTGACCTCACACGTCTGGCGGCAGGATCACAACGGCTTCACGCACCAGGACCCCGGATTCATCGACCATGTCATCAACAAGAAATCCGGGATGGTACGCGTCTACCTCCCGCCGGACGCCAACTGCCTCCTGTCGGTCATGGATCATTGCCTGCGCAGTCTGAACTACATCAATCTCGTGGTTTGCGGCAAGCACGAGGCACCCCAGTGGCTGACCATGGACGCCGCCGTCGAGCATTGCACGGAGGGCATCGGCATCTGGCAATGGGCGAGCAACGATCAGGGCGGCGAGCCGGACGTGGTCATGGCGTGCTGCGGCGACGTCCCCACGCTGGAGACGCTGGCGGCCGTCTCCATCCTTCGGGAGCATCTGCCCGAGCTGAAGGTCCGCGTGGTCAATGTCGTCGACCTGATGAAGCTGGAGCCCGCCACCGAGGGCCCGCACGGGTTGACCGACACCGATTACGATTCGCTCTTCACGAAGGACAAGCACATCATCTTCGCCTTCCACGGATACCCCTGGCTGGTCCACCGGCTGGCCTACCGCCGGGCGAACCGCAACCTGCACGTCCGCGGCTACAAGGAAGAGGGCACGATCACGACGGCCTTCGACATGACGGTCATGAACGACATGGATCGCTTCCACCTGGTGATGGACACGGTCGATCGCCTGCCGCAGACAGGAACGCAGGGGGCCTATCTCAAGCAGCAGCTTCGAGACAAGCTCGTCGAGCACAGGCAGTACATCGACAAACACGGCGTGGACATGCCGGAGATCCAGAACTGGAAATGGAGCAACCCCAAATGAACGCAGCAGCGCTTATGGCCACGGCGAGGGCGCTGGTGGCCGATGACAAGGGTCTGCTGGCGATGGATGAAAGCACGCCGACCTGCGACCAACGATTCGCCAGGTTGGGGATTCCCCAGACCGAGGCGGCCCGCCGCGCCTATCGGGAGTTGATCGTGACCACGCCCGGCCTCGCTGAGTCTATCAGCGGGGCGATCCTCTACGACGAGACAATCCGCCAGCAGAAGCAAGATGGCACGCCCTTCGTCAAGGTCATCACCGATGCGGGGATCATCCCCGGCATCAAGGTTGACATCGGTGCCAAGGACATGGCCGGTCATCCCGGAGAGAGAATCACCGAGGGTCTGGACGGATTGCGTCTTCGACTCGCGGAGTACTTTCAAATGGGTGCCCGTTTTGCCAAGTGGCGCGCGGTGCTCGCCCTGGGCGATGGCATTCCCAGTCGAGGCTGCATCGAGGCCAACGCGCAGGCGTTGGCTCGCTATGCCGCGTTGTGCCAGGAAGCCGGACTGGTCCCCGTCGTCGAGCCGGAAGTGCTCATGGACGGCGCGCATAACCTGGAGCGTTGCCGCGCCGTGACGGAGGACGTCCTGCGAACGGTTTTCAACCAGCTTTGCACTCAAGGGGTGACGATCGAGGGGATGATCCTCAAGCCCAACATGGTGCTTCCGGGATCGACCTGCCCCGAGCAAGAAGCGGTGGACGAGGTGGCCGACGCCACGGTGAGGTGTCTCTTGCGAGCCGTCCCCGCTGCCGTTCCGGGGATTACGTTCTTGTCGGGCGGCCAATCCCCCGAGCTGGCCTCGGCCCGCTTGAACGCCATGAATGTCCGATTCCGGTCGCGACTGCCCTGGGCGTTGGCGTTCTCGTTCGGCCGCGCCATCCAGCAACCGGCCCTGGAGATTTGGCATGGCGACAAGGCCCGCGTGCTGGCGGCACAGCAGGCCCTGCTTCATCGCGCGAGGTGCAACCGGGCTGCGCGACGTGGCGAATACGATACCGCGATAGCAGACCGATAAACATTATCATTCGACATAAGGAGACGAGCATGAGCATGGCAGAAACCGCGGTCATTCACAGCGTCGCTGCGATCTATCCCGACCACGCCTCGGCCGAGGCTGCGGTGCGTCAACTCCACGAGTCCGGGTTCAATCTCGCCGATCTCTCGATCGTGGGCCGCGACTTTCAGGAGACCGAGGAGCCGTACGGCCTCGTCGGCCGCGGCGACTATGTCAAGGCCGGGGCGGAGACCGGGTCGTTGGTCGGCGGGCTGTTCGGACTGTTCCTCGGAGCGGCCTTCCTGGTCTTGCCGGGGGTCGGCCCGGTCGTGGTCGCCGGCCCGATCGCGGCGGTCGTGCTGGGGGGCATCGAAGGGGCGCTGGCGGGGACCGGGCTGGGCAGCCTGGCGGGCGCGCTCGTCGGCTGGAATGTTCCGAAGGATCGGGCACTCAAATACGAGAAGCAGGTCAAGGGGGGCAAGTTCCTCGTCTTCGTCCGGTCGATCCCCGAGGTCGTCGCCCGCGCCCGGAGCCTGCTCGCCTCCCAAGGGCCGGACCACATCGATCTCTACGAGCCGCCGGCATCCTGAATCCTGACCCCCCCCCTGATCGCCCGAGCCCCTAATTCTCGATCTGCCACCAACGCCATCCCAAAGTCCGACTCGAGGAGCACACCATGAACGAATCCCTCCCCGAGGTGTACCTGGCCCGTCACGGCGAGACGGCGTGGTCGCTGTCGGGCCGGCACACGGGACGAACCGATATCCCCCTGACCGAGCGGGGCGAGGACAACGCGCGGAGACTGCGAGGACGGCTCGAGGGGATAAGCTTTACCGAGGTCCTGGTCAGCCCGCTCCAGAGGGCGCGGCGGACTTGCGAGCTGGCGGGCTTCGCGGTCGTTGCTAAGGTCACCCCGGACCTCGTCGAGTGGGACTATGGCGATTATGAAGGCCAGCTCACCTCCGACATCCACCGTGACCGGCCAGGCTGGTATCTCTTCCGCGACGGCTGCCCGGGGGGTGAGTCACTCGCGGAGGTGGGTGCCCGCGCCGACCGCGTGATCGCCCGTCTACAGGCGGATGGCGGTCGCGTCCTCATCTTCGGCCACGGCCATTTCTCCCGCGTCCTCGCTGCGCGCTGGATGGGCCTGCCGGCGGTGGACGCGGAGCACCTCGTGCTCAGTACCGCCTCGCTGAGCGTCGTGGGCTACGAGCATAACCGGGCAGACCCGGCCATCCTCCTCTGGAACGATGACCACCACGTGAGTCCGAGCGATTGAGTCGTCCTCATACCGCGGTTTCGCTCTTCGCGAAGGGCAAGCCGATCGCATTTAATTTTATGTATGTATTTAATTTAATGCTGATTGTCTGGCTAGATTATCGAGGTGCGACAGAATGAACATAACAAGGACTGGGGTGGCCCATTAACCCGACCGTCTTCGCCATGCGGCACCCGATCACGACCCTGACGCTGGCCGCCGCCGCTGATCATGGCCACGACCAGC
>JBKQHM010000653.1:0-13957 GCA_052148775.1 Isosphaeraceae bacterium | reverse complement strand
GTCGACCACCCCCCGAAAGTGCCTCTCCGACAACCCCGCCAGCCCATAAAACCGTAAAACCCGCGAGGTCGAGGCCTTGAATCCGTCTTGGCTTCTCAAATACCGCCGAGTTGCGGAACTGCTGGCGCGCCTCGGCACGAGTAGCCAACCCGTCACCCGGCGCGGTAGAATGCGGCACCGACGGATAATAATCAAGGCAAGGTGGAGTCGCGAGCCGGTCGAGCATGGGCTGAGAACGACTTCGACGCACTTCATCCGAGCCGATGCGGAGGATCTTTCGATGAACCTGCTGGAAGAGTTACGCAAAGTGACCGTGGTCGTGGCCGACACGGGCGATTTCGAGACAATCGCCCAGTACAAGCCGCGCGACGCGACCACGAATCCTTCGCTCCTCCTCAAAGCCGCCCAGATGTCGGGTTATCGCAAGGTGCTCGATGAGGTGCTGGAGGCGTCCCAATCCGAGACCGGCGATCGCGATTCGCAGATCGAGGCCATCATCGACCGCCTTTTCATCGCTTTCGGCAAGGAGATCCTGAAGATCATCCCCGGGCGCGTTTCGACCGAGGTCGATGCCCGGCTCTCCTTCGATACCGAGGCGACGATCGAGAAGGCGCACCGGTTGATCTCCTTGTACGAGGCCGACGGGATCGATCGGAAGCGAATCCTGATCAAGATCGCCTCCACATGGGAGGGAATCAAGGCGGCCGAGCGGCTGGAGAAAGAGGGCATCCACTGCAACATGACTTTGCTGTTCAGCTTCGCCCAGGCCGTGGCCTGTGCCGAGGCCGGCGTCACTCTGATTTCTCCGTTCGTCGGCCGAATCCACGATTGGTATCTCAAGAAGCAGGGCGTCAAGAGCATCCCGCCGGCGGACGACCCGGGGGTCCACTCGGTCGCCCAGATTTACCACTATTTCAAGAAGTTCGACTATCCTACCGAGATCATGGGGGCGAGCTTCCGCAACGTCGGCGAGATCACCGAACTGGCCGGCTGCGACCTGCTCACGATCTCACCCGAACTGCTGGGCGAGCTCCAGAAGACGGAAGGGACCGTCGAGCGCAAGCTGACCGTCGAGAAGGCCAAGGCCCGGGCCATCGAGCGGCTCAACCTCGATGAGAAGACCTTCCGCTGGATGCACAACGAGGACGCCATGGCGACCGAGCAGTTGGCCGACGGCATCCGCCGGTTCTATGCCGACCTGGTCAAGCTCAAGGAGTTCGTCGCGAAGAACATGCGCCAGCCGGTGGGCGTTTGATTCGTGACGGTCGGACTCACGACCTCGTGGGCCGTCTCGAGTCTCGATTTGCAGGGCGATGAGGTGTATGAACATGGCTGATTCTGGCTCAACCGCCGAATCCGGCTCGATCCGGCTCACCCAGTTCGCCAAGCGAGCTGGGTGTGCGGCCAAACAGCCGCCGGATTATTTGCTCTCGCTCCTGGCCGGCTTGCCCCCAATCACCGACCCGAACGTGCTCGTCGGTCACTCGACGGCCGACGACGCCGCAGTCTACCGGATCAGCGATGACCTGGCATTGATCCTGACCACCGACTTCTTCACGCCGATCGTCGACCGCCCGTATGACTTCGGCGCCGTGGCCGCCGCCAACGCGCTCAGCGACGTTTACGCGATGGCCGGGACGCCGATCTCGGCGCTGAGTATCGTCGGCTTCCCGAGCGGCGCACTGCCGCCAGAGGTGCTCGTCGAGATCCTCCGGGGCGCCATCGACAAGGCCGGTGAGGCGGGGATCGCGATCACGGGCGGCCATACGATCCAGTCGGAGGAGCCGATCTTCGGCCTGGCGGTCGTCGGACGGGTCCATCCGCGAGAGGTGATCACCAACGCCGGCGCCCGGCCGGGTGATCTTCTGATTCTGAGCAAGCCCCTGGGTCTCGGGATCATCACGACCGCGGCGAAACGCGGCGAGGATTCGCTCGCGGCCATCGGAGAGGCACTCGTCGTGATGACGACCCTGAACAAGGACGCCGCACAAGTCATGGCAACGGCCGGGGCGAATGCGCTGACCGATGTGACCGGCTTCGGGTTGCTCGGGCACCTGCGCAACATGACCGCCGCCAGCGGAGTCGCCGCCACGATCTGGAACGATCAAGTACCCGTCTTGACCGCAGCTCGTGAATATGTCCAGAATGGGATCGCTCCCGGAGGCACTCACGCCAACCGCCGCTTTCTCTCACGCTGGGTCGATTATGACTCCGATCTCAGCGAATGGGAGCAGCTCCTGCTCTGCGACGCCCAGACATCGGGGGGACTTCTGGCCGCATTGCCGAGCGATTCCGCCGAGGAGGTCGTACGCGAGCTCCGGGTACATGGCTTGAACTGGGCCGCTGTCGTCGGCTCGATCGAAGCGGGCGAGGCCAGCCGGATTCGCGTAAGACGGGTGCCCCAAACCTAAGAATGACTTCCCGTTCTGCTCAGGGCGCTTGGCGTGTCAGGAGGCGGGCCAAGATGCCGTTGAACGGGATACATTCCGTTTCCATTCTATCGGAATGGATCCCGTTCTACGCGAACCGGAGTAATACCTTGACTCACGTCCCGGAGGCGATCAGCATGGGCGCGGTGGCAGACCATCGATGTCCGTGTCGCTGTCGGGGGTGATACCGTTGCATCGGGAGTATCGGCCGGAAGAGATGCGCCTGGGCATACCGGTGCCGGCCCACGATCACGGGCATTCGCACGGCCCGGGGCAGGACCACCACGAGCATGACCACGACCCGGACGCCGAGCGTCGGGCCTTGGTAGGGGCAACGGGGGTAGTTGGCGTCCTTCTCGTGGCCGACCTGTTACTCGGGGCCATCGGGAGCCCATGGCAGCGGCCGTTCGGCGTGCCCCTGGCCCTGGTGGCGGCGATCATCGGCGGCGGTCGCGTCGTCTACCTGGCCCTGGCGGCCCTCTTCGAAGGATCGATCGGCGCCGACATCGCCCTGGCCATTGCCTGCGTCGCGGCGGCCTTGCTGGGCGAGTATTTCGTCGCCGCCGAGGTGGTCTTCATCGCCTTGCTGGGGGAGTGCCTGGAAGCCTTCAGTTTCGAGCGCGCCCGCCGCGCGATCGGCACGCTCCTCGACGTCTACCCCCGGACTGCGCGGGTCATCCGAGGCGAGGCGGAGATCGAGGTCCTCACCGACCAGTTGACGGTCGGAGATCTCGTCGTGATCCGGCCGGGCGAGCGGATCAGCGTGGACGGATCGGTGGTCCGCGGGCGATCGGCCGTCGATCAGGCCGTCCTCACCGGCGAGAGCATGCCCGTCGATAAGGGCGAAGGCGATGCCGTGTTCACGGGCACGGTCAATCAGTTCGGCCGGCTCGAGGTCCGCGCCGAGAAGGTCGGAGCCGCCACCACCCTGGGGCAAGTCATCCGGTTGCTGGCCGATGCACATCGGCATCGCTCTCCGCTGGAGCGTACAGCCGATCGCTATGCTCGATGGTTCTTGCCCGCCGTGCTGGTCGCCTCGACCATCGTGTTCGTGGCAACCAATGCCTCGGCACTCTGGCGGTCGATCACGAGCGGGGGTCTCCCGGCGGTTGACGTGTTGCCGACCCTCGCCGTGCTCGTGGTCGCTTGCCCATGTGCGCTGGTCCTGGCGACCCCGGCGGCGATCCTGGTCGCAACCGCCCGACTGGCCCGCCGCGGCGTACTGGTCAAAGGCGGCGCGGCGATCGAGGGTCTCGCTCGCGTGGATACGATCGCCTTCGACAAGACAGGGACCCTCACCGAAGGGAAGCCCGAACTGGTCGACTGCATCGCGTTCGGTTTTCACGCGGAGGATTCCCCTACTGCCCTCCATCCGGACGATGTGCTCCGGCTGGCCGCCGCGGCCGAGCAGCCCAGCGAGCATCCCCTGGCGAGGATGCTCGTCGCCGAGGCCCGTCGGCGCGGGCTTGATCTGCGAGCAGTCGAGGATTTCCACGCACAACCCGGAGCCGGGATCCTGTCGACCTTCTGTCAGCCGGACCAGGTCCCGAAACAGGTCCTCGTCGGCAATCTCCGACTCGTCCGCGAGCACGGCGTGACTGTGGCACCCGAGGTCGAAAAGGCGCTCGAAAACCTGGACCTTGCCGGTCAGACGTCACTGGTCCTGGTGTGTGACGGCCGAATCGTGGGGCTGATCGGGGCGCGCGACCGCGTGCGATCGCAGGCGCACGACGTGATCCACGACCTGAAACATCTTGGTCTCAAGGACCTGGCGATCTTGACGGGCGACCGCGTTGCGGCGGCGCTCGCCGTCGGCAAGAAGGTCCATATCAAGCAGGTCGAGGCGGAGCTGACACCCGCGGGAAAGGCCGAGTGGGTCGATCGTCGCCGTGCTGATGGCCGGATCGTAGCCATGGTCGGCGACGGGATCAACGATGCCCCGGCGCTCGCCCGTGCCGACGTCGGCCTGGCGCTGGCGGGTGTGGGCGCCGACCTCGCCGCCGAGGCGGGCTCGGTCGTCCTGATGGGGGACCCCCTCTCGGCACTGCCCGAGACCATCCGCATCGCCCGCCAGACGGTTCGCGTGATCAAACAAAACATCCTTTTCTTTGCCTTCGGATTGAACTCCGTCGCGGTCGTGCTCGCAGGGTTTCGCGTCCTCGGACCGGTCGCCGCCGCCATCCTGCATCAGATTGGGTCACTCCTGGTCCTGCTCAACGCGATCCGCATCCTGGGATTCGAGCGATGGCACACATTCGGGATTGTCCGCTCGGTCGCTCCGGTGGTTTCGGCTTGCCGTCGCTGTCGCCCCTCGATGGCGATCGACGGACTCTGGGCCCGTCGTCGCGTGGTCGTCCGCGTCGCGATGGCGATGGCCTTCGTGGCTTATGCTGCCTCGGGAATCACGGTCATCGGACCCGATCAGGTGGGCCTCGTCCGTCGCTTCGGTCGATATCACACTCCTCTGCTCCGCCCGGGACTCCACGTGCGGATGCCGTCGCCGATCGAGACCGTCACGGCGGTCGAGCCCGACCGATCGCGAGTGGTCCGGGTCGGCCTGACAGCTCCGATCGCCGCCTCGAAGCCGATCGTCTGGGGCGCCGCTCACGGGGCGCGCCGCGACGAGTCGGCACTCTTCTTCACCGGGGATGAGAACCTCGTCGAGCTGGCCGGAGTGGTCGAATATCACTTGACCGAGGATGGCTTGCCGGCCCTGCTCTTCACGATCGCGGACATTGATGCGTCGGTCGCCGCATCGGCTGAAGGTGTTCTCCGGGAGGAGACGGGCCGCTCGTCGCTGGAGGCGATCCTCGTCGGGGCCCGCCGGAAATTCGAATCGGACCTGGGCCGTCGCCTCCAGCAACGACTGGATGCCTCCGTGCCCGGAGTGGTCGTCGACCGGGTCCGGGTCGTGGATGCCCATCCGCCTCGTGAGGTCGTACCGGCTTATCGGGATGTCTCGGCGGCCGTCTCGGATGCAGAGCGGAGCCTGAACCAGGCCCTCGCCGACGCGTCGCAACGCCGATGGGCTGCCCAGGCCGAGGCCGAGGCCATTCGCGACGCGGCCCGGACCCGGTCCACCCGCATGGTCGCTCGCGCGGAGGGCGAGAAGTTCGCGTTCCTGGCCAAGGCCAACACGCATGTGGCCCAACCCTCCCTGACCGAATTCCGACTCCTCTGGGATACGATGGCCGTGACGCTGGCCGGTCGGCCCAAGGTGATCCTCGACCGACGGGCCGCCGGTCGTCGTCACCTCTGGCTGGCTGATCCAGAACGCTGGGTGCTCCCCAAGGCATCCGCCCCGGCCGTAGAGGAACCCAACGACTGATTTCCCCGAATTCTCTCCACGCCGACCCGGAGCATCGCCATCGATGAGACACTGGACCCGACGGAGCCTGGTAATTATCGCGATTGTGATGGCGATCGCGCTCATTCGGACGGCCGTGATCGTCGATCAATCGGAGTCGGCGTTCGTCACCGAGTTCGGCCGGCCGGTCCGTTTGATTGAAGAGGCGGGTCTACACTTCAGGTGGCCGCATCAGGGCGTCCGCACGTTCGACCGCCGGCTCCAGCTCGACACGCCGCCGGCTCGCGAGATGCTGACGAGGGACAAGAAGAACCTCGAGGTCGCCTGGTATGCGAGCTGGCGGATCGCCGATGTGAAGCGATTCCTCCGGACGGTGAGGACGATCCCCGACGCCTCGGCGCGGCTCGAGGACATGACCGCGGCGGTGCTCGCGGCCGAGCTGGGCGGTCGAGAACTCGGCCAGATCGTCTCGATCGGTGATCGATCGATGCTCGACACGATGACCCTCGACGTGTCGAGGCGCGTGGCCGAACAGGCCGCTCAGGAGTATGGACTGGACCTCGTGGCCGTCCGCCTGCGTCGGATGAATTACCCTGAGGAAGTCCGGACCGCAGTCTTTGAGCAGATCCGGAGCGAGCGTCAGCGCGTCGCCGCGGCGACGCGTGCTGAGGGCGAGAGCCAGGCCCGGATCATCCGAAGCGCGGCGGATCGCGATCGTTCGGCGACGATCGCGAAGGCGGAATCGGACGCAGCCGGGTTGATCGGCGAAGGCGAAGCCCAGGCTGCGCGGATCGCCAATGAGGCTCACGCGGTCGATCCCGCGTTTTATCAATTCCTCAAGACCCTGGAGACCTACCGGACGGCCCTGGATGCCCGGACGACGCTTGTCCTCTCGGCCGAGAGCCGATTCCTGCGGCTACTGACCCAGGGCCTTCCCGATTCGCCGATCGAGAAATCGCCCCGCTCCGGCTCGCCGGTTGCCGCGACCGGGACGCCCCCGTCTTCCGTCGGAAGCCGCGTCCTCGGATCGGAGACACACCCGGATCGCACGGCCGAGGAGGTCCGGAAGCCATGAAGTCCGGCTACTGGCGATACGCGTGCGGAGCCCTGCTTGCGAGCGGCTATCTGTCCAGCGGATTGACCGTTCTCCAGCCCGATGAGGTCGGGGTGGTCCGACGCCTGGGCGCCGTCCTGGCCGAGCCCTGGGAGCCCGGTCTGCACTGGGGATTACCCTGGGGCTTCGACCGGATCGACCGCCTCAAGGTGAACCAGACGCGCACGTTCGCCGTCGGTGCATCCGGTTCGAGCGAAGCACCGGTCTCCCGGGCACCGGACCCGGCCTCAGATGATTTCTTGACCGGCGACTTGAACCTGGTCACGGCCGAGGCACTCGTCCAGTACCGGGTGCGCGATCCCGTCGCCTATCTCTTCCACGCCCGGGATGTGGAGTCCATGCTGCGGGCATCGTCCGAGTGGGCCTTGACCCGCGCGCTGGCGCGGCGGGGGATCGACGAATTGCTCACGACCGGCCGCGGCGAGGTCGCGGACTGGCTGAGTCATCTGATCCAGTCTCTTTGCGACGAGAGAGGGCTGGGCATCTCGGTGGTGGCGGTGCGACTGGGACGCGTGACGCCTCCCGCGGCCGTGGCGCCGGCGTTTGCCGACGCTGCGCGGGCGCGCAGCGACCGTCGTCAGGCTATCACGCGCGCCGAAGAGTATCGCGATCGCAGCCAGTCCGAGTCCCGCGGCCTGGCGCGCGAGATCGCGGATTCCGCGGCCGGTCAGTTCGATCGCATCGTACAACCCGCCCGCGGCGAGGCCGAGCGTTTCAGCCGAGTCCTCGCCGAGGCCCACAAGGCCCCCGACGCATTTCGTCGACGGATGCTCCTCGAGACGCTGGCCGAACTCCTGCCGCGATTTCGTCGCACTGTCGTGGTTACCCCCGGGCAGGACCTGGATATCAGCCTCTTCGAGGATCGGCCGGGGTCTCCCGGGTTCAACGAAACGTCGGCCGAAGGGCCGGGAGGACGCGAGTGAAACGTCTCCTCGCCATCGTCATCACCTCGTTCGTGATGGCCCTGATGCTCTGGACGGGGCTGCGGAGACCTTCCTCAACGGCCCTGGGTACCCCGGAGAATGGGCCCATCACCCTCCGCCCCGCGACCGACCTGAGCGGGGTCGCCGCCCGGATCGAGTCCTTGCTCGAAGCCGCAAGGCGGGGCGACGTCACGGCCTACCTGGCGTCATTCGAGGGTCCGTTGCGAGCCCGGCTGGCGCGCCTCGCCGACGAGCGCGGTCACGGCGCATTTGCCGCGGACCTCTGCTCCACCGCGAAGGCGAGGAAGAGCCACACTCTGTTCGACCCCGAAGCCGATGGCGAGACCGAGGATTCGGCCCGGATCGTACTTGAGTCGACGTTCGCCGACCGGATCGAGCGCCAGACCTACCGCCTGGTGCGCGTCGACTCCGGCTGGGCGATCAGAAACGTCGAAACGGCCCGAGACCGCGTGCCGACCAAGAAACTCGGCGCGATCGCGTCCTTTCAGGAGCCCGAGGGCGTGCCGGTAACAACAGACCAGACCGCCGTTTCCTTCGATCCCGAAGAGAACTGATTCCCGTTCGCGAATTGCGTTGCGCAAGTGAATGACCATGTAATTGAACTGTCTCGCCGCTAGCCACCCTCCAGAACTTGAGGAGATTTCCATGGGACTTCGACGCCTGTTCGTTGCGGTGACGAGTTTACTGGTTGTGGTGGGCGTTTCCGTGTCCATGGCCCAGCGGGCGCCCGAAGAGGGAGTTCCCCGGCCGCTCGACCCGAGCGTCGTCGCCGTACGGCTACTCCTCGGGATCGGCGACGACACACCCGAGGATTGGAGCGGTCGGGTGTCCGTCGACAAGGGAGAGGTCGTCGCCGTGGAGGGCGTTCGCTTTCGAGACGGCGATCTGCTCGACGGGCGCGATTCATGGAAGGCGAAAAGCCGCCTGGTCCGTAAGGCGGCGGCCAAGAAGGCGGCGGCCAAGAAGGCGGCCAGGATCGCCGCGAAGATCGCCGCGGCCAAGAAGAAGACCATCGTGCAGTTGGCCACCGGGCCGAGCACGTTCGGCGCGAATGTCTCGCCTAACGGGGTGGTTGTCTCGCTCAAGGGCGCCGAGGGCGCCACCCTGGCTGTCGAGACGGCTCAGGGGAAGTTCAGCGTACCGCTCGATCGCCTCGCCGACGGCTCGACGACCTCGTTATTGAACGATCGCGTACGCGTGCAACGCGTGTTGCCACATTCACCGTTACTTGAAGGCTCCGGTCAACAGGATTTCCCCGCGGCCGCGCCGGCGATGATGGATGGGGGATCCGGAGCATGGGTTGTCTATGTGCACCACGAGTCACGTGGTCCGGAAATGCTGCCGGCTTTACACGACAGGCCCGAGAAGTTCGACGAGTACATGCCCAGCGGCGGCGGCGATCAGGTCCGCCTGCTGCATTACGGCTTCAAGGGCGGACTGGGGCAGCCGGACACGCCTGTCGAGGTCACCGAGCCCGGCCGCGATGTCTGGCGTCCCTCGGTCGCCACCGCCGGCGATGGGAGCATCGTCGTCGCCTGGACCGAGAAGCGCGGTGACAACTGGGACCTGTTCGCCCGCCGCTACGACCCGAAGACCACATCATTCTCGCCGGAACGTCGGCTCACCAATGCCCCCGGGCCCGATACGGATGGTGTCCTCGCCATGGCTGCGGACGGCACCGTCTGGATGGCCTGGCAGTCGTGGTCGAACGGCCAGGCCGATATCCATCTGATCCCGATCGGAGCCGACGGAAGTTCAACCGGAGCAGCGCTCAAGATCAGCGAGACGCCGGCCAACGAGTGGGCGCCGAGCATCGCCGCCGACAAGAGCGGCCGCATCCATGTCGCCTTCGACTCCTATCAGGCGGGAAATCACGACGTCCTGCTGAGGAGCCGAGAGGCCGACGGCACGCTCAGCCCCGCGATCATCGTGGCGGGAACCTCCGCATTCGAGGTGAGACCCAGTCTCGCCGTCGATGCACGCGGCCGGGTCTGGGTGGCCTACGAAGAGCGGACGCCGAACTGGGGCAAGGACGCGGTGAACTTGCTCGACGGCAAGGGCTCGAGTCTCTACAGACGCAGCGCGGTCGTGGTCGCGTGCGTCGAGGGCCGACGCATCCTCCGCGCCCCCGATCCGGTCGAGCACGCGCCCGAACTGCTCAAGAACTTGAACAGCTATCCACGCCTGGCAATCGACCGGTCGGGCCGGCCGTGGCTCGCGTTCCGCCACCGCCAGGAATCGATCTGGGGCAATAATGCCGTACTCGTCGTCGGCGGAGTCTGGGTCGAGCATGCCACGACGCTCTCGGGCTCGGCATGGTCGCCCCCCCAGCCCCTGACCCGGAGCGATGGTCTGCTCGACAATCGCCCGGCACTGGTCCAGCCCCCCGACGGGCCGGTCCTGGCGTTCTATAGCACCGACGGCCGACTCCGCCGCGAAGTCGAGATGACGCCGGAACGGGCACGCCAGTACTTCAGCAATCAGGGCACCGCGCCAGGCGTTTTCGGCCTCGACCTCGAAGTCTCCGCTCTGGTCGCCCCCGGAACGGTCGAGGAACCTCGTTTGATCGCCCCGACGCAGGTCGAGCCGGTGCCTTCGGTGCACCCCGACGAGATGGTCGACATCGACCGGATGCGGAAGTATCTCATCGAAAGCGGCGGCAAGACCTATCGACTGCTCCGCGGGGAGTTCCACCGACACACCGAGATCTCCGCCGATGGCGGCGCCGACGGTACGCTCGATGACATGTGGCGCTATGCCCTGGACGCCGCCCGGCTCGACTGGATCGGCAACGGCGACCACGACAACGGCGGCGGCAAGGAATACACCTGGTGGCTGATCCAGAAGACGACCGACCTCTACAGCCAGCCGCCGACGTTCACGCCGATGTTTACCTATGAGCGGAGCGTTGTCTATCCGCACGGACATCGCAACGTGATGTTCGACCATCGCGGGGTTCGGACGCTCCCCCGCCTGATGGCGAAGGGCGCGGCACCGGCGCAGGGCGTGATCGATGCGGATACCCTGATGCTCTACGACTATCTGAAGCAGCACGACGGGATCTGTGCCTCGCACACCTCCGCGACCGGGATGGGCACCGATTGGCGGGACGTGAATCCCCAGTTCGAGCCGTTCGTCGAGATCTACCAGGGGCACCGCCAGTCTTACGAATACCTGGGAGCCCCACGGTCGGCGCGTCGCCCGGGGGAGTCGATCGGCGGCTGGCAGCCTCTGGGCATGATCTGGAACGCCCTGGCCATGCAGTACCGGATCGGCTTCGAGGCCTCGAGCGACCACATCTCGACGCACATCAGTTATGGCGTGGCCCTGGCCGAGGACGCGTCGCGCAAGGCGATCCTCGACGCCTTCCGCCGACGACACTGCTACGCCGCTACCGATAACATCATCATGGACGTGCGTTCGGGCGACCACCTCATGGGTGACGAATTCAACGCCGACGGGCCGGTCAAGCTCAGAGTCTTCATCCACGGCACACGGCCGGTGGCGCGGGTCGACATCATCAAGGATTTCCAGTACGTGTATTCGACCGAGCCTAAGGTCCAGCAGGTCTCGTTCCAGTGGACCGACGAGGAGAAGGGCCGACCCGCCGGCCTGAGCTGGTATTACGTCCGGGCGATCCAGGACGACGGCGAGCTCGCCTGGGCGAGCCCGATCTGGGTGCATATGCCGTGAAACTCCGGATGCGCTGTCAGCCGGCTAAGAGAATGATCCTTCCGTGTTTAAGTAGCCTCTCTCGATTCCTCGGGAGTCGGTCCCAATGCGTGTCCTTAACTCTGAGATAGTATCGATATACGAAGTTTCAAAGCGTCAGGTGCCGCAGAGATCGTCATCGCGATTCGATGCGAGTGTGCATCCGCCGGCGCGGCGGTCGCCGATCATCGCTGCTGTTTACCTGGCGGCACTGTTGAGCTTTGGAATCCTCGCGCGCGGTCTTGCAGCCGCCACTCCTGTGGGCGAGCCCCAACTCGAACGTCCCACCCTTCACTCCCTCGGTGTCAACTGGATCTTGCGGGACGATGCGGACGGATCCGCCTCGATCCGGCTCGAGTATCGCAAGGCCGGGGCCGCCGGATGGCGATCGGGGGCCCCGCTGAGGCGGGTGGAGCGTGGGGCGCACGTGATGGGTCGCTTCGGTAGCCGGATCGATGTCCCGGCCGATGGATGGTTGTTCGCAGGAAGCGTGCTTCTGCTCGAGCCCGCGACCGACTACGAGCTCAAGCTCACGCTGCTTGACTCGGAGGCCAGGCGAAAAGGCGGTCGGACAGGACAGGCCGTAAGTCGGTTGTTGCGGGCCCGGACCCGATCGGAGCCGCGGATTCCCGCCGATGCTCCTCGCCGACACGTGATCCCGGGGATGGGAGGTGGAACCGGTACCCGGACCGATCCGTATCGGGGGCTGGCCGCAGCCCATTCCGCGTCGATGCCCGGTGAGGTTTACTGGCTCCACACCGGTGTCTACGCCGGGCCCTGGGTCTTGCGGCATAGCGGTACTCCCGAGAAGCCGATCGTCTGGCGCGCCGTCGGCGACGGACCCGTTGTGATCGATGGTCGGCTGGTCGTTCCCGAGCGTCCGACCCATGTCATCGAGGCATCGGCCACCCACGACGTCTGGTTCGAGGGCCTCACGATCCGCAACGGACACCACGGTCTGACCTTCCACGACGCGGCTCGGATCGTCATACGAGGATGCCGGATATCCAACGTCGACTACGGGCTCAACGCGACTCGCAATACGCGAGGGGATGCGCAGGATCACTTCATCGCGGACAATGTGATCGAGGGGCCCTCGACCTGGCCGCGAACCAAGGGGATCGAGGATGCTCGTGGCATCCAGATCACCGGCGAAGGACACGTCGTATGCTACAACCGCATCCGGGGGTTTGCCGATGCCATCGACATGTTCGGGTCGTCCCGTTGCGCCGCGATCGACATTCACAACAACGACCTGAGCGAGTTGACCGACGACGGCATCGAGATGGATTACTCCGAGCGCAACACCCGATGTTTCTTCAATCGGCTGACGAATGTCTTCCAGGGAATCTCGATGCAGCCCGTCTACGGTGGCCCGGTCTATGTCTTCCGCAATGTGATGTACAACGTGGCCGTCGAGCCTTTCAAGTTGCACAACAGCCCCTCGGGCTGCCTCATCTTCCACAACACCTCGGTGAAGCAAGGTCCGCCGGACCTGCTTTGGACTTCGGAGAAGGTCCGGAACTGCTGGACGCGGAACAACCTGTTCATCGGCACCGCTTCCGACTACGCCTTCGACTGCACGGCCCCGATGGTCGACTGCGACTTCGACTCCGACGGATTCGGCGGCGGGCCGTTCCGTCTGTTCCTCCGATGGAACGGCGTGCGCTACTCGACACTCGACGATGTTCGTAAGCGGGCGCCGGTATTCCGGCACGCGATCCTGCTCGATCCAACGACGGTCTTCGCGTCGGCTGCCCGTCCGCCGGAAAATGTCTCCAGGGCGGCGTCGAATACCATCGACCTCCGCCCCGCGGGCCGATCGACGGCCATTGATGCTGGCCAGCCGCTACCGGGCTTCAACGACGGCTTCCGCGGGCGCGCGCCGGACTTAGGCGCCTACGAATTGGGCGAGACCCTACCGCATTACGGGCCGCGTGAACCGACGTTGTCGAATCGGTCATGAGCCGTTTCCTTGGCGTACGTTCACCGTTCTACAACGGATTGGTCCGCGGATTTGCCGGGTACTTCTTCCGTCTACGGATCGATCCGCTACTGGGCCGAGTCGTCGGGAATGATCGACGCAACCCTCCTCTTCTTCAGGGTCGGCGTGGCCGCGTCGGCGACGTCAGGGCTCGAATATCCCCGCAAGATCGTTCGACCGTCTCTGCCGGTGTAGAACTCCAGAGTCCCGGTCTCAATGTCGGCTGAGTCGCCTGAGACCCCTATGCCGGAACCGGACGTCGCGAGCGATTGCCGGGAGAAGGAGGCCGATGCGATCGACAGCGCCCCAAGGCTCGAATTGGGGTCGAAGAAGAGTCCATCGAGCTCGGCATTGGGCCCGGCCAGCGCCTTGATCGTGATCAGGATGTTGCCGCTGACCGACCATTTGAGGTAGACGCCCGAGCTGAACGAGGAGACCGTCTCGGTATCGAGCACCGCCCCGGTCGCG
>JBKQHM010000652.1:0-6653 GCA_052148775.1 Isosphaeraceae bacterium | reverse complement strand
CTCGGAAGCATGAGCTTCGCCATTGGGGCTCGCTTTCGCCTGGACGAACGCCTCGGGCGCATGGGGCGACACGATCACGGGGCCTTCAACAACGCCCAGATCGGGCTGCTCCGGAGCTTCTGTCGTCGATTCATTGGTCAACATCGTGGTGATCTCCATTCGTCCTCAGGACCCGAACCCAGCCGCGGATCGCTCGGCGTGTCGTTATCCTCAGCGCCCAGGCACTCGTGCAAATCCGAGGCCAAACAGAACGGGGTCGGCCGATTCAGGGATCGGGAAAAGCGTCTCGCAACCTGGACGACGGACGCTATTGGCGTACCGGCGGTCATCGGAGATACTAAGCTTCCTTCAGAGCGGATGATTGCCGGGAGATCAACCCGAGTTTGCGGGCGAGGGGGGCTTCCGATTTGGACGGGGCCCTGGCCCCGCGAATCGACGCACGCCGGGAGTGTGACTATGGTCGGTCGGACGCAGTTGATCGACAAGCTTCGTGAGCTGGCGCGGAACCTGTGGTGGACGTGGCAGCCGAACGTGATCGCGCTGTTTCGAGAGCTGGACCCGGCCCTCTGGCGCAAGGTCGACCACAATCCGGTCGAGTTCCTCAAGCGACTCCCGGCCGAACAACTGGAGCGGCGGGCCGCGGAGATGGCCCTCGACTCGCGGATCGATTACGCCTTCCGACGGCTGACCGAGTATCTCAAGGACACGGACAGTTGGGGGGCGGTGCATGCGTCGATCCTCCGGGCCCGGCCGGTCGCCTACTTCTCCGCCGAGTTCGGGCTGCACGAGAGCCTGCCCATCTATTCGGGCGGCCTGGGCGTGCTGGCCGGCGATCATCTCAAGAGCGCCAGCGACCTGGGGATTCCCCTGGTCGCGATCGGCCTCCTGTACGCCCAGGGCTACTTCCGGCAGACGCTCGACGCCAACGGCTGGCAGCAAGAACACTACCTCAACGCCGATACCGACCTGCTGCCGATCGAGAGCATGGCCGGGCTGGACGGCAAGCCGCTGCTGGTCGCGATCGAGACGACCAACGGCGTGCTGCACGCGCGGGTCTGGCGCGTGGGCGTCGGCCGGACCACGCTGCTGCTCCTGGACGCGAACGTGCCGGAGAACAACGAATCCGACCGGTCGCTGACGGCCCGGCTCTACGGTGGCGACGCTCGCACCCGGATCCGTCAGGAGCTGCTCCTGGGCGTCGGCGGGGTGCGGGCCCTGCACGCGATGGGAATTCAACCCTCGGTCCTGCACCTCAACGAGGGCCATAGCGCCTTCGCGCTGGTGGAGATGATCAGCTCGGTCGTCCAGGCCACCGGCCTGCCGTTCGGCGAGGTCGTGCGCGACGTCTCGGCAATGACCGTCTTCACGACCCACACGCCGGTCGCCGCCGGCCACGACCGGTTTCCCGCCCCGATGGTCGAGGAGCACCTCGGCAAGATCCGCGAATCCCTGCACCTCTCCTACGAGGACTTCATGGGCCTCGGGCGGGTCTACCCGGCCGACCCCAACGAGCCGTTCTGCATGACCGTGCTGGCGCTCAAGCTCTCGCGGTACGCCAACGGCGTCAGCGCCCTGCACGGCGTCGTCTCCCGGCGGATGTGGCAGCCCCTGTACGTCAACCGAGCCGAGGAGGACGTCCCGATCGGCCACATCACCAACGGGGTCCACGTCTCGAGCTGGGTCGCCCCCCAGACAACCCTGCTCCTCGACCGTCACCTGGGGACCGACTGGGTCCGGAATCAGCGGCTGCCCGAGACCTGGGAGGGCATCGAGACGATCGAGGACGCCGAGCTGTGGGAGACGCAGCAGGTCCTCAAGGCCCGGCTGATCAACTTCGTCCGCAACCGGCTGGCGAACCAGGCCCGGCGTCGGGGCGCGCCTGATGCCATCATCGAGCGATCGATGGAGGCGCTGGACCTCAACGCCCTGACCATCGGCTTCGCCCGCCGATTCGCCACCTACAAGCGCGCCGGCCTGGTCCTCCAGGACGTGGAGCGGCTGGTCGAGATGGTCAATTCGGCCGACCGGCCGATCCAGTTCATCTTCGGCGGCAAGGCCCATCCCGAGGACCGCATGGGCAAGGAGCTGATCCAGCACATCGCCCGGCTCACCGGCCAGGACCAGTTCGCACACCGGATCGTCTTCGTCGAGGACTACGACATCGACGTGGCCCGGCAGCTCGTCCAGGGCGTGGACGTCTGGCTGAACAACCCCCGACGGCCGCAGGAAGCCAGCGGCACGTCGGGCGAGAAGGCCGCGCTCAACGGCGCCTTGAACTTCTCGATCCTCGACGGATGGTGGGCCGAGGCGTATGATGGGACGAATGGTTTCGCCATCGGCAACGGACAGACTCATGCGATTCCGTCCGTCCAGGATGAACGGGACCACAAATCCCTCATCGATACATTGACCCAGCAGGTGATCCCGCTGTACTACAAGCGGGACGGTTCAGGATTGCCCCGCGAGTGGATCGCCCGTCAAAAGAACGCTTTCCGGACACTGGCCTGGCGCTTCAATGCCGACCGCATGGTGATGGACTACGTCCAGCACGGCTACCTGCCCGCGGCCGGCGGCCTGTCGTGCTCCATGCCCCGATCGTGATCGAGTCGATCCGACCGGGTCGGGTTGGTGCCGATCCGACCCCGGCAGGGCAATCCCGGGTCGGAATCATTACGCGGTAACCGGGATTATGAGCCAGATTCCTTCGTTGATCGGCGAGAAACTCGGTTCGTACCGGATCGAGTCGCTGCTCGGCTCCGGCGCCATGGGCGTGGTCTATCGCGGCACCGACGAGAAGCGGGGCCGCGTCGTCGCCGTCAAGGTCGTCCACGCCGAGCTCGCCCAGGGCAGCAAGGTCCAGGAGCGGTTCAAGCGCGAGTTCGACATCCTCGACCAGTTCCGCCATCCGGGCATCGTCCGGAACCTGGGCTACGGCAAGTACCGGGGGACGCTCTACATCGCCATGGAGTTCATCCAGGGCAAGACTCTGGACGCGATCCTCGAAGAGCGCGGGCATCTCCCCTGGCGCGAGGTGGTCGACCTGGGGATCCAGATCTGCCAGGCGCTCCAGTACGCGCACGAGCGGCAGGTGGTTCATCGCGACCTGAAGCCTTCGAACCTGATGGTCACGGAAGACGGGAAAGTCAAGCTGACCGACTTCGGGATCGCCAAGGACCTGGAGAAGACCGCCCTGACGGCCACCGGCCGGACGCTGGGCACGGCGGCCTACATGGCCCCCGAGCAGATCCGGGGCGCGCCCGCGGTCAGCCACAAGACGGACCTCTACGCGCTGGGGGCCGTGCTGTTTCAGATGCTGACCGGCAAGCCGCCATTCGAGGGGAACACGGCCGTCGTCCTGATGCACTGCCACATGAACGAGCCGGCGCCTCGTCCCAGCGAGAAGATCCAGGAGATCCCCCGGGCGCTCGACGACTTGGTCGTCGGCCTGATGGCCAAGCAGCCCACCGATCGCCCCTGGGACGCCGCGGCCGTCGAGGTGATCCTGACCGAGCTCCGCAACAAGGCGGAGCGCGGGGCCGCCATCGGCATGGTCTGGCCCGCCGCCGGCTCGGCCGCGGCCAAGCCGGCGCGCGGCGACGCCGGTGCCGGCCTGATCCGGCCGGATTCCACCCTGACCGATCGCCCGAAACGGAAGCCGCGCAAGGGCGGGATGTTCGCGACCCTGGCGTCGACGATGTTCGCGACCCGATCCCGGCAGGGGACGGCCGACTCCGAATCCTCCGGGATCTCGCGCGGGCTCCTCGAGATCGCCGGGCTGATCCTGGCGCTCGTGGCCGTCGGAGGATTGATCGTCTACCTCGCCTGGCCGCTGGGCCAGGAGGCCCTCTATCACAAGGCCGAGGCCCTGATGGCCTCGACTCATCGCAACGACTGGCTGACGGCCCGCGACGAATACCTCGAGCAACTGGACAAGCGGTTCCCCCAGAATCCCTATCGCGAGCAGACCGCGAAATGGCGCGACAAGATCCTGCTGGACGAGGCCGAGGGCCGCGCCAACATCCTCGCCTCGCCGATCAAGACGCGGCTCAACGAGCCCAATACCAACGCGGAACGCCAGTTCGTCGTGTACCACACCGTGACGACCCAGGCATCCGAGCGCCGCGACGACCTGGAAGCCTTGAAGCAGTGGCGGGAGATGGCCGGCGTGCTCAAGCCCGACGACCCCGAGGAGCGGCCCTGGTATCTGCTGGCCCTCCACCGCGCCGATCAGGTCGAGGCCACGATCGAGGATCGCCGCAAGTTCGTCATGAAGCAGATCCAGATCGCCGACGACGCGATGCGCACCGGCCATCCCAACCAGGCGCTGGCGATCCGCAGCAAGCTGATCGAGCAATTCGCGGGCTATACCGACCTGCCCGAGCTCGCCGTGCCGGCTCCCGCCCCGGCCCAGGCGACGCCCGAACTGAAGCCGTCCGGCGAGGCCCCCGCCACGGCACCGGCCGATCCAAAGCCGGCCCCGACGGAGTCCCCGGCGCCCGTCGTACCCAAGGCGTCGGCCTCGTCCGGGTGAAGTGATCGGTCGACCGTGATTGACCGATCGGAGTCCCATCTCCAGTCGGAAAAGACCGGCTGAAGCCGTCGCTCCGGCAGTCGGGCGACACACAATTCGCTCGTCACCGCGGATACTCGGAAAAAAATCGCAGAGCCTTGACCTTCTCGCGAAGCCCTCCAACAATCTCACGGCGAATTCCGTAGTTAACGATTGGAGCCTGATTGACGGGCTATGGCCCGTACGATAAGGTAAATTACCCTGTCTTACTTTGAGGCGGCTCCCGTCGGTTCGCCTTATACCCATGTTCCCGGCCGTTCCTGGCCCCGAGGATTCTGATGCCTCAGTCCCGCGTTCGTTTCATTGGTAGTCGTGAACTTCACCGAGAACATCCAAAAGTGCTCGAGATTTTGGAAAACCCGGATGCCCGTTTTGTCTTGACGATTCACAGCAAGCCCAAGGCGGTGATCATCGGGGCGGAAGCATTCCTTGATATCTTGCGCGGTCCCGCGGCGGAAGACCGGCTCCTGGCCTTACAGCTCGGCGCCCTCGTCCAGGGGCTCGAAGCCTCGTCCTCCTTGGCCGAGACCGCTGACATCGAGGAACGCGAAGTCGAACTGGTCGGGGTCTGACCCCGCCCGGTTGGCTACTCCCGCCCGGATTGGTTTCCCGTCCCACTTGCGATACCGTGAAACGACCGACTCCATGCATGCCCCCAGGATCCCTGAGGATCGTGGGGGTATTTTATTGACAGAGCCAGAGCGCTTAACGCCTGGATTGCCGACGGCTCATACGAGCCCGAAGCGGCCGCGAGTGGATCGATCATTCCCGCCGGGATTCACTCGCGGACGCGTCGGGCTCGTATCGATTCGATGCGGTCATCCTGTACGCAACCCAATCGTTCAGCGCTCTCAGGTGGAATGCCGGCCCGCAGGGAGTCCTGCCTTGTCGCGGAAAGAGGAGTCTCTAGCGATGCGACTGTGTGGGAAAAAGTCGAGATTGCCACATTCGATTATTCATCCTGCCTCCATCGCCAGGACCGCGGTCGACGGCTCGATTCGGGTCGGCCTTGGAGCCTCCGGGAATGCGTCCGCGGCCGATCCCGAGGCTGGGTCGCCCGAGCAACCCCCTCGACCCGGACATCGTGATGCCGGTCCTGCGTGACGAATCCCCTTCTTCCGGCAGGACACGACCGGTCCACCTCTCGAGTCGACCGGCTCGGCCTTCGACGGGAAGGGGTTTGTGTTAGAATGAGGCTGGTCGCAAGTCCACCGGCGATCGTGGATCGTGACCGGGATGAGGGGATCGACCCGGAGCCCCAGATGCGGACAGCCGGCGCCGGAGGCGTCCGAGTGCCGTCGTCATAGACTAGCGCGAGTGATCCGACCATGTCGAGCCGGCCGTTTGTGCATCTCCACTGCCACAGCCATTACTCGCTCCTCGACGGGGCTAGCAAGATTCCCGAGCTGGTCCAGCGCGTCAAGGCGCAGGGCATGCCGGCGGTGGCCATCACCGACCACGGCAACCTCTATGGTGCCGTCGAATTCCTCCGCGAGGCCAAGTACGCCGGCATCCTGCCGATCATCGGCCTGGAGGCTTACGTCGCGCCGGGCCGCCGCACCGAGAAGACCGCCGGCGGCGTCACCGGCAACGAGCACTCTTTCCACCTGACGTTGCTGGCGAAGAATGCCGCCGGGTTCCACAACCTGATGCGGCTCTCGTCGCTCTCGTTCCTGGAGGGCTTCTATTACAAGCCCCGGATCGACAAGGAGATCCTCGAACGCCACTCCGAAGGGCTGATCTGCCTCTCCGGCTGCGCCTCGGCGGAGTTCTCCGACTTCATCCTCCACGGCAAGACGGCCGAGGCCGAGCGGCTCTGCGCATGGTACCAGAAGGTCTTCGGCGAGGAGAACTTCTACGTCGAGATCCAGAATAACGGCGTGGCGATCCAGCGCGATTGCGCCGTCGGGGCCATCGACATCGCCAACCGGATGGGCCTGCCCCTGGTCGCGACCAGCGACGCCCACTACCTGACCCGCGACGATGCCGCCGCGCACGACGTGTTGCTCTGCATCAATACCGGTCGGACGATCGATGACCCGACGCGGATGCGGTTCGATACCCAGGAGTTCTACGTCCGCAA
>JBKQHM010000651.1:0-4373 GCA_052148775.1 Isosphaeraceae bacterium | reverse complement strand
GGAGAATACGGTGATGTAGTGACTAATGGAAAATCCGACCCTTGCGCCGCAAGGACTTACGATGCGCCACCCCAAACATGGGCTAGGAGTTCGGCAACGGGTCGGGTAGCATCTTGGGGTCGTCGGGGCCGACCGGACGCCCGCCCGGTCGATCGAGCCGATGGAGTGCGGGTTGCCCTGCGGGGACAAGCCCGGTCCGGACGGCATGGCCGTCCCCAAGCCGGGCTGAATATGCGCGTTACTATCGTCACGGAAACTTATTTTCCCCAGCTCAACGGCGTCTCGAGGACACTGGGGGAGCTGGTCCGGCATTTGAGCGAATGCGGCGACACCGTCCAGTTGATCCACCCGGACTATGGGCCGCCGCACGATGTCGACCGTCGAGCGCATGTGGTGCGCTCGGTCGTCCTGCCGTTCTACAAGGATATCCACCTCCCGCTGCCGCCGTTCGGATCCGTCCATCGGGCGATCGCGTCCTTCGGCCCGGACGTCGTGCACATCGCCACCGAGGCGACGCTCGGCCTGAGCGTCCTGAACGATGCGATGCGGCGCCGGTTGAACGTCGTCTCGAGCTTCCATACCAATTTCGACCAGTACACCGGCCATTACGGAGTCGGCTGGGCACGCTGGCTGATCTGGCGATACCTCCGGTGGTTCCACAATCGCACCCGCGAGACGTATGTCCCGTCGGAGGCGACGATCGGCGAGCTCGAACGGCTTGGTTTCGAGCGTCTGGTCTTGTGGAAGCGAGGCGTGGATAGCACGCTGTTCCGGCCCGACCGCCCCGGCCGACTCGAGATCCGCCGCGCGATGGGCTGGTCGCCCGAGGACACGGTGATCAGCTACGTGAGCCGGATCGCTGCGGAGAAGAACGTCGATTACCTGGCCGATGCACTGGCGATCGTCGCATCGCGGCGCCCCGATGTCCGCGTCTTGATGGTCGGCGACGGTCCGTTGCGCTCGGCACTGGAGGGTCGGATCGGGTCGTTCGCCCGGTTCGTGGGCTATCGCAAGGGGGAAGACCTGGCCGACCACTATGCGGCCTCGGACATCTTCGCGTTCGCCAGCCTGACCGAGACGTTCGGCAACGTCGTGCTCGAGGCCATGGCCTCGGGACTGCCCGTGGTCGCGCTCCGCGCCGGGGGCGTCGGCGAGACGGTCCAATCCGGGACGACGGGCCGGCTGGTCGAGCCCTCGGAGCCGCCCGGGCGCATGGCCGACGCCCTGCTGTCGCTGATCGACCGTCCGGAAGATCGCCGACGGATGGCCGAGGCGGCGCGCCAGTATGCGCTGAGCCAGAGCTGGGACACCATCATGGGCGGACTCAGGGATCGCTACCAGCGACTCATCGACGAGCAACGAGCCCCTTCCGTCGCCGGTAGAGTGGCCCGTTGACTCGGGCTTGCCGAGATTCGAGTGCCTTCGTTGGCTTTGCCGTAGAACGGAATTTGTTCCGTTTCTTGAGTTCGAGGGAAGCGACGGAATGAATTCCGTTCTACGACTTCGCCCCATGCGGATCGTTGCACTGGTTTGCACTCGGTTACCACATTTTGGCGGTTGCTCATCACCGTTCTCCAGGCCCAGGAATAAGATCGGACTCGGTCCCGAAGGGCGTCGATCCGATCGCGTGCGGCACCACCGCTGTGGTCGCGACCGACTGCCCTCGCAGGACCGACCGGACTGACCCGTTTCGCTGGGATGTTCCATGGTTAACCGTGGCTGCTCATGAGCTGTCCCGCCGATTCGTTTCATGGCCTGCGCCTTCTACTATTAGAATGGCGCGGTTTTGCAATTTCATTAACGCACCCTGCGCGGATTTTGTCGGTTTCTCAACGGAGATCCTTGTATTGCTAGCAGATAAGAAAATTGAAAATTCGGGCGGCTTGCGCGCAGGATTACCGGTGTGAGACCGTGGCGGGCGACGAGGAGTCCACGAATTTCCCGTAGGCATCGCGACGGATCCAGAGCCCGACGCCCGTGCGTTGATCGTGCATGACCCGCGTCGAAAGCCGATAAGCTTCGTCGAGGAAAGCGTGTAATGCCTTGAATGGTGCGTAACCCGCGAAGATTAGCTCGGGCGGATGCCGGCGGAGGGTCGCCATGATCTCGTCGGTCCGCGGCGCGATCAGGGGGTGGCCGCGGTCGGCCTGGTCGCGCAACAGGTTGTCGACGAAGAAGTGGCGCGTGGGGCTGTCCATCCTGCCGTAGAAGTTGAGCGGGGCCTGCCATCCCCAGACGTAGAGGTGAGGCTGATCCCAACTGATCGCCTGATGCGCCAGGTCCCGCCCCATCGCGCGCTGGATGACCCACTGCCGCCCTCCTTTGTAGCGGATCGTCAATTGCTCCGGGGCGACGCCCAGATAGTCGCGTGCCTGGATATCAAGCGTGCCGCCGATCGCGGCGAGCAGGGTGATCGTCGAGCATGCCGCCAGGATCGGCCTGGCCGGGCGGACTCTTTCTCTCGACCCGATCACACGGACGAGGTGCGATGCGCCGTCGGCCAGAGAGACGGCGACCGCGATCGCCACGCCCGGGATCGGCAACAGGTAGTAATGCTGCCAGTAGAGCCCCGGGAGGACGACCTGGACCCAGGCCGCAATGGTCCAGCCGGCGGCGAGCCGTCGACGTGCGTCGGTACCTTTGCCGAGCATCAGATAGGCCAGCGCCGGGACGGATGCCAGCCAGAGGGGCCAGCTCCCGCTCCCCCACCAGACGAGGTAGTCGGTCTTGCCGAACGGCCAGGGGAGCTGGCCCCTGGGATCGGCGTTGCCGGTCAGCCATCGGAATAGCCCCGACGGGGCATTCGGGTCGGGCAAGGTGTCGGTCGCCAGGGCCCCGCCGTATCGGACGATGTCCTCGAATGCGGGACCGCCCGCGCCCTGGGCCAGGACGATCGTCCCGGCGACGGCCGCAATCGATGCGATTCCCAGGCCGAGGACGAGCCCATCGACGAGCCCGTCGAGCCGGCGTCGCGGTCGATCGGGATCCGGAGACCAGGCCCGTAACAGCAATGCCGGGACGAAGACCACCGCGTGGACGATCGCGACCTGCTTCACCAGAGCCGCCGCCCCGAGACAGACCCCCGCCCCGAAGATCCACCATCGGCTAGAACGGTCCCAGCCCGCAATCAGGAGGCCGAGGGATAGGGCCGCGAAGAGGTTGATGAAGTGCTCCATGTTCGACCCGTTGCCGAAGAGGAAGGGGTCGGTACTGAGCAGGATGTAGAGTCCCCCGGCCAGGCAGGCGGCGCCCGGTCCGCCGAGCCGCTTTCCGATCCACCAGACGACGGCGATGGTGGCCAAGACGAACGGGATCGCCATCAACCGGATCGCCAGCTCGCGGTAGCCGCCAACCGCGACGCCGAGGCTATAGAGCCAGTAGCCGAGCGGGGGCTTGTTCTCCGTCAGGTCGCGATACATGACGTCGCCCTGGAGGATGCGATGCCCCATGTAGGCATAGGCCGCCTCGTCACAGTCCAGGGGCTCACTCTCGCCGACTGTCATCGGCCAGAGGTTGACTCCTGTAGCCGCCTTCACATCCGGCCCGAACGTATGCGCGCGGTACCAGACGTCGACCGCCATCAGGAGGACCAGGATCAGGACAGACCATCGCATCGTAGGGCGTGTTCTCGAATATCGGTGGGGAGCTTGTTCCTCGATGCCGCGTCAGGACGTGGCGCCGGGTGGGCTCGTACGGCCGAATCCACGATCTGCGGAAACTTCGCCGGAGGCCCGGATGTAATCAAGCGGCGTCTTTGAATTCGTTCGGGTCGGCCATTCGTACCCATATGACATCTCCGGATTGCATGGGTCTCACTCATCGGTGTTTCCGTCGTCATGGCGGCCATAGCACGCTTCAGAGTCCCTCGAAGTCCTCATCCCACCACGCTTGTGCCGGTGGAAATCGTCTGGCTCGTTCCACGAGGATCTCGGCCGACGGCCCCGTCCGACCGGCTTCCGGGAGATCCGTGAGATCGCCGATATCGTCAGGGCTGGTCGCGATGCCCGCCCCCCGTTTCGCGATCCCACATCGTGGTAGATCTTGTGAATGTCAGTATAGTACCAACAGAGGAAACACGCGGTCAACGCGGGGGAAAACCTGGGTGCACTCGCGTTTCTGCGGTCGGGCCGCCGGGCTGCGTAAAGTCGGTAACCCGGCGCCGATGCCCCAGGACCCGGAAGCACCTCCACGAGCAACTCGCGACCTCAACCCGAGCACCCACCAGGGCTTACGCACCAGATTTCCCCGGGTTTTCGGTGCTTTTCGATCCTGAATGGGGCCGTCGTTGGACTGTGTAATATGCCACAGTCGGTGCATAGTATAGTCATCGCTTTCAGAAACGCCTGGTTTTCCAGGGTTTCCGCATCCCATAA
>JBKQHM010000650.1:0-23753 GCA_052148775.1 Isosphaeraceae bacterium | reverse complement strand
ATTGGCCGGCGCGCATCGCCAGACGACCGGATGTAGCCGAGCCCCTCTACGTCGTGCCCGTGGATGATAGCCTGAGAGTGCTGATCTTCGCTCGCGAGGGCCACGATCCGGAGGTCGCGGATATCGTCCGTCACGAGGCGCTGGAGCGGTACGCCACGGTCAAGTGAGCGGAGGAGTCGACTCATGCCCGACTTCGCCCCTCACGCATTGGAACTGGCCGCGGCCCACGCCGAGGTCGCCGAATTCCGGGCACTTCTTCAATCCAGTGCGGACCTGAGAGAAGCCGTGCTCCTTGACTTCTTCCGCGCGCGGCCCCATCTGACAGCCCTCATCGGGCATTACAATCCGGACGCCGGGCGAGGCGATCTTCTCGCATTCGAGTATCCGCTCTTCGGGGATTTTCGTTGCGATCTGGCGATCGCCGACTCGGTGACCCGCGCTTGCACCTTCGTGGAGTTCGAAGACGCGGGGCCTCGCAGCCTCTTCGTCAAGCACGGCGACAAATCGACGCGGGAATGGAGCCCTCGCTTCGATCACGGCTACTCCCAACTCGTCGACTGGTTCTACAAGCTCCAGGACATGACCAATACCGCGACGATGGAGTCCCGACTCGGGAGGCGGGCGGTCGACTATACGGGAGTCCTCATCGTCGGTCGCGATCAATACATGGACGCGGCGGAACGCGATCGCCTCCGCTGGCGGCGAGAGCACGTCATCGTCAATTCGAAGAGAATTATCTGCGCGACATACGACCAACTTCTCAGGGATCTGACCTTTCGCCTGACGTGGTACGGGCCGATTGTCCAGGTGGGAGGATAGCGGGTCGACTGACCTGGGGACAGCAAAGTCGCTTCCCGCGTCGGATCTACTGATCAATTCGTGCCGTCCCCTTTCCCGCCGAGTGGGGCTGGCAACCGCTCCATTCGTGGTCAAGAGAGATTGATCTGGGTCAAGTCCTGTCAGGGCCGGGTCAGGGTGGGGACCCGGTGTCAAACTTAGGGGGACCCGGTGTCAAACTTTGTTCTGCAGCCCTAGACCCTGGGAAGTCGTCGAAGGTCGCCATTGACGGTCCATTTGAAGCCGTACTGGGGAAAACCCGCCGTACGGAATTTTAGAGGGGGAAGGGGAAACCCGAAGCTCGATCGAGCCCCCGTGGCCTGCCCCTTCCCTACTCGGCTTTTGTTTCCCAGGTGAGACTCGGGCCGGGTAGACCTGGGCGGACGCCCACCAGGCCCCCCACTGATCCGGATCTGTGGGAGCCCCAGGGAGCAATCCCTGGGGCGACCCGGCCCGCGGGCTTTGCGAAGCCTGTGCGGCCTGCATCGGCCCGGTTGGTCACTTGATGGTCCGCTTGTCACTGGTACCTGGCCCATGCTGGAAATGGTCGCGCACAATCCCCCCTAATCTTTAAGATGCCGCAGCTTGACAATTTCTTAAATGCACCTATCGCCGATTTGGGATCGTCCCACAGAACCCCATCGGCAAGTTGACAGTTCGCGAACTCTTACGGAGCCTGCCCTCTCTCCCAACCCGAAGCGTCAGCGAGGATCTTCCCCCTTCTCCCGCAAGGACTTGCGGCAAACCTCGCCGACGCTTCGGGTTGGTGTGGGAAGGGACTGCCCGTGTCAAGACAGAGATGCTGTCAATCCATCGGTCTTGGGACGATCCCGCCGATTTGCTCCGCCAGCATCCCGATCCCTTGACCACACCGGTACATAAGAAAATCCGGAGGAAATGCAAATCGTTGCGTCGAAGACCGCCGATCGGGCCCAAATCGAGTATCCCGAGGTTCCGAAGATCGAGCCGGGCGATGTCGTACGCGACGTCCTCGATCCGACCCGTCGGGGTGAGCACACTCCATTCAGGAGAGGTCGAGTCGGCCCGGAATTGCTCGAGGGCCCCGAGATCCTGAATCTCGAAGGCGATGTCACGACCGCACGCGAAACGGGCATTTTCCTCAACGTGCGTCTTGTCGAACCGTCGGAGATTCGGCCACCGTGACCGAATCTTGATTAACAACATATAGCCTGATTCGGCAAGGTCGCAGACGTGAGGCATGTTATGATTTGACACCGCGGCGGCGATCGGCCGCGTGCTCTCGTTCAATGAGACCGAGGAAGGCCAGGATGCCCGCGAGAGGGCCGGCATCGCGGAGTCAATCATCGTTCAAACGACCGAATCATCGCCACGATCTCGATCGGCGGGGCATTGCCATGTTATCCACATCGATGTTGATCCGACACTTGGTGTCCGCATTCCGGGGCCGACGAATCGCGCCGAATGGCCGCCGGGTTGCGTTCAAGAGGCGCTCCGAGCGTTCGCCCGGAATGGAGCCGCTCGAGGATCGCCGGTTGCTCAGCTATACCATCACTGATCTGGGCTCGCTCGGCGGCACGGTCACCGTCCCGGTGGGCATGAATGATCACGGCGAGGTGGTCGGGTACTCTTCTACCGCGAACAACGCGGCCGCCCACGCTTTCCTCTATCGCCACGGGAGGATGACCGACCTGGGGACGCTCGGTGGCACGACCTCGGGGGCCTCGGGCATCAACGACCGGGGCGTCGTCGTCGGAACGTCCGGCATCGCCCCCGGCAACGATCGCGTCGATGCCTTCCGCGAGCAGGGCGGCAAGCTCACGGACCTGGGCCCGATCGACCCGGCCTCCGCGGGAGATGGTCGGGTCTCGATCAACGACGGCGGAGTCGTATCCGGACTTTGGGCGGGCGGTTATGATGACGCGATCGAGCGCCATGGGAGGATCGTCGACCTGGGGGCCCTCGCCGGCCTGGGTTCCGTGGCGCGAGGCCTGAACGATAGCGGAGAGGTGGTCGGCTTCTCGCCGACCGGCAGCTTGCCGGCCGCGAACGGCTCGAGTTTTCCCTCCCTCATCGTTCATGCGTTCCTCTATCGCCACGGGAAGATGAGCGACCTCGGCACATTCGGCGGGACGAATTCGTCGGCCGATGCGATCAATGATCGCGGGGCGGTTGTCGGGTCCTCTGACACGGCGAACGACGCGGCCAGCCATGCCTTCCTCTACAGCCGGGGGAGGATGACCGACCTGGGTACGCTCGGCGGTCGGGATTCCGTGGCCTCGGCCATCAATGACAAGGGGGCGGTGGTCGGTTACTCGCTCACGAGCACTTCGGCAGCCCACGGTTTCATCGACCTGCACGGTCGGATGGTCGACCTCAACAGCATGGTCCCCGCGGGATCGGGCTTCGTGATCACGGGAGCCGATGCCATCAACGACCGCGGCCAGATCGTCGCGCAGGGCTACGAGACGAGCTCACCGGCCGTCGAGCGTGCGCTTCTCCTGAACCCAAGGCGGTCCGCCGGATGACGTGGGGTACGAGGACGGGGACTCCGTTCGAAATCCGGTAATCCGTCGAAAATGGTAAAGGGACCGGAAACAGGGACGCAGCTAGAGTCGTATTCTAGCTGCGTCCCCGTTTCGCTCCAGCTAGAGTCGTATTCTAGCTGCGTCCCCGTTTCGCTCCCCCGTTTCGCTCCCCGTCCCCGTTTCGCTCCCCGTCCCCGTTTCGCTAGCCCTCCTCAGATCGCCATGCTCCCGGCGCATGAAGTCTCTGGTGACGCCGCCAGGACGCGGGTGACGCCGCGAGGACGCCTTTGTGGCTGGGGTGGTGTCGGATACGAACTCCAGCAGGCGACATCGCGCACTAAGACGCAAGGTCACTGCGTCGCACCACGACTGAGCCTGCGACGTCGCTGGTAGACGAGCCCGGTGAGCGCAAGGACCGCAAAAATGGCAAGTGTGCCCGGCTCGGGGTTAGACACGATTTCGATGGAAGTTATGCCCCCCTGAAAGGTATAACCCACTCCAGAAATGTCACTTGCTTCCACGGAGGCGTTGTACAAATTGAAGTTGAAGCTGCTCAGATTTGTGAGTTGCGCTACCCCAGGGCTGTAGACAGTCAGCGCGAAATTGGCCCCGAGTGTCATTGAACTTCCTTTGATGAGGAACTCGGTCTCGAGCGGGGTGTTCGGCGTGCCCGGGACCGTGGGTTGCACTTCAACGAGGAGCATTGAATTATTGGGCTGAGAGGCGGTATTAGCAAAGTTAAACACCTGCCCGCCCATATTCACAGTGAGGGATACGTCACTGCCTTCCTCGGAGACATAGGGGTAGGGACCGTAGGGGTTTGGCCCGCCGTTGGTCACCGTTGGATTCCCGTTAATTGTGAATGATCCGCTAAATGGCGTGGAAGTCCCATTCGAGGCCATACCGAAGTTTCCGGTGAAATCGAACGTGATGGGACTGGCCTCGACGGACTGCTGTGTGAAGCAGGCCACCGAAATCAGAGCGACAAGCGCGGCACGAGCGAGCATGGAAGACTCCATTCCGGGCGAACCGCCGAATCCATTCGTTCGGATAGAGACACCGCGCGAGAGTAAACACGAAACGGCTTAACCCCGCAAGCCCAGTTCCAGCCCCGGAGCAAGGAGCGAGCCAAGCGAAACGGGGCGGGGCTGGGACCATCCCGCCAATCGATCTCCGCCACAAGAAACGGTTTACTCGTTGATAATCGATTGTGCGGCCCTCTGCCGCGAAGACGTGGGGCACTGTGTCGCGCCAAATCTGAGCCGGCAATGTCGCTGGTAGACGACCCCAGCGAGTGCAAGCCCTTCGCAGAGCAGCTCTTCGGCGTCACAAAGATTCGCTACGAGAATCGAAGCGATCCGGAAACGGCTGGGCCAGGAAGCCGACCCACAGGCGGGGGGATGGTGCTCGATGCCGATTGCGACCCGGAGTCGGTACAAGCCGAACGGTTCGATCTGAAAATCCTCTCGTGAAAAGGCACGGCCTTGCGAGTGAGTTGTGGCGGCTCCTTCGAGGGTTGGAAAAAGGGACCGGAAACAGAGACGCGGACCGGAAACAGGGGACTGGAAACAGGGATGCATCTAGATTCGAACTGGGGGAATGGAAACAGACTAGAAACAGGGACGCATCTAAGACTAGAAACAGGGACGCATCTAGATTCTTATTCTAGCTATATCCCGTTTCGCTCTCCGTATTCTAGCTGCGTCCCCGTTTCGCTCCCCGTCCCCGTTTCGCTCCCCCGTCCCCGTTTCGCTCCCCCGTTTCGCTCCCCTATTCTCGCTGCGTCCCCGTTTCGCTCCCCTAGCTGCGTCCCCGTTTCGCTCCCTAGCTGCGTCCCCGTTTCGCTCCCCTCTAGCTGCGTCCCCGTTTCGCTCCCCTCGCTGCGTCCCCGTTTCGCTCCCCCGTTTCGCTCCTCGCGAGCAGCTCGACCAGGACGGTCGTCTGGGCGCCGGGATCGGACATGAGAACCTTGGCTTTCTTTAGATTTCTCCTTCGATCTCGACCAGCAGCTCATGAAGCCCGAGCTTCGCGGCACGCTCTTGGAGGATCGCCCGGTCCAACTCTTCAGGGCGCTTCAACATCATCTTCAGATCATGTCGAGCCTTGTGGCTCCCCAACTGCATCCAGAGTAGCTTGGACAGGATCGCGTCCTCCTTCGACACTAGCGGGGCCACTACGCCCGGCGCGACTTCACGACGCCGACTCCGCCCCAGCTCGCCGGGGATCTTCTCGCCGACATGAAAATCGATCTTGACCATGGACAACTCGTCGATCGCCTGGAATAGGGCACGGCCCTTGATGGCGTCCATTGCCGCTTGTTGATGGATGAGATATCCCGAAGACAGGCGGTTCAGGAGCTCCTTGGTTTCCGGCTGATCGACGGTCAGTTGGATGACCAGGTCCAGATCCTGGGTGAACCTGGGGTCGCCGTAAAATGAGGCCGCTACGCCTCCGGTGAAGTGGAAGCTGAGTCCGAGCTCTCCAAGAATCGCCATGATGCGCTCCATCGTCTCCTGAAAATCGACGATCTCCATGCGCTCCATCCTTTGACTCCCCGGTTGATCGAGCAGGCGCTGCGCCGCGTCATCCGACAGATACATCCGCTTCGCAGTCAGTCGCTTGACTTCGCGATCGCTGACACCGGGCTGCTCCTTTCGGATCTGGAACTCGATCATGCCCCAGAATTCCGCGGAGAGTGAGAAGGTTCGGCGGAGCCTGCCGGCTCCGCCGATCTTCCCCCAAGCCTGGAAATACGCGTCTTCGATCGAGAGGTGCTCGAGGCCCCTCAAGGGCTCAGCGTCTCCCGAGATGGGTGACACATCACTGGCCATCGATCAGATTTCCCATCCCTTGCGGAAATAAGGCTTGAGATACTGGGCCGCCTTGGGGTTGCCGCTGATCTGGCCCGTGTTGTGATCGTAGTCGAAGTACTCGCCCGATCGCACCGCGACGTTGCCCAGCAGCATCGATTCGGTGAGCGTCGACGCGTAATCGAAGTTCGAGAGCGCGATCTCGGGCTTGCCGGCGCGGATCGCCTCGACCCACTCCTTCTTCTGGTTGTCGTCGTCGTTCTTGCCGTCGCCCTCGATCCGCGGCAGCAAGCGCTCGGGGCCCTTGTAGCCCTTGAACTTCTCCTCGGGCCAGAGCACCTGCTCGGCGCCGTAGTCGCTCGGGGAGTACATCTGGCCCTTGGTGCCGATCAGCAGGCAGCCGCTGTCCGACGGCCTGAAGCCCTTGGGGAACAGCTCGTCGGGCGGCAGGTTGCGCTGGCCGTCCTTGGCGCCCTCGTACCAGGTCAGCGTGACGGGCGGCTGGCTGCCGCCGGGGAGGAATTGATAGGTGATCGTCGCCCAGGCTGGATAGGTTTCGGAGTTGATCGGGCCGCTCTTGGCCGAGACCCGGCTGGCGACCGGCAGTCCCAGCGCCATGAAGGAGAGGTTCGCCGTGTGGCAGGCCATGTCGCCCAGCGAGCCGGTGCCGAAGTCCCACCAGCCGCGCCAGTCGTGCGGATGGTAGACCGGGTTATAGGGCCGCTCCGGCGCCGTGCCCAGGAACAGGTCCCAGTGGATGTGCTTCGGGACCGGCGGCGTCTCCTTGGGCCTCGCGACGATGTCCGGCGCCTGCTTCCAGTACTTGAACGGGCGATTCGTCCAGACGTGGACCTCGCGCACCAGCCCGAGTTCCCCGGTCCGGACGATCTCCGCGCCGCGGCGGAAGCCGGGGTTGGCCGTCCCCTGGTTGCCCATCTGGGTGCAGACCTTCATCTTCCGCGCCGTCTCGCGCATCAGCCGGGCCTCCCAGACGGAATGGGTCAGCGGCTTCTGGCAGTAGACGTGCTTGCCCATGCGCATGGCCATCACCGCCGCCGGGGCGTGCGTGTGGTCGGGCGTCGAGACGGTCACCGCATCGATCCGGGGGCCCAGCTCGTGGAGCAGCTCGCGGTAGTCGAAGTATTTCTTCGCCTCCTTGTACTTCTCGGCCTCGGCATCCAGGCGCTTCTCGTCGATGTCGCAGACGGCGACGATCCGCCCGTAATGGGACGCGTTCTCCGTGTCGCTGCGCCCTTTACCGCCCACGCCGATGCAGGCGATGTTCAGCGTCTCGTTCGGCCCGACGCCCCCCGCCCAGCCCCGCCGGCCCTGGGCCAGGATGCCGAAACCCGCGACCGAAGCCCCGAACAGAAACGATCGACGGTCCGTTGTCATGCTCATTGGTAGAAAGCTCCCTGGGACCCGTGGAATTCGAGGGCGTCGCGGCTTGACGCCCCACGCGCCCCTCCCAAAGCTGGTGTGCGCCGACCCCCGTGGTCAGTGCCATCACTCGACTGGATTGTCGCTCAACTCCGGGTCGATTGCCAGCATCTGGATCGGGCGCGAGCCCGAGGGCACCAGGACGATTCCGCGGGGTGCTCCCCGAACGCCGGGTTGCCCTATCCGACCAGCGGCCGATTGAGTTCCGTGCGCCAGGCGGCCGGATCGGGGCTCGATTCCGGACCGACGATGTAGCGTTCCCACAAGTCTTCGCGAGGAGTGAGTCCATTCGCCTCGATCCAGGCGCAGAACTCGCCCCATGCGGCGGCCAGCCCCTCGTAGGGGCCGTGGAACACAGTCCGGGCGACTCGCGTGGCCGGAAGCCGGCCCGGCTTGAGGCGCCCCGCGGCGGCCACCGGTGTCGCGACGGGGACGCAGACGTCGAAGTCGAATGTGTCCGATGGCCTCCGCCGGTGGTGGGTGAACCATGGCCCGACGGGGGCGATTCCCTGCGCCGCGATGGTGGCATACACCTCGCGGATGGTCGGCCCCATCACCTCCTGAATCTCCGCTCGTGGGACAACCAAGGGGATGAGCGCAATCAACTGGTCGGCTGTTTCCAGGACATGCGGCGTCTCGATCACGTGGGCTCTCCTTTGGGGATGTCGGTCCCAACCCGGAGGGAAGCGATTCGATTTCCTCGAAGCCGCCCTCCCTCCCCTCGAAGCAGACTGCGGCCTCGGTGAGGATCTCGTCAAAACGGTTGTACACCAGCTCCAATCTCTTGTCCATACCGCCAGCAATGACCGCGTCCCGGGCTTGTCTCGACGGGTAGGGCATGGACGGGGTGAGCGTCGCCCTTCCGACCCGGTGGTTGAGGACGAGCGACGCCGGTGTAGAGCGATTGGTGCAATGGATGGCAGACGGCTCATACGGGCCCGAAGCGCCCGCGAGTGGATCGATGATCCCCGCCGGAATTCACTCGCTGGCGCTTCGAGCTTGTATCGATTCGATACGTTCATTGCGTGGGCAGCCCAATCCTTCAGCGCTCTAGCGATCGACGCCGAGCGCCGGAAAGCTCCGCGAGGAGGCCGGGGCTTTGTCTCCCTCGCGCAGTCGGTAGCATCGGTCGGACTCCAGGTCCTTGAAGCGATCGACCTGCCCCGAGGGCCAGCGGACATCGACCTCCTCGATGCGGTCCGACCCGAGGCCGAAATGGAGGCGCGGGTCGGATGCGGACTGGTAGCTCCCGCCCCCGTAACGCCAGGCGCGTCGGCGACGACCGCCGGCCGTCACGGTCACGACCGCGCCCACGCCATCGCGGTTGGACCGGGTCCCCTCCAGCAAGAACGCGACTGCGTGGACGCCTGTGCTCGCGGTCCGGTTCTGGAACAAGACGAGCGGGGTGTTCTGCGGGATTGACACCAGGTCGACGCGACCGTCGTTGTCGAGGTCCCCCACCGCCAGTCCCCGGCCAATCCGCGGGACATTCCAGGCCGACCCGGCTTGCCGGGAGACGTCGACCAGTCGTCCCTGATCCCCGCCGATCAGGAGCAGTCCCGGCATGTCGAGCGGGAAATCGGGCCGATTGTCGACTACATGGCCGTTCGTCTGGGCCAGGTCGAGCCGTCCGTCGTTGTTGGCGTCGAACATCACGATGCCGAAGCCGAGCCGGTACCGGCTCGGGCCGGCCAGGCCGATCGCGGAGGTCCGGTCGGCGAAGATCCCCCGGCCCATGTTCTTGAAGAAGGTCGTGGACTCGCCGTAGAAGTTCGTGACGGTCAGGTCGGGCAGGCCGTCGCCGTCGAGGTCCCCGACGGCCGTCCCCATGCCGGCCTGGAAAGCCCCCAGGGCGTTGCAGGCCACGCCGGCCGAGATGCCGACTTCCTCGAACTTCATGCCGCCCAGGTTGTGCCACAGGTCGTTGGCCGTCGTGTCGTTGGCGACGAAGAGGTCGATCAGGCCGTCGTCGTCGAGGTCCGCGGCGACGACCCCCAGGCCGCGCCCGTTGGCGTCGACGATGCCGGCCTCGGCCGTCATGTCCACGAACCGGCCCCCGTCGTTCCGGAACAGATGATCGGGCCGGGAAGGGAACGGGTTGGGCATGCAGTACTCGTAGACATGGTCGGGATCGATCGGCTCACCCGGCCGGGTCGGGCGCTTGCAGAGGGTCGGGTGCTCGGCATCCCAGTCGACGTAATGGCAGACGTAGAGGTCCAGGTCGCCGTCGTTGTCCATGTCGGCGAATGCGGCCGAGGTGGGCCAGTCGCGATCGCCCCCGAGTCCGGCGCGATCCGTGATCTCCTCGAAGGTCCGGTCGCCCCGGTTGCGGTAGAGGGCATACGACCGCCATCGGGTGACGAAGAGGTCGGGATGTCCGTCGTTGTCGAAGTCGCCGACGGCCACCCCATGGCCGAATCCTCGCTTCATCCGGGCGATGCCGGCACGTTCGGTGGCATCCTCGAACGTGCCGTCGCCGCGGTTGCGGAACAACCGGTCGCCGGTCGGCGGTCGACCGGGATCGGGCGGAAACGTGCCGCCTTGAACGACGTAGACGTCGAGCCAGCCGTCGCCGTCGTAGTCCAGCAGGGCGACGCCGCCGGCCGTGGTTTCGGGGAGCTGGCGGAGCGTCGACCGGCCATTATTGAAGACGAACCGCAGGCCCGCCGACTCGGCCCCGTCGCGGAACTCGGGCAAGATGGTTGGATTGGCCACCTCCGAGGACGACCCCGCCGGGGGTGCCGGGCGGTCGGGTGGCAAGCCGGCGAGCTCGCCCAGGTGGAAGGCGAGCGTCTGGCCGACCGGGAGGAGCGGGTCGGGACGAGGGGGGCCGAGTCGTTCGATCGCGGCGGTTGCGAGGGCGCCGGGCTGGTATCGCGACGCCAGGAACCACCAGCCGCGCGCCTCGAAGCCGCGCCCCAGCGTCTCGGCCAGGCCGGCGAGTTCGGTGTACTGCGTGATGGTGTTGCGGGGTTCGAGCAGGCGGAAATACCGCTCCTTGACCCGATCGATCTCGGCCTTGCGGCGGCGCAGGTCCGCCGCGGGGCTGGACTGGCCCGACTCGTTGGCCAGCACCGCCAGGCGTTCCAGTGCTTGCGTGTTGCCGGGTACCTGTTCGATCAACTGCTCGAGCGCGGTCCGCTCCCGGTCGTCGCGGCGTTCTCGCGCGGCGAACCACGCGCCGAGGGTCAGCGCCTCGTTGCGCGTGAAGCGGTCGGCGGGCAGGTGCGCGAGCGCGCGGCGGGCCTCTTCGAGGGAATCGGCGGCGCGCGCCCAACGGAGCCGTGCGCGCCAGACGACGGGATCGTCGGGACGCCGTCCCAGGCAGTCGTCCAGCCAACGGTGCGCCTGGTCCGGCTGCCCCGAGAGCAGGGCGAGGTGGGCGCGCGCCAGCCAGACGCGGTCGTCGTCCGGCGCCTTGCGCGCCGCGTCCTCGACCGCGGCGCGAATCGGGTCGACCATCACCACGGCGCTGTCGATCAGCCACAGGTCGCGGAGGTCGCCCGCCTTGTCGGGAGAGGTGCTCCACCCGTCCTGGAGCCGCCGGCGCATCTCGTCGAACCGGCCTTCCCAGTAGAGGATCTGGTTGAGCAGGTATCGGAAATCGGGGGAGTTCGGCCCGACATGGTCCAGTGTCGCGGCGAGGACGGCCTCGGCATCCGAGAGCCGGCCAAGGTCGCCGGCCAGCGTCCGGGCGCGGGCGATGGCCGCGTTCAAGCCCAGGGCCGATTTGAGCGGCACGCGCGCCCAGGCATTCGCGGCGGCCTCGTGGCGTCCCATCGCATCTTCGCAGACGCCGAGCAGGAACGCGGCCTCGGCGCGGTCGGGCCGCGCGGCCGATTGCGCGGCGAGCCACGCGCCCGCCGCGCCGAACCGCTTCGCGTCCATGTCCGCCTTCGCCTGTTTCAGGCCGGCCTGGAATCGACGCTCCGCGAGGATCGACAGCGCCGGCCGGTAGAGTGCGCCCAGGCCGGCGATCAGGCAAAGCAGGACGATCAAAGAGGCCCGGCGCGGACGCATGGCACGAGTCCCCGGCAACGATCCACCCTGCGTCCCGCGCCGCGGTTCGCCCGACTCGGAGTTTGTGAAAGGATCGACTCTTTCGCGGCCTCTCACTTCTTTCTGCCGGATTTGGGGGCGTTTGCTTCACCTTTCGCGTCCGACGGGGATTTCTGCTTCGCGGCGGCTTCCCGCTGTTGCAACTTCTTTGCGGCCTCGCGGGCCGCATCCAGATTGTCCGGAGTCGCCGTCGATTCGCCGCCGCCGCAGCCCGCGAGCACGAACGAAACCATCAACATGCCCACGACGTGCCAGGGTCGTCGCATACGCGTTCCTCCCGTGGAAAAGGTTGAGGATCAGGTCGGGTACAACGCCCGCTCCCGCACCCCTTCAGGGTGCGACGGACAGGACGGGCGATCCGAATTCCCGGGGTTCCACCCCGGGCTGGGATCCTGCGGCCCTTCAGGCCGCGGGGAAGACCGGATCTCCAGCCCGAGCGCGTCCGCGATCCCCCCGTACCGCTCCGGATGTCGCGAGAGACACGACGACTCCATCCGCTGTCGAACGAGGAGGACCGGAATCTCGCGTGTCGCCGGGGACGGCCCGCCGGGTTCAATAGGAATCGGAGCTGACCACCTCGCCCCCGTTCCGGGTCCCCAGCGCCCACCAGGTCTGGACGTTGATGGTGTCCTTGACGAAGTGGACCGAGCCGTCGCAGAAGCCCACGTTGATCCCGCCGGGGTGGTTGCTCGTCGGGGTGACCGCGTCGCTCCAGGCGCCGACGCTGTTGGCATTCCCCTCGGCCGTATTCGCGGCGATGCACGACCACTTGTTAGGAGTATTGAAATGGTTGTATGAATTGAAATTGAGGGTTCCGGCGTGGGTCCCGTTCCAGACCGCGCCGTCCCAGTAGCCGCTGTCGCCAGCGATCGTCTGGGTCCCCGGGATGGCGTTGCAAGCCTGGTAGAACTGGAGGGCCGTCTGGGCCCCCGCGGCCCCGCCCTGGTCGACCGTGACATTCACGCTCAGGTTGAACATCCCGCGCAGTGCCAGGCTCCTCGCGGCGGCCGTGATGGTGGAGGCCCCCGACGAGTTGCCGTACCCGGCGGTGCCCATGAGCTTCTCGCTGAGCGCCGCCGTGTTGGATGTCCCGTCGGTGATGCTCTGCATGCCGACGCTTCCCATGTTCGAGTTCACATAAGAAGGATAAACCGATGGCTGCTGCGTCCTCCACGGGGTGCTGGTCCCGTTCGGGGTCATCACGACGATCGGGCCGCTCCAGGAGAGCATGGAGGGAGGGCCCTCGAAGTTCGCCCGGTAGTTGGCCCTGTTGGTGCTGACCCACGGGCCGGTGCTCATGTCCTCCGAAGGGCAGATCAGCGAATTGATGTTCACGATCGTCAAGGTGCTGAGATTCGGGGCATCCTGCGCTCCGTAGGAGAAGTTGGCGGCGTTGTAGAGCGGCCCCTGCTCGTAGAACGGCAGCAGGAACACGGCCCAGTTCAGGGGCCACGACCCGTTCGAATCACTCGGACCGGCGAGGCTGCCGGGCAGGTTGAAGTTCGTGAACAACGGCGGGAACGCGTTGGTCTGCGAGAGGTAGTTCTGGATGCCCAGCGCCAACTGCTTGAGGTTGTTGGTGCACTGGGCTCGTCGGGCGGCCTCGCGGGCCGCCTGGACCGCCGGTAACAACAGCGCGATCAAAACTGCGATGATTGCGATCACGACCAGCAATTCGATCAGGGTGAAGCCTGAGCGACGTGGGCTGGTACCGGTTGAGTCAGCCATGGAAAACCCTCCCCCAATGAATCGGTCGAGCAGGGGGCACGGTCCCTCTCTCCTTGGACGGGTCACCAGTGATCCCGATGAAACTCGACTTATACTACCAAGTTGATCGGATTGGTCAAGAATCCAGCGGCTATCATTCTGCGAGGCCATGGGTCAACGGGGACCGATGGGCTAGCCGACTCGCAGGATGATCTCAGCCGGGGATACGACCTCATACGAGGTTACCGCGGCTGATTCGGAATATGCGGATTCATGGGTCGACCGATGCGCACCCACGTCGAGCCGGGGACGACGACTGCCGAGAGTATCCCGATATGTCGTCGGCTTGCCGGTACTTGGATTGGGTCCCGCGGGATGGCACACGTCGCGCGATGCCGGAAACGACACGAGATCGCGAACGACCTCGACTGCCAATCAAAAGACGGACGCAAGGATCTACGAGGCGCGCTCGTGGACGCCAAGCCGGACGGAATCATCCCGGACAGCCTCGATGCCAGGCTCAGGCGTCATGGAAAGAGGCCAAGTCACCGCACCCGCCTTTGTTACGATCGAGGCGGGATATGTCGCACAACCACAATGGTTTGAAAAACTCTAACGCCGATTTGCGAAGAGTTCAAGTATCTTCCATGACATGATGGGCGGGTCGCGCCGAACCTATTTCCGTCGCGGACGTTGACGATCTTTCAAGATTCGGACTCTTTGATCCGGTTCCTCGGCGGACTCTGACCAGACCCCTTGTACCCGGGGCTTTCGAGGGGATAGACTGAAGGGATTCTGGGCGTGTTGAGCCGGCGATCGAGGGCCGGCCTGAAACTTCGGCCGCCGAGAGGAGCCGATCCTGTGACAGCCATGCCAAGACGCGTTGATTTCATGCAATCCTGGCGATTCGGCCTTCTGGTCCTGCTGGCGGGGCTCGGCCATGCGGTCGCCGTCCATGCGCAGGGCGTCGCCGGGACGAATAGCGACCCGTCCGCGACGGCCCCCGGAGCGAACGCGACCGGCGGCCCGGGTGGTGGCTCGCCCGCGAACGTCCAGCGGGGAGGCACTGCAAATGTGATTGGCCGCCCGCCCGCGACTGCCCCGCGATTGAGCAGCCGCTCGTACAATCGGCTCACCACCGCGCGGCAAGACGTCGTGCCCACCGCCTCGCGTCCGGTGGGGACCTCGGTCGCCGCGGCCGGGATGCCCCGGCCTGGGGGTGATTCGCTCCATCCTTATTCGGACCAGATGCTGCGGGCACAGGCCGCGGGGTCGAATAGCGAAGTCCCCTGGAGTTCGACCCAGCAGCCGCGCCCCGAGACTCCGCCCGTCATTCAGCGGCCCACGGCTTCGCACAACTTCTATCCCAGCATGCGGACCGGCCGATATCCCAATGCCAACACGGCGCAGATCACGAGCGGCCGCACCGGGGTGCGGCATATCTGCGTCCCCGGCCGGGGCGCCGCCATGGCGGGCGGGGTCCGCGGTCGTTAATCGAGCGGGCCGATTGACTCTCCGCCACACCGGGAGGGGAAACACACGTTTGTTTGTCGACCGTGTCTTGTTATGATGGCGGTCGTAACGCCGGCCTGGTGCGTCGAGGACTCGCGGGATTGATACGACCACGGACGCTATCCCCGCTCGATCGCGGTCGCCCAGCCGTCGGCGCGCCCATTGCACGGAGTCGATGGGCCGGATAATCCATTCACCTGGGGCTGCTCCGGCTGCGCGTTGTCCTGACGAGGTGCATCGGCCGGATCGATTTGCGCCGGAGGAGTCGTTCCTGCGCCGGGCGCCAGAGCTTCTCGTGCGAGTCTATGAAACGAAATAGTGAAATCCAGAAGATCGCGTTCGTCGGCGACTACCTGCCCAGGAAATGCGGGATCGCGACCTTCACGTACGACCTGTGTACGTCGATCGCCACGCAATATCCGGGGTCCGATTGCTTCGTCGTCCCGGTCAACGACCTGCCGCAGGGCTACGACTATCCGGCCGAGGTGCGGTTCGAGATCGAGGAGCAGGAGGTCGACTCCTACTTGCGGGCGGCCGACTTCCTCAATTTCGCCAATACCGACATCGTCAGCCTCCAGCACGAGTACGGGATCTTCGGCGGCCCATCCGGGAGCCACGTGCTCCGGCTGATGAGCGATCTGCGGACGCCGATCGTCACGACGCTCCACACCGTCCTGCGCGAGCCCAATGTCGATCAGCATCGCGTGCTCGGGCAGGTCGCCGAGATGTCGGCACGCCTGATCGTCATGTCCGAGCGGGCACGCACCTTCCTCCATGAGGTCTACGACGTCCCGGAGGCCAAGATCGACCTGATCGCCCACGGCATCCCCGACATGCCGTTCGTCGACCCGAATTTCTACAAGGATCAGTTCGGGGTCGAGGGGAAGTTCGTCGCCCTGACGTTCGGGCTGCTCTCGCCGAACAAGGGGATCGAGCACATGCTCAAGGCGATGCCGGCGATCCTCAAGGAATTCCCCAACTTCTTCTACATCGTCCTGGGGGCGACCCACCCGAACCTGCTCCGCGAGCAGGGCGAGCGCTACCGGATCAGCCTGGAACGCCTGGCCAAGGACCTGGGCATCAAGCAGAACGTGAGCTTCTACAATCGGTTCGTCGACATCAACGAGCTGATCGAATTCATCGGGATGGCGGACATCTATATCACGCCCTACCTCAACCCGGCGCAGATCACGTCCGGCACGCTGGCCTACGCGTTCGGCTGCGGCAAGTCGGTCGTCTCGACGCCGTACTGGTACGCCGAGGAGCTGCTGGCCGACGGCCGGGGCGTGCTGGTCCCCTTCAACGACCCGGGCGCCCTGGCGCGCGAGATCTGCGAGCTGCTGCGGGATGAGCCGAGGCGGCACGCCATGCGGAAGAAGGCCTATCTGCTCGGCCGGGAGATGATCTGGAGCCACGTCGCCCACCTGTACATGGAATCGTTCCACCGGGCGCGTCGGAGCCGGCTGGATGTACCCTACAAGCCGCTGGCGGTCCGCACGCTGGCCGAGCAGCCGATGGACCTGCCCGGCTGGCGGTTCGACCACCTGATCCGGATGACCGACTCGGCCGGCCTCTTGCAGCACGCCAGCTCGGCGATCCCTAACTTCGGCGAGGGCTACTGCACCGACGACAATGCTCGGGCCCTGCTCCTGACCGTGCTCCTGGAGCAACTCGGCCAGGTCTCGCCGCAACTGCACCGGCTGGCGACCACCTACGCGGCTTTCCTGAATCACGCGTTCGGCCGGACCCGGGGCCGGTTCCGGAACTTCCTGGGTTTCGACCGCCGATGGCTCGAGGACGTCGGCTCGGACGACAGTCACGGCCGGGCGCTGTGGGCCCTGGGGGCTTGCGTCGGCCGATCGAAGCGCCGCGACCTGCAATTCTGGGCCTCGCAGATCTTCGACCTGGCCCTGCCGGCGATCACCGAGATGACCTCGCCCCGGTCTTGGGCCTTCGGCGTGATCGGGGTCGGCCATTACCTCCAGCGATTCTCCGGGGCTCGGCCCGCCAGCCAGATGCGCGACGCGCTGACCGATCGGCTGATCGAGCTCTTCGAGAACACCGCGACCGACGAATGGTGCTGGTTCGAGAAAGGCCTGGCCTACGACAACGCCAAGCTGCCGCACGCGCTGATCGCCTCGGCCCGGTCCGGGGGGAATCCGCGAGCCCTCGACGTGGGCCTGCAAGCCTTGCGATGGCTGGTCAAACAGCAGAAGGCGCCGAGCGGCTACCTTCGCCCGATCGGGTCCAACGGCTTCCATCGTCACGAAGGCGAACGCGCCCAGTTCGACCAGCAGCCATTGGAGGCCCATGCCACCGTCTCCGCTTGCCTCGAGGCTTACCATGCCACCGAGGACCCCGCCTGGCTCCAGGAGGCCCGGCTCGCGTTCGAATGGTTCCTCGGCGGCAACGACCTCGGGCTCGACCTCTACGACTCCAAGACCGGCGGTTGCTGCGACGGCCTCCAGGAGGACCGCATCAACCTGAATCAGGGGGCCGAGTCGACGCTCTCCTTCCTCCTCTCGCTCGGCGAGATGAAACTGCTCGAAAGCACGCCCGCCACCCTCCGCCAGGCCCAGGTGACTTGAAGAAGCCCGCCCGACCGGTTGACCCGTAACCTATCCTTCTCTTGACACCGAGGTCAGGAGCCCGATTCCCATGGAAGCCAACGGATCCCCGATGACCGCCGAACTCGACGCCAATCAGGCCCGGACCCTCCCCATCGGCGGGCCGGCGAGGCCCCGCCGGGCGGTGAACGTCCGGCGCACGGGCATCGTGCTCAAGCCGAGCAACGGCCGGGTCGTCATCCGCCCGTTCGAACCGGCCAGCGACGGCCGGATCGAGCGGATCATCGCGCGCGTCATGTCGCTCTCGGAGGCCGAGGTCGACTCCCTGATCGAGAACGTGATGCGGGAGTTCTACAACCGGCACCAGAAGACCCGCGACTTCTTCCTGCACCGGTTCGAGCAGGTCCGGCGGCACCTCCTGACCGACCGACACCTGAGCGAGAACCGGCGGATGCTGATCGGCTCCTACTTCACCCAGGAGTACGCGCTGGAGTCCGCGGCGCTGTTCAACCCGTCGATGGTCTGGCACCCCGACCAGTCGGGGTTGCCGTCGGGCTCGCGACGGTTCGTGCTGAGCCTCCGCGCCACCGGCGAAGGGCACATCTCGTCGATCACGTTCCGCAGCGGCACGGTCGACGCGGAGTGCCGCATCCGCATGGACGAGCCGACGCGGTTCGTCACGGCGCCCGAGGTCGTGCCCAATATCCTCTACGACAAGACGCTGTTCTACCGCAAGCTGGTCGAGCTGGGCGTCGACGGCCCGTTCAGCGGCCAGGTGCTGGCCACGATCGGCGATCAGTTCACGCTCGACGAGCTCCAGCAGGCCATCCGCCGGGGCTTGCACCTGAATCGGCCGCGGCATCACGAGCTCGAGTCGGTCAGCCAGGGGATGGTGACGCTGGCCAAGGCCAACTACGAGATCGGCTTCTCCCCCGATCAGCACGTCTCCGAGCGGATCATCTTCCCCTCGTCGCCGACCGAGTCCAACGGCATCGAGGACGCCCGCTTCGTCCAGTTCATCGACGACGAGGGCGCGGCACGATACTACGCCACGTATACCGCGTTCGACGGCAAGGTGATCCTGCCGCAGATCCTCGAGACCGACGACTTCCTCCGCTTCAAGGTCAGCACGCTGAACGGCCCCGAGGTCCGGAACAAGGGCTTCGCGCTGTTCCCGCGCAAGGTCCGCGGGCTCTACGCGATGCTCTCGCGGCAGGATAACGAGAACATCTACCTGATGTATTCGGACCTGCTCCACTTCTGGTACACCAAGGAGCTGATCGCCAAGCCGACGTATTCGTGGGAGTACGTCCAGCTTGGCAACTGCGGATCGCCGATCGAGACCGAGGCGGGCTGGCTGGTCCTGACGCACGGCGTCGGCCCGATGCGCAAGTATGCCATGGGGGCCTTCCTGCTCGACCTGGACGACCCGTCGCGGGTCATCGGCCGCCTCGAGGTGCCGCTGCTGGAGCCCGACGCCAACGAGCGCGAGGGCTATGTGCCGAACGTGGTCTACAGTTGCGGCGCCGTGCTCCACGGCCGCGAGCTGATCATCCCGTACGCCATGTCCGATTATGCCAGCACGTTTGCCACGGTCTCGCTCGACGAGATACTCGGGGCGATGGTGAGGGAATGACATCGACTCTCGCGGTTCAGCGCCGGGTGCGGGTCTCCCAGACCGGGGAACGCTGACGAAATAACTTCCCCTTATGAGATGCGTGTCGAGTCCGGACAGGTCTCTCGTACCCTCAACTGCCTGAGGACCGATCTGAGCCAAGCCGAGTGACACTTTGCCGGGGAGCTCACTCGGACAGTGCTCCCAGAGTCTCGTCCTTCGAAAACTCCACCACCGCGGTGCACGAATCCGCCGCGCCGTAGTAGACCAGGTACGAGTTCCCTTTCTCAACGATACCGGTGGGGAACACGACGTCCGGGACGAAACCGTTACGTTCGAAATCGGCCGTCGGCTCGAAGATCGACGCGGCCGAACGGCGGAGGATCTTCGACGGGTTGTCGCCGTCGAGCAATAACACACCGGTCGAATACACCCCCACCTCGCCGGGGCGGGTCGGTTTGCGGTTGCCGTGGTAGATCTCCAGCCAACCGGCGTCGACGCGCACCGGCGGCGTCCCCGCGCCGACGCGGCCGGTCTCCCATTCGGCACCGCCGCCGTGGAGGCACTCGTGCCGGCCCCAGTGGATCAGGTCGGGCGATCGCGCGATCCACATCTCGGGCCGGCAGAACGGCGTCGCCGCGTTCGGCCGATGGAGCGCGACGTATTCGCCGCCGATCTTCTCCGAGAACAGGACCACGTCCTTGTTCTCGGGGCAGAAGATGATCCCGTGGCGTTCGAAGTGTCGGAAGTCGGTCGTCGAGGCCAGTGCGGTCGCCGCCCCGTGGCGCGAGACCGCGACATAGGTGAAGTAATACCGATCGCCGAACGCCGTGATCCGCGGGTCCTCGACGCCGAACTCCTCCATCTCCGAGTCGGGAAAGAACGGGGCGCCCGAGACGTCCACGACCGCCCGCCCATCGCCGCACCGCACCGCCCTCAGGTGCGAGATGAATGTCAGCCGCACCAGACCGTCGGCCTTGCCCTTCACGACCCGGGGGTCGAGCACCTCGATCGAATCGTCCGGGAGCCAGTCGATCGTCGGGCCTTCGCCGGGCACCCATCGCGGCGAGGCCGTGAAGCCGGGTCGTCGCTCGCGCGGACGCTCCGCCACCCGGACCAGGAGGATCACCGAGTCCCCCGCGACGATCGCCCCCGGGTTGAAGACACCGACCACCTCGAAGTCGTCATGCGACGACTTCAGGTCGTCGGGCCGTAGTAATAGCCGTTCGAAGTGCCTCTTTAAGAGCATGGTCGCCTCCCCTTCGCGACGGTCTGAGACCTTCGGTCGCGTCCCGGGCGGGGTCGGGAGACCCGCGCCCAACAGTCCGAGTCCCGGGCGGGGTCGGGAGACCCGCGCCCAACAGTCCGAGTCCCGGGCGGGGTCGGGAGACCCGCGCCCAACAGTCCGCGTCCCGGGCGGGGTCGGGAGATCCGCGCCCAACTGTTCGCGTCCCGGGCGGGGTCGGGAGACCCGCGCCCAACATGACTATTGACTCATGAGGTCCGCGGCGATCGCCACGGCCAGCGAGTCGCGGCCGTTGGCCTCGGTGATCTTTCGCGGGTGGGAATGGTCGCGGATCCAGGCGAGCTGGTCGGTCATCAGGTTCCGCAACAGCTCGCAGTATCGGTGTGACTTGTTCGTCCCGTCGCCCCAGGAGAGTTCGATCATCTGGTAGACGTCGAGGGACTTGTGGCGTCCCTGGCAGGCCCGGTCCTTGGGGGAGTAGCTCGTGGAGACGTCCAGCCGGGCGCCGGGGAAGAGGTCGCAGAGGGTGCGGGTCTGGGCCTCGTCGGCGATCGCGTGGATGCGGACCCGGGTCGGGACCCAGTCATACAAGGTCACGTCGCCTCGTTCGAAGATCAGGCATAGCTCCTGGCGATCCATCCGGCCGGCCTGGTGGAATCCGTGGTAGAAGTTCACGAGGATGTCCGGGGCGTATCGCACGGTGCACTGGACATGCTCCTCGATCGGCGGCGAGGACCCGGGCCGGATACCGCGCTGGGCGGCCGCGACCGTGCCGGGGCCGAGCCAGCCCTCGAGCATGTCGAAGAAGTGCACGCCGTGCTCGACGAAGATGCCGCCGCTCTTGGAACGGTCCCAGAACCAGTGGTCCGGCGGCAGGTTCTCGTCGGAGGCGTAGTTCTCGAAGTAGCCGTGCAGGACCTCGCCCAGCACCTTCGATCGGATCAGCCGGCCGACCGCGTCGTACAGCGGGTTATAACGTTGCATCAGGTTGGCGATGACCAGCCGGTCCCGTTTCCGGGCCACCCCGATCAGTTCGTCGGCCTGCTCGACGGTCATCGCCAGCGGCTTCTCGCAGATGACGTGCTTGCCGGCCTCGAGGGCCGCGAGCGCCTGGGGATGGTGGAGGAACGGCGGGGTCGCGATATAGACCAGGTCGACGTCCTCGCGGGCCAGGAGCTTGTCGACTTCCTCGATGTCGGGGATGCCGAACCGCTTCGCGGCGGCCTGGGCGGCCTGCCGGTTCGTGCCGGCCATGCCGGTCAGCTTCACCTCGGGCACCTGGGCGAACTGCTGGAGGGCATAGAGCCCGAAGCCGCCGCAGCCGATGACCCCGATCCGGATTTCTGGCTGATCCATTTCACTTCCGTCCTCCATGGTGCGCGATTCAATCGTCGGTTGACTTCAGACATTGTCCCCCCGGAAGCAGAGCCGGTCAATTCAGGCCGTTCAAGTCGGGTCGTCCCGTCGCCGGGATTGGGGTAGAATGAAGAGCAATCGCATACCTCGCACAATGTTGCATGGTCCAGGGACGAGGGTTTCGCATGTCCACCGTCGCACCGAAGGTCCGTCGGCTCCGGCTCGGCCCCCGATCGGCCGGGATGCTGCTCACGCCGAAAGAATTCGACCGCGCCCGCGGCGAGAGAGGCTGGCGCTACGAACTGATCAACGGATTGCTCGTCGTGTCTCCCACCCCCTCGCGTCAGGAACGTCATCCCAACGACCAATTGGGTTACTGGCTCAGGCAGTACCAGGACACCCATCCTCAAGGCTCGTCGCTGGACTTGACTCTGCCCGAAGAGGAAATCCGGTGCAAGACGAACCGCAGGCGGATGGATCGGGCGATCTGGGCGGGCCTGGGACGGCTCCCTGAGGAGTGGGAAGTCCCGACGATCCTCGTCGAATTCGTCTCGGAGGGTAAGATCAATCAGGATCGGGACTACATCGTCAAGCGGGCCGAGTACCGTGAGGTCGGGGTGAAGACGTACTGGGTCATCGATCGCTTCCGCAGGACTTTGACCGTCTACGTCTTCGGCGGCGAGAAGGATGAGGAGCTTGTGATCCCGGAAGGCCAGAAGTATGCCCCGGCCCAGCTCCCCGGCTTCGAGCTTGACGTCGCCCGCCTGCTGTCCTTCGCCGACATGTGGGCCAGGAAGCGATCGAAGCGGCGGAAACCCGATACCCCGAGTGCGTCGGATTGATTGTGCAGGAGCCAGTTCGGTCCGTCGCTATTTTCCCACGGGGCGTCATGACGAACGAGATCCCTGAAGCACCCCTGGTCGGCGTGGTGATGGGCAGCAAGTCCGACTGGGAGACGATGCGCCATGCCTGCGAGGTCCTCACCGAGCTGGGCATCCCCCACGAGGCGAAGGTCGTCTCGGCGCACCGGACTCCGGATCGGCTGTTCCGCTACGGTCGCGAGGCCGAGGGGCGCGGCCTGGAGGTGCTGATCGCCGGGGCTGGCGGGGCGGCGCACCTGCCGGGCATGCTGGCGGCCATCTCCATCCTGCCCGTGCTGGGCGTGCCGGTCGAGAGCAAGATGCTGCGCGGGGTCGACTCGCTGCTGTCGATCGTGCAGATGCCCAGGGGCGTGCCGGTCGGCACCCTGGCCATCGGGCCGGCCGGCGCCGCCAACGCCGCGATCCTGGCCGCCGCGATCCTGGCGCCGAAGTATCCGGCGATCCGATCGGCCCTGGCCCGTCTCCGGCAGGCCCAGACCGACGCCGTGGGAGAATCGCCGGTATGAGCATGCGTCCGGATCAAGTGCACTCGGGAGGGGACCTCCCCCTGTTCCCTCCGGCCTCGCTGGGTGTGATCGGCAGCGGCCAACTGGGCCGGATGTTCATCCAGGCGGCGCAGCGGATGGGCTATCGCGCCGGGGTCCTGAGCGAGGCGGAGGACATGCCGGCCGCGCAGGTGGCCCACTGGACGGTCATCGGCCGCGACGACCACCTGGCCTCCCTGCGGGCGTTCGCCGATCGTGCGGAGGCGGTGACCGTCGAGTTCGAGAACGTCTCGGCCCCCGCGTTGCGCTGGTTGTCTTACCGACGGCCGGTGCGCCCCGGCTGGCGGACGCTCTGGGTCGCGCAGAACCGCCTGCGCGAGAAGACCTTCCTGACCCGGCATGGCATCCCCCATGCCCCCTGGCGGCCGATCCGCTCCGTGTCCGACCTCGACGAGGCGATCCGGGCGCTCGGGCTGCCGATGATCCTCAAGACGGCCGCCTCGGGTTATGACGGCAAGGGTCAGATCCGGGTCGACCGGGCCGATCAGGCGCGAGGTGCCTGGGACCAACTGGGTCGGGCGCCTTGCGTCGCGGAGGGCTGGGTCGATTTCGCCGCCGAGGTCTCCGTCGTGGTGGCCCGCGCCCACGACGGCCGAGCCGTCTGTTATCCGGTCGGCCTGAATCGACACGAGCGGCATATCCTCGACAGCACGCTGAAGCCGGCCCCGATA
>JBKQHM010000649.1:0-10361 GCA_052148775.1 Isosphaeraceae bacterium | reverse complement strand
AGAAGCCGTAGCTGTGCGGCAGTCCGTCGCCGAGGGCGTCGTAGGTCATCGAGCCGGAGTAGACGCCGCTGCCATTCGGCGTACCTCCGCCGACCTGGCCGACGAGCGCGGGGGTACCGCCATCGATCTCGACGTAGATGTTCACCAGGGCGATTGAGCCGGCGGGGGTGCCGGTGTTCTGGTCGGGATCGGCCCCGGCCCAGTTGAGCGTGAAGACGCCATTAGTGTAGGACGAGACGGCCAGCCCACTGAATTCGGAGGATGGGAACGGACCCCAGGAGTACGTCGGGCTGCTCGTCAGGATGTGCGTCACGGGCGGGTTCAGATCGGGCACGCTGGTGCTGGCCTCGATGGCGATGCTGCTCTTGCTCTCGACGTTGCCCGCGGCGTCCTCGGCGATGCTGTGGAAGGCGTAGAGGTTGCGATCCTTGCCGGCGAAGCTGAAGGTCACCGTGCCGGACGTCGAGGGGGTGGACAGGGTCAGGGTCTGGTAGAGGGTGAACGGTCCGTTGTTGACCGAATCATAGAGGGACACCGACTCCACGCCCGAGGCCGGCGCCCCCGCGGGGCCGGCGGGGTCACTGAAGGTCACCGAGACCGGGACGGTGTCGGAGGTCTGGCTGGTGCCCAGCGCGTTGACGACGTGGCTGGTCGGCTTGGTCAGATCCACCAGGACGGTGAAATACGCGTCGGCCATCGTGCCGTTCAACATCGCCCGGGCGCGGAGCACATGACTGCCTTCGGCCAGGTTCAACGCCAGGCTGAACGTTGTGCCGGTCACGATGGCGTCGCCGAGATCCTGGTTGGTGGTCGTGTCGAACACGTCTACCGTCATGCCGGGCGCCGAGAGGTTGCCCGTGAAGGTGACCGCGCCGGTGTCGGTGATGCCGGCGGAGATGCCCGTGTTCGGGCTGATCACCAGGCCGGTCGCGGCCGACGCCGACGGCAGGGTCGTCCAGGAGGCCGTCGCGGTGCCCGTGCCGGCGTATCCCCCGGCGTCCTCGATCGCGCCGGCATTCACCGTGAGGACATAGTTGCCGACCGGGGCCGTCACGTTGCCCAGCCCGGTGATCTGATACGTGTCCGTCCCGGTCTGGGTCACGACCAATGCCGGGCTGGCCGGGATCGGGACGTTGGTGCCGTTATCGGTCAGGGTCAGGGCCGCCGATGTGAGCGTGCCGATCGCGATCGGGTCGCTGAAGGTCACGGTTAGAGGCGAGGCGACCGTGCCCACGGGCGTGGTGCGCGAATTGGAGCCGGCGATGCTCACCTGATCGACCGTCATCCGGACGCTGACGCTGGCCGAGGCACTGGTGTTGACGTTGGAGTCGTACTGATCGAGCTGGGTGATGGTCGCGGTGTCGGTGATCGTCTGGTCGATCGTGCCGGGGTTGACGGTGACCGGGATGGCGACGGTCGCCTGGCCGCCCGCGGTGATACTGGCGATGGTCCAGGTGAACGTGTTGCCGGTGAAGACGACCCCGCTGATGGGGGCTGCCGGCGGCGTCAGCCCGGCCGGCAAGGTATCCGAGACGACCACGTCGGTCGCCGTGGCCGGACCGGAGTCCTTGACGGTCAGGTTATACGTGAGCGCGCCGTTCTCCACCACGATGGCGGCGCTGGCGAGGTTGGTGATCGTGAGGGCGGTCGTCTGCTGGACGGTCACATCCTGCTCGGCGGCGATGGGCGTGGCGTTGTCGGTCTGGTCGATCGCCGTGATGCTCGCCAGGGTCTTGAGCGTATCGCCGCTGGTACCGATATTGACGGACGCGGTCAACGTCAGCGTGATGCTGGAGTTCGCGTTGATCTGGGCGATCGACCAGACCCCCGTGCTCGTGTCGTACGAGCCCCCGGACCCGGAGGCGGCTTGCTCCAGCGTGAGCCCGCTCGGCAGCGCGTCGAGCACGCTGACAATGGTTGCGTTGGCAGGCCCGGCGTTGGTGACCGTCACGGTGAACTGGATCACACTGCCCTCGTGCGGATTGGCATCGTCCACCGTATTGGTGATCGTCGCGTCCGCGACCGTCTGCGTCTCGCTCCAGGCCACCGATGCGTTGCCCGAACCCATGAGACCGGCGTAATCGGAGATCTGGCTGGCGTTCACGGTCAGGACGTAGTTGCCCGTCGCCGTGGTGAACGGGGTCAGGCCGGTGATCTGGTAGGTCGGCACCACGTCACCGGGGACGAGCGTCACCATGACGCTCGAGTTGAGCCGGACGTTGGTGCCGTTGAGGGTCAGGCTGAGGGCGGTCCAGTCGAAGGTCTTGACGAGCTCGTTCAGGACGACGTCCTCGGTGTCGACCGGGGTCGTGGCCGGGTTCGGGACGATCGGGGCCATGCTGTTGATCGTCGGGCCCACCACGTCCACGAATACGTCATAGTCGCTGACGGGCGAGCCATTGCCGGCCAGGTCGAACGCCTGGGCGCTGAGCTCGTGTAGGCCCGGCGACAGGGAGAGCGTCCGGCTGAAATCCTGGCCGGTCAGGAATGCATCGCCCAGGTAGGTCGAGGTCGTCAGGTCCTGGAGCCGGACCTCGACGGTATTGGCGTCCACCGTGCCGGAGAAGGTGACGGTCTGCGAGTTGGTCAACTCGCTCAGATCGTTGTCGTTGGGGTTGGGGCCCAGATCGGGGCTGATCGCTAGGGCGCTCGGCGCCGCCGGGACCGTCAGGTCGAGCACCCAGCTCACGCTGTCGGAGCTGCCCAGCAGGTTGCCGGCGAAGTCCATGATCGACTGATCGCCGATGGTGAACGTATAGGTCCCGGCGATCGCCTGCGGGAAGTTGATTCCGCCGATCAGGTAGGTATTCGGCAGGGCCAGCGGGTCGGTGTCCGGGGTGATGGTGACGCGGCTGTCGAGCAGGTTGCCCGTGGTGATCGCGCCGACGGTCCGCGTCAGCGAGAGGCTGCTCAGGGTGAAGGTCGCCGGGTTGATCGGCTTGGAGAAGGTGACCGTCAGGGTCGGCACCACGATATTCCGAGGCGACTGCGGCTCCTGAAGGCTGGTGATCACCGGGGCCGTCGTGTCCATGGTCCAGTCGGTGAAATCGCTGCCGACCACGGGATTGCCGTTGACGTCGAGGATCCCCGCGCCCGCCGCGTCGATCGAGAAATCATAGTTGCCGATGGGCGTGGTCAGGCTGGCGGGGAGGATCACGTTGTACTTGCCGCCGATGATGTCATTGATCTGCACGCCGCTGCCGCTGTTGATGAGATTGGCCCCGCCGTTGAGCGTCAGGCTGAGGTCGCTGGTGGTGAAGGTGGGCTGCTCGACCGGCTCGGAGAAGACCACGGTGATGTTGGTGACGGGCGAGTTGAACGCCGTATCCCCCGGCGGCGGGGTCACGTCCTGGACCGTGACGTTCGTGTCGGTCGTGTCCATGGTCCAGGAGGTGGATACCGAGCCGGTGCCGACGTCGCCCAGGCTGTCCTCGACGCCGACGGCGCTCACGGTGAGCTGATAGTTGCCGTCGGCGGCCGTCAACGGCGCCAGGCCGCTGATCTGGTAGGTGTCGGTGGTGCCCGAGACCAGTGCGAGGGTCACGCCGCTGATGGCGATCGCCCCGCCGTTAAGGGTCAGGCTCAGGTTGCCGGCGGTGAATGTGTTGAGGTTGATCGGCTCGTTGAAGGTGACATCCAGGGCGCTCACCGGGTTATTCACCGTCGAGGGCTTGACCGCCTGGAGCAGGACGATCTGTGGCGTGACCGAATTCGGGCTGGTGTAGAACACGTCGTAGGTGATCGTGACGGCGTTGGCGTTGTAATCGAGCAGGTGCAGGTCGTTCACGGCGGTGACGAAGCCGTCGGACGTGATGTTCTGCACGGTGTTCCACACATTCCCTGCCGATCCCGGGTCGTTGGGATTGGCGACGATGAGGTCCAGGCCGTCCGGGCGCGCCACCTCACCGACGTCCAGGTTGCCACCGGTGGGATCGGCGATGTCGAAATAGCCCCAGCCGGCCGGCATCTCGGCGGTGATCTGGTACTCGTGTCCCGAGACTTGCGCGACGCTGACGTCGCTGGCCGGTGCCACCGGGTCGGTGGTGCCATTGCTCAGGTAGAGCGTGTCGGGCTGGCCGAGCGAGCCCGGCAGGTCGCTGACCAGGAAGTCCTGGATCCCGTCGTCCGGCACCGGGTTGGGCAGATTGGTCCCGGGCAGGGTCGCCGGGTTGCCGACGTAGCCGGCCTCCACCATCTGGACCAGGTTATGGATATCGACGCTGTCGATGAGCGAGGTCGCCGCGCCGCCCAGGGCGTTATCGTGCTGATAGGTAGCCGTGAAGTTATCGAAGTAGCCCGCCAGGGTGGACTCCATGATGAAGGCGGCGGTCCCCGTCGCGCCGGGCTCGATGTTGCCGAAGTCGGCGGTCAACGACGGCGCGGCCGCCTTGCCGTCGACGGTCGAGCCTAGGATGTTGAAGCCGACCAGAAGCCCCTGCGCGTTCTCGATGATCTTCGGCTGGGCGGAGGTGATGCTGAAGTTGTCGGCGGGTCCGTAGCCGATGTTGGTCACCTCCACGCCGAGCGGAAATGGCACGGACGGCTGCACGACGGCCGGGGTCAGGGCATCCTGGCCCTCGACCTGCTGCTGCCAGAAGTAGTTGAGCACCAGGTCGGGGCTGGGCTCGACCGTGATCTGGGCGGGGAGCAGGGGCACGTCGATGACCGTGCCATCCGCCTCGGTGTAGGTGAGCGTGCCGCCGACGGCGTACTGCGTCGCGGTCGTGGGCGCGGCTTCCTCGGTGGGGATGATCGTGTAGGTCGCCGTACCCTCGGGATCCAGGCCATTGTTCGTACCAGTGCCGGCCAGATCGTACGAGCCGTCCGCGTTGGTGGTGAAGCCCGTCAACTGGGGCTGCTCGATGTAGAAGAGATTTGTCGCTTCTTGCGCCGTGCCGCCCGCAGCGGGAATCGTCTTGATGTCGACGTTCACCTGGATGTTGCTCAGCCCCGTCGTCGCGTCATTGTCGAGCGCGAGGGTGCCCTCGAAGGCATCTCGCGTGAAATCCACGTTCTGATTAATCTCGACGCGGACCTGGGCCGTCACCGTCGGCGTGGTCGGGATATTCCAGTACACCGGCGTGTAGGAGGGCCCCCCGCCTCCGCCTCCGCCTCCTCCGTAACCGTAGACGCCGCCGTATCCACCACCGCCGCCTCCGCCCGTGCTCCCGGTGATGGACGCCTCGGTGAGATCGCACATGTCGCTCAGCAGGCTGCTGAAGTTGGTTGCGATGTCACTCACGGTCCCCGTCAGGCCATTTGCCAGCGCGGAAAGCAGTTCCCCTTCCACCGTGGGCAGATCACTGCCAATGGGGTTCCCCTGGGGATCGACGGTCGCCGAATTGGGCGTATCGGTCAGCACCTGCTGGATAAACGCCTGGTTCGGCGAGTTGAACAGGTCCTGGGTCAGGGTGCTGAAACTCGGGGTATTCGCTCCCCAGGCGTTTTCAATCGCCGCGTAGTGGCTGTCGGTCACGAAGACCGGATACACCTTCACCTGGCGCACCTGTTCCACAGGATTGGTCGCCACGTACGAGTATTCGATGTTCAGCTCCGGCAAGTTGCAACAGTCGGAGCTCTGATCATAACTCTCGACCGTGGCTCCCGGATTGGCGGTGAGCTCAACCGGGATGGGATACTCGCTCTGGGCGGGCAGCACGGGGATGTCCGTGACCAGTGGCGTGAGCGTGAAGGTCCCGTTGCTGACCGCCGAGATCTTGACGTTGGTCGCCTCGATCAGGCCCTCATTCGTCACGTTCTCGGTGAACTCGACCGAGCCCCCCTCGTCCAGCAGCGGCATTTCGAACGGCGTGGCCGGCACCAGGTTGGGGATCGGCACCTGGGTCACGAAGTCCGCCTGGAGCTGGATCGTGTAATTGTCCGGGATCGTCGTGGGCACCACGGTCCAGGTATAGGTTACCGTGTTTTCATTAATGTATACCTGGGTTGTATTGACGCCGGGTTGAACGGTGTACGGGCTGGTGTAGGTGCTGTGCTGCGGGGCGGACACCACGAGCTCGTAAGTGCCGGCGGTGACATCGGTCAGGGTGACTCCCGCCGACGTCGTGGTCCCGGAGGCGACGGGCAGACTGGTCAAGGGGTTGATCAACTGCACCAGGGCGCCGGCCAGGTGCCCGCCGGTTTCGGTGAGGGTCGTGGTCTGGTCGTTCACCACGACCTGGACCGAGCCCTGCTGGTTGGAGACGACGTCGATGGTGAAGGGTACCGACAGACCGGTGCTGCCGTAGTCGACGCCCAGCGTGCCGGTGAATTCACCGAGCGTCTGGGTTTCCGCCGGGGTGAGTTGCATCTCCACTTGCTCGGATTGCCCGGGGGCGAGCGGCGCGGGCAGGCTGGCCAGGGTGATCCAGTCGACCGGCGAGACGACCGTGATGGGCCCGGAGCTGGCCGAGCCGCTGTTGGTCAGGGTGAAGCTGGCCAGCGTATCGGTGTCGACCACAACCCCGGCGTTCAGCGACGTGGACGTCAGCCGCGGCGTGGGCGGGGTGATCGTGGGGTCGAGCTGGACGGTCACGGGCACATCCTGGTCGTCGTCGATCGTGACGTAGATTCGGCCGCTGACCGCGAGCGGCTCGGTGGCCGTCAGGGTGTAACTGGCCGTGAGCTGGCCGGGGGTCGTCGTCGTGCCGGGGAGCTGCGTCGAGTAGTTGATGACGTAGGAGACCGAGATCGGCAGCGTTTGCGTCCCGGAGCCCTCGTTGACATTGGTGACGACGAGATTGGTGAGCGGCACGCTGCTGAGGTTGGTGATCGTCATCGTCCCCGAGTACGGGGTGCCCGGGACGAGGTCCATGGACACCGGGCTGGGCGTGATGCTCATGCCCAGGACGGTCGCCGTGGCGCTGGACTCCGTCGGCACCTGCGCCGGCGTTTGGCCGTTGGTCAAAGCGAAGAACTGGTAGTCGCCGGCGTTCAGGTAATTGTCGCCGGGATTGTTGGCGGAAGGCTCGAAGGTGTACGCAAAAGTACCGTTGGGATTCGCGAAGATCGGGCCGAGCTCTTCGATCGACTTGCCATTCTGATACACGGCGATGAAGACGATCGCGCCGACTGGATGGGTCACGCCATCGGTGTCGGTGACGATCCCGGTGACCGTCACTGGCGAGCCGACTGGCACCTGCTTCTCGTTGGCCTGCACCTGCAACGAGGCATAGTAAGAGGCGCCCACGTCGAGCCCGGCGACGAGGGAGTCGTTGCTCGTCGTGATCTCACTGATCGCACTCGCGCCGGTGTTGGTCGTCACGGTGAGATAGTAAGTGCCCACCTGGGACGGCACATTGAAAGTGGTCGAGCCGGTGTAAGACTGGCCGACCGCCAGCGAGCCGCCGCTGTACGGGACCAACTGGGAGGAGATCACGTTCTGGCCGCCCGGGTCGGAAGAGAGTACCACGCGATCGGACCACGAGCCCGTGGCCGGGATGTTGCCGTCGTTGGTCACGACCCAGCTCACCGGGACGTTGAAATCACCGGCCTGCGGGTTGCTCGGTGGCGTGATGCTCGAGACCGTGAGGTCCGGCAGCGCCACGGTGACGATCGTGATCGTCCGCGCCGCCATGTTGTAACCGGCCAGGGACGCCGAGATCGTGACCGGGCCGGCGACGGCGCCGGCCGGTACGGTGATGTTGAAGGAAACGGTAGGCCCCCTATTCCCGAGGAGGGTGACCAAGCTGGGGACGGTCGCCTCCGACGGATTGCTGCTCGAGAGATCGATCGTGACGGGGTAGGTGATCGTCCCGGTCGTGTTGAGAGACACCGACCCCGCGGAGATCCCGCTCGCGACGCTGATGAAGGACGGGGCCGCGATGGACAACGACGGCCCGTTGGTGTCGAGGACGCTCAGCGTCGTGGTCGCATGGCCGGTGGCGATCGGCCGGCTGGTGATCGCGTCGAGGGCATACGCGGTCAGGGTCACCACCGGGTTGTCATTGTTCGGGTTGTCGATCGCGGTCAGGGGAATCCGCACCGAGGTGGTCCCGGCCGGGACGCTCACGATGCCGGGCACGGTCAAGTCGGACGGGTCGTTGCTACTCAGGGAGACGTTGATGGCACTGGCGAGCGGGAACGGGTTGCCGTGTCCGTCGGTCAGGCTCAGGGTGGCGTAGGTCGCCGGGTTGCTGGCATTTTCCTCGACATAGGGCGCGTCGGTGACCAGCTCGAGCACCGGGGTGTTGGTGTCGGTGACGGTGGCCGAGGTGGCACCGGCGGCGAAGTTCCGCCCGGTGACTGGGTCGACCGGCGTGTTGGTGGTGAAGGTCACCGAGCGCGTGTCGACGAGGAGGCTGGTGGCCACTCCCGTGATCGGGAAGGTGACCGAATTCTGGCCAGCCGGGATGGTGACCGTGGCCGGCGCCGTCGCCACGCTCGGATCGCTGCTGGCGATGCCTACGGTCACTGCCGTGTCCAGCGGACTGATCGAGTTCGTGTTGCGCGTGAGGGTGGCCGTCGTCCACCCGTTGTCGGCGAACGTGTTCGATTCCAGCGTCATCGTGAGGGTGGGGGTGTTGGTCTCCGTCTCGGTCGCCGTGGCGGGAATTGAGAGGTAGCCCGAGGCCGATGGGCTGAGCGACGAGGTCTGCGTGCCGTCCACGATGTTATCCTGCACGGCGTCCACGTAGAACACCGCGGAGTAGGACCCGTTCGGGATGACCACGCTGATCGAGGCGGCAGGCGTGTCGCCCGGATTGGCCGTCAGGAGCACTGCCGAGGGATTGCTGCTAGTGATGAAGACCAGGAGGCTGCCCACGTTGGTGTCGTTGCGGGTGACCGTTGCGCTGCTGGCCGGATTGACGGCATCTTTGTTGAAGGTGCTGTTCCCCGGGGCGGCGAGGCTGACCTGCACCGAGGGCGGGATGGTGATGAAGGACGACGACACCGACGTGTCATTCGCGGTATCGAACTCGAAGAAGCTCTCGCTCAGCCCGGTCTCGACGACCACGTACTTATTGCCGACATCGGTCGCCGGGATGGTGATTGTGGTGGAATGGGCCAGCGCGCCAGAAGGGGCCAGGTTGTCCGACACGTTGACCGTTCCCACGAGCTGAAGGTTCTGGGTCCCGGCGGCATCGCTGGCGAGGAACACCTGGTCCGTCCAGGTCCCGTAGGCGGCGACGCTGCCCTGATTGTAGTCGTTCCAGGTCACCGGGATGGTTTGATCGGGGTTTACGGTGCTGCTGCCGCCCGGGTTGACCACGATGTTCTGCACGACCAGGTCCGGCGACGGCGCAAGTGTGGCAGTGACGTCGGTGCTGGCGGTGTTGTTGCCGTAGGCGGGATTGCCGTTGCTGTCGTACTCCTTGATGGTCTCGTAGTAGTCGGTCGTCACCGTGACCCGGATGTCGCCCGTGCCCGGCGTGCCGTTGGGCAGCGTGAAGGGGAAGCTCTGGGTGCCACTGGTGGCGCCGGCGCCCAGGCTGGAGTTGCCGGGGACAAAACCCGAGGCGATATAGGTCAACGTGTTGTTGCTATTGACCTTCTGCACCAGCACATAGTCGCTGAAGGCGGCGTTGACCGCGGCGTCGCCCTGGTTCGTGTCGGTCCAGGTGGCCGTCGCGGATCCGCCCGATTGCGGGCTGCTGGGCGTCACAGCCAGCGAGCCGGAGGTCACGACCAGGTCGGCATAGTTCGCCAGGGTCGAGGTGAACGGCGCGGTCGACGAATTGTTGCTGTAGGCGGGGTTGCCGTTGCTGTCGTACTCGGGGATAGACTCGTAATAGTCGGTGGTGACGGTGACCTTGAAGTTGCCGACGCCGGACGCGCCGTCGGGCAGGGTGAACGGGAACGACTCCTGGGTGCCGGTCGCAGCGGCGGCCAGGGGGCTCGGACCATTGGCGAGCTCCGAAGCGATGTAGGTCAGGCTGTTATCGGGATTGACTCGCTGCACCAGGACGTAATCGAGATACGAGCCGTTAACGGCGCCGTTGCCCTGGTTCTCGTCGCTCCAGGACACGGTCGCCGAGCCGCCAGATTGGAGACCGCTCGAAGGCGTGACCGCCAGCGAGCCCGGTGCCACGATCAAGTCGGCATACTTGGCCAGATTGGAAGCGACGTCGGTGCTGGCGGTGTTGTTGCTGTAGGCGGGATTGCCGTTGCTGTCGTACTCCTTGATGGTCTCGTAGTAGTTGGTCGTCACCGTGACCCGGATGTCGCCCGTGCCCGGCGTGCCGTTGGGCAAAGTGAAGGGGAAGCTCTGGGTGGTGCTGGTGGCGCCGGTGCCCAGGCTGGAGTTGCCGGGGACAAAGCCCGAGGCGATATAGGTCAACGTGCTGTTGCTATTGACCTTCTGCACCAGCACATAGTCGCTGAAGGCGGCGTTGACCGCGGCGTCGCCCTGGTTCGTGTCG
>JBKQHM010000648.1:0-15514 GCA_052148775.1 Isosphaeraceae bacterium | reverse complement strand
GTTCCTCGGTCTTCGGCGTACCTCCGGCCAGTCCCAGGGTGACCAGCGAGAAGAAGCGCTCGACCAGGCTTCTCGGCTGGGGCATGCCGGGTCCCCAGGGAAATGCGCCGGCATGGAACGGCAGGTCCACCTCGCGAAGGTACTTCTGCGTGTGGGGATCGACCTCCCAGACCCTGATCACGGGGAAGTTGGTGCGAACCAGTTCCTTCTTGACGTCCCCTTCCAGCATCCCGACCTGGCCCTCGTCCGAGGTCCGGACGCTGTAATAGGAGCCGGCCAGCATGATCAGGAGCCCGGCGTGCGTGATGACGAACCCTGTCTGTCGCTTCTTCCAGGGATACCGGATCAGCGCCGCGCAGAGGATGTTGATGCCGAGGAACGCCAGCAGGATCGCGAACCCGGGGCTCCGATAGATGTACTCGCCCGCCGCACCGCTCCCATACTCGGAGTCGAAGACCGTCGCGTAGGCGAGCGTCACCACCAGCGTTCCCAGCGTGATCACCGCGAGCTTGACAGACGCGAGGAAACGATAGATCGCATCAATCGCATTCACGAATCGATCCACGATCGACCGCGTCGGCTTGTGTTCCGCATCTCGCGGCGGCGGGGACGAAGCGGGAACATTCTTCTTGGTGGCTGTCGCCATATCGTTCGCACCTACCCGGAGGTGAGGGTCTCGAGGAAGGAACCTGGGGCGGGATCATTCCAGTCAGTTCACGGCACACGACTGCATTTATTTTAGTCGGACGCCGTTCTTCCGACCAGCCTGTAGGTTGCGCATCGCTTCCCCGCCGCAGACAATAGAGTCGGCTCAGTCTTCTGTACGCTTGTTTCGACGCAATCGTTCAGACCGGCATCCCAGGAGACGAAGGCATGGACCTCATTTTTGACCGCTTCCGTCGACCGCCAGACACGAGGAGAGGTTCACTCGAACGCGCCTCGAGACGGATCGGCGCAAGCCCCAGGGGCGTCTACGGATCAGCCTGGTCGTCGATCAACGGAAGATATCGTGGCAACCCAGGCAGCTTTCATGGAGTCGGCGGGCTTCTGCAACCAGGGCGAAGCGATCGCCCCATTGAACGGCGCGATCGAGACCCGCGGCCGATTCCTCCATCTCCCGGAGATAATGCTGCCAGGCAGGACGGAGACGACCCGGGTCGTGCCCTTCGAGAAGCCGAGCGGTGCGGCCGGCTTGACGGGCGAATCGAGTAACCTGGTCGCTCGCGGGTCTCGGGTGGCCATCTTCGGTGAGCGCGGCGAGGATGAGTCCGAAGCCTTGACCGCCATGCGAAGGTGTTCGGAAGGGCAGCATCGCTTGTCGCAGGGTCGCGGCATAGCGAGGGTGCCCGGGGGCCCGACCAACTCCGACGGCCGCGATGACCGCGGAGATCGCCAGGAAAATGGTGATGGCCAGGCCGCGTCGGGCCAGTCGCCGGCGCAACAGGGTCCGCGCCCGTTCCAGTCTCCGGGACATGGAGCCCATGGGCCAGCCGAGTTGCTGGGCGGCCTCCTCATGGGTCCACCCCTCAAGGTAACACAGCACGACCGGGGCCCGGTACTTCTCGGGCAAAAGCCGGAGTTCGGCGTCGAGGAGCCGGCGCAGGTCGCTCCGCTCGATTTCCGGCGCAGGGTCGAAGAGCGGATGGTACCTCTCCGGCAACCAACCATCAACGTCCATTGCGCCGACCGTCAGGGCCGTGATCGGGATTTCATGCCCCCGGTGTCTCGCGGCGCCGGTGCGGGCGTGCAACGCGAGCCGATGGGCGACCGTGGTCAGCCAGGCACTCACGGAGTCTTGCCAGGGTACCACGGCCGCCTTGCGAGCCAGGGTCAAGAATGTCGCCTGGAACACGTCCTCGACGTCCTGCTCGTTGCGAAGGATGCGGCGGCAGATCCGCTCAACCAACGGGCCATGACGTTTCACGAGGACGTCGAACGCGGCCTCTTCGCGGCCTTTCGCGAATCGTTCCAACAGGATCGCATCACTCGCAGGATCGGCCATAGGTCCGCCACGGCTCCCGGGTCAGTTGGGCTCTCTACTTGATCATGCTGGAAAACTCCCCGCCCAAATGCAAGATTCTCGACAATCGACCTGGGGATCGTCCCAAAGTATCCCATCGGCAGGTTGACAGTTCGAGAGCTCCTATACCGCCTGCCCTATACACCAACCCGAAGCGTCAGCGAGGCTCTTTCCCAATCGTCCGCAAGGACTTGCGGCAGACCTCGCTGACGCTTCGGGTTGGTGTGGAAAGGGACCTTCACTCTCAGGGCCGAGACGCTGTCGATCCCAATGTCTTGGGAGGAGCCCTCGACCTGAATCGAGGCTCATCCCGAAGACCATGCACGGCGAGTGCTTGCATCCTCTAAGCCAATTCGAGCAGTCGATTCATCCGGTGAACGACGTCTTTCATGGTCTCGAGATTGCCAAGGCCGACCTCGGCCGTGATCCATCCGTTGTAACCCACTTCGATCAGGGCGTTTCGGACGGCCGACCAGTCGATCTCCTTCCCCTCGCCCAGTTTGTACGCAAACCGCTCGGGCTTCGCGTACTCCTTGATGTGGATCTTGAGGATCCGCTTGCCGAGTTCGCGAATCCATTCCTCGGGGAAGCCGTACTCGACGACGTTTCCGACGTCGAAGTACGCACCCACCCACGGGCTCTCGAATTCATCGATATAGCGGGCGAACTCGAGTGGACTGAGCAGGAACCGGTTCCAGACTTCCTCGATCGCAATCTTGATCCCGTGCCGTTCCGCGTCGGGAATCAGCTTTCGGATGTTTTCCTGGGAACGCTTGTACGCGTCGCGGTAGCCGACCTTCTTGTTGACGACGGCCGGCACGACCAGCACCGTCGTCCCGCCATACGCCTTGCAATCGTCGAATTCTTGTCGGATCGCCGCCAACCCGCGCTCGACGACCCGGGCGTCGGGGTCGGAGAGAGGATCTCGCCAGTGGCGCGCGCCACTGACGCCGTGGATGACCAGGCCCGTCTCGTCGCGGGCCTTCAACACGGCACCACGATCGAGTTGATTGGGACTGATGAGCTCGACGCCATCGAAGCCCGCTTCTTTGAGTAATTGAAATGTGGGTAGGGGAGAACCCTGACTCAGTCCGCCGAGCATGAACGCTTTCTTCCAGCGGTTCTTGGCGGGCTCGGTACCGAGGACGGCCGCCGGCATCGCGACAGTAGCCCCGGCGATCGCTGCGCCCGTCGTGCGGAGGAAGGCTCTTCGCTCCATCCGGGTCATGATGCATTCTCCATGTCGTGATCGTGGAAGGATCGAGGCGTGACACAAGGCCCAGGGTCGCTTTCACCATACGGTGCGTTGGTGTTGGATTCCAGGGGATCCTGGCCGCCGAGAACCGAACAACCGGCGGATCCTCGGGCCGAGCGTTTCACCCGGGAATGGGCGTCGGATGATCGCTCCATCCTCCCGATGCCCGCTGACGACGTATGGCGCATCAACGTCGAAATGCCGTGCGGACCCGAGGATTCGGGTCCGCACGGCTTGGAATAGACCCCATGGAGGTTCGGATCAAACCTTCCCGAGCGTACTCTTGATGTTGTCCCAGATCGATTGCAACGTGTTTGAGCTCTTCTTCTTCGGCGTCCTGGCGGTCGTCTTCACCAGGGACTTCTCGTCCGGTCGAGCGGTCGCGCTCGCCGATGACGAACTCGAGCCGATCGTTTCGCTCGAATAGGCCAGAGGCGTCTGTGCGACGGTCGAGGTCGGAGTCGGTGTGGTGGTCGTGGAACTCGTACCCGACGTGGTCGTCGTGGTCATGGTTCCCGCCGGCGTCAGTGGTGTCACCGTTAGCTGGGAAGTCGATAGCGGGGAGATCGTGAGCTGCGTCGGTGTGAGGGTGGTCGGCGTGATGGACGATGACCCCGTCGTCGTCGTACTCGACTGCCCGTTGCTGGCAAGAGCAATGAGGCCATCGAGTATCGCCTGGCTCGTGTCGCCCGACTGCGTCGCAGTCGGTGTCGGCGTGGGTGTCGGTGTCGGTGTGGGTGTCGGCGTCGGCGTCGCAGTTGGTGTCGGCGTCGGAGTGGTTGTCGGCGTCGATGTTGGCGTGGGCGTCGGCGAAGCCACGGGCGCGGCAGCCACATAGTAATCGACGGTGACCTTGCTGCCATCGACGGTCGTAGACTTCCGCAGTGAGATAACCTGGCTCTGACTCGAGCTCGTGCCTGACGAGGAGCTGCTCGCCGGTGGTGTACCGTCGAAGAGGGTATAGAGCGGGAGGTATGAGCCTGGGAACTCTCCTCGACCGATCGTGAACTGATCGGGCGACACGTTGCGATACTTGGCGACCGCCGCCTTGGGCACGAACTCGAACTTGGGCGAGAGGTGCTCCAGTGCGACGAAGTTGCGCGGCGTGGATGGGGCTAGCAAGAAACCGTTGGCCGTCGCACGCTGTCGATCGATGATCGTGTAGGCATCCGGGGAGGGCAACAGTGTGCGGCCCAGCATCCTCAGCTCGTTGACGGTGATCGAGCCGTTGAGCTGGCCATCGGCGGCGTAGTCGAAGAAATTGAATCGCCGCTGCTCGGCGGCCGGCTGGTCGGGATTCTCGTTGAAGACCTCGTTGTTGATGCCCGCCTCGACCGGTCCGTAGGTCGCGGTCCCGCCGAGGAGGTTTGCCATGGCACCGGCCTCTGGCAGGCCCATCGCGGCGGCGTTCTCCACGAAATTCGTGACATCCTGGGCGGTGATGATGCCGTTGCCGGATGGGTCGAGGTACTGGATGTCGTGGTGTGACTCCAGGTAATTGATCGCCTCGTAGCCCTCGATCGCCGCGACGGCATTGCTGACGGAGATTCGTGCGTAGGACGGGTACGCGGTGCTGTCGAGCAACTGGGATGGCGTCGAGACGGTATTGCCGTCGTTGACGTCGGTCGCAGGCACAGCGGTCCACGCAAGGATACCGTTAAGGCCGTCGGGCGTGTTCCAGGCGGCGAGGTTCTTGAAGGCGTGCTTGCCGAAGTTCAAGGTATCCGTGCCGACCGGCGTATTCAGGTACGCGTCGGAGGTGTAGCCATTCGACTGGGCCAGGGCGGTCCAGTAGCTGAGTGCGGAGGATAGCAGGGCGTAAGACCCGGTGACGATCGCGGCCGACATCGAAGTCCCGACCTCGGTGAACGTCAGGGGGTTGACAATGCCCGAGGTGTTGGTTCCCGAGGCTGTACCGCTGGTCGTGCTGGAGGACGAGCTTACGAGTGCGGTGGTCCGGGTGAAGGTCGGCACATTGAAGGCCGGGGCGGCGAAGTCGGTCGTGGGGTTCCGGTTGACGGCGCCCGGGATGCGGTCGACCCAGATATTCTTGTCTGCCGCGGCAAGGAGCTCGGCATTGGCATTGAACCCTGTGGTCGTAGTCGCGCCTCCGCCAGCGCCGCCGCCGGTACCACCGGTGCCACTACTCGAGCCGATGGAGGCGGTCCCGCCGATCGTCAGGTTCGAGCCGAAGAGCAAGACCGGACCGAGAGGTTGCGGGATGACGCCGGTCGGCGTATCGATCGGCGCCGTCGAGGGAGTCTCCGTGAAGGGGAAGGAGTAGACGCCGGTGACCGAGATCACTTCGTTGATGATCGCGGGCAGGGATATGCCGTTGTTGTCTCCGACCGACGAGTTTTGCGCGTTGTTATTCGCCTGGAGAACTCCTGTGGAAGTCCCGGTTCCTCCGGTGCCTCCGGTCGTGGTGGATGAGGAGGCCGCAGCCCCCAGCGGCTCGCCGAACTGGCCCGTGGCCGCGACGTTGGCGATGCTCTCCTTGCGCAGCTTGTGATAGAGGTTTTTCAGGGCGATGACGGCCTGAGGATATTGCTTGTAGGCCTCCGCCTCGCTGGAGAACGTGGTGCTGCTACCGAAGGCATAAACGGCCGCGATCACACGATCGACTTTGCCGGCGCGGAGCGGATCGTTGACGTACGGATGCCCGATGATGTATTGAAGCCCGTTGTAGAGCGTCTGGGTCGTGGCACCGTCGTCGTTGGTCGCCGCCCCGATGCCCCCGCTGGTGCCAGTGCCACCGGTGCCGCCGGTGCCGCCGCCAGTTCCGCCGGTACCGCCTGTCGTGGACGCGCTCGTGCTGATCGTTGCGGCCGGGGCGAAGGGACTGAAGATATCGACCGGCACGATCGTCGCCTGGGGGACGAACTGGGCAATGACTCCGGCAACCGGCGTACCGTGCCCGGAGATGGTGACGCCCAGGACGGCATTCACCGCGCCGGCTCCCGTGCCGCTGGCGCCACCTCCACCGCCGCCGCCTGCACCACCGGTCCCACCGGTTGTGGTCGAGGACGCACTGTTGACGGGGGCCAGATCCTGGTTGCCCAGGCCGCCGGTGATGACGTTAGAACCCGGGGCGACGCGACCGCGGAATGAGGGCGCCCGGGCATCGACGCCGGTATCGACCACCGCCACGGCGCTGCCGAGGCCGTCATACGGGACACCCAGGGCGCGGAGATCGCTCAGACCGATCAGGCTACCGCTGGTGGAGTCGGCCAGGTCGGCCGTCGTCATGAACTGCCAGATTCCCTCATTGTCGGCGACGTAGAACGTCGTCCCGTCGGCTGAGAAGCCGATGCTCAGCGTGGAATCGGTGAAGCTGGTGGAATCCTGGGCGCCTGAGGTATCGAAACCGTAAGCGAAGGTGTTGACCAGGCCCGCGGGCGTGATCCGGATGATTCGACCGCCAAACTCGTTCGAGCCTTCGGTCGTATTGCCGTCGGTGAGGATCGGTTCCACCTGCCCGCCGGTCTCCGTCACGCCGATGGTGCCCGACCCTTGGACCGGCACCAGGATCGGCGTCGTCGGCAAGGGAGAGACCGGGGTCACGGTGACATAAAGCCCGGACGCCAGGTCGCTGACGAACACGCTGCCGGCATAAGTCGGCGGATCGCTGACGGTCAAGGTCGTGGCCGCACCCGCGGTCGTGCCGCTCGAGGAGGTGAGGGCCATCCCCTGCGAGAAGTAGCCGTACTGGTCGAACGCGATCCCGTAGAACCGGCGAAACATGGTCGTGGCCGCGGGCTGCTGGTCCGTGAGCGCACTCACCGCCAGGGAGGTCGCGCTGTTGCCAATCAGCAGGGTGCCATTACTTCCCTGGACGCCGCTATAACCGGGTACCGGGTTGATCCCGCCGCCGCTCGGCGTGCCGAAGTCCGTGAATACGGAGAATGTCTGGTTGTCGTAGTAGATGTTCGAGGAGGTCAAGCCGACGATCGGGCCGGTTGCAACCCCGGTCGTCACAACCGAGTTGAGATTGGTGAGCACCTGGGTGATCACCGGCTCGCCCAGGTTGGTCTGGCTCACGCCGGTCGGCAGGGCCGAGTTGCTGATGACCTGGCCGGTCGAGTATTCGGTTGAATTGAAGTAAAGGGCCGCGAACGTACCCGCGTTGGAGCTGATCCCGCTACCTGCGATCAATCCCTGGAGGAATTGTTGCTGGTCAACCGGCGGGACTAGGATCGCCGTGGGAATGAGGTTGAAGCTCCCCGACGCCTGCCCATCGGTCATCTGCGTGAAGACGCCGATCAGGGTGCCGGCGGACGAGATCTGGAAGATGATATTCTTGTTCGGGTCGGACTTGTCGACACTGCTGACGAACAAGGAGGGGGTCCCGTCGAAGATCCCCTCCGGATCGAAGGTCATGCTGTACCAGTTCACCAGACCCGTCTCATTGCCGAGGGAGTTGGCGGCTGGGGTCGACGGCGTGGTGTTGTTCGGGTCCGTCTGGCTGAGCACCGTGTTCAGGTCGAAGAACACGCTCGTCTGCCCGGTGGCCGGATCGACGCGGTAGATGACACCCGGTCGGTTGATGGCGTCGGCATTGCCGCCGGCGCCTCGAGAGATCGCATAGACATCGTCGCCGAAGACCCCGCCGGGGCCGGGCTCGATATTCACGATGTCGCCGCCGAACGACGAGTTCGATGTCAACTCCGACAACGAAGTGATCGGCGCAACCGTGTCTGTGATCGTGGCCGCCGTGTTCTCCGACACGACCACGGTGCCCAGGTCGGTGTTCGTCGGCGTCGGTGCGGGCGTGAACACCGCCTGTAAAGGATACAGAGCAACGACCGGCGCCGGCATTCGACGTTCTTCCAGAGGAGTCGGTATCTCGAGCTTGAGATCACGACGACGCCGCTGAGCTGGGCCGCGCGCCCGCGGTCGGGATGGCTGAGACATTCCATTATCTCCTAACACTAGACTCGTCCGTCCTGGACCGAGGCCGAGTTGCCCGGCAATTCACAATATCGGCGCCCCCGGCGCACGAAGATTAGTCGAAACCCTCGACAGGGCCGCTCCTATCGACAAAACCCACGTGCGCGGACCGGGACGTCACAACCTGAAAATCGGACAAAACCCGCGTCGGCAATCAGCCAAAGACCCGTTAAACTCGGAAAATCCACGAATGAGGCTGACTCAGTCCATCCGATTTCCCCCACGCTTTCGGACCATGCGAGGCTGCAATCGCGCCGGATGCCGAGCGATGGCCTCGGTGTCTACTGAGCCGGAATACACATGTCGGGACGGATACGGCTCGATCACGACCATGGCGCAGCGGCCTCCGCCACGGGGCATGGATGATCAACTGGAGAATGAACTCGAACGCACTCGAAGAGAGGAGGAGGGGAGAGGCATTCGGAACCGCGCCGGCGAAGGCGAACTTGAGCGGCGACATGGGGGCCTATGCGGCGTCTGGAGTGCTGAACCGCGGAGAACATGAGTTGCGGAGACGACTCGGGCCTACTCGCCTCTGTTCCGATCTCACGGATATCGAGGCGTCATCGCCGAAATGAGGTTTTCAGTCACCAGACCCGAATGTTGCTCGAGATCCCTCGATGCGATCCACTCATCAAACGGAGCCGGCGGATCGGGATCGGGGCGAGGTTTCACGGCATGAGATGAGGGAGGGGTCGGCTCTTTCCGGTCTGTTTCCAGGCGAGCCGACCGCGACCGCCAACGGCACACGGAGTGAGGGAATGCTCGAACGCGAGATTACTCGACGATCCCCTGGGGTCCGAGCCGGCCCGGCTGGGCATAAGCCTGCGGTGTACCGGTGGCCCGCCGCCGTACGTCAAGCTCGATGGAGCCGAAGGTCCCCTCATGACGCTGGATGGTCATGCTCAGGGCCGTCAGGAGCCGTTTCGCCGTGTAGAAGTTCATGACGATCCGCTGATTGGCCTTGACCTCCTGGCGTCCGGTCGCGAACGGCTGGGGATTGAGGCCGAAGTCGAGGATCACTTCCTCGGGCGTCGCGGTGACGCGGCAGAAATTGGAGTACGAGGGGAGGGTGTTGGAATCGTCGACGACGACCTCGGTGCCCTGACTCTGCGGATTGTTCGGGGTGGGCAGGGTTGCAGGCCCTTCTTCTCTTTCGCTCATCTCATTCTCCCATCTTTTCAATAACGGTGCGGCATTCGGACGGTACAGCAGCCCCATGATCGCGGCGCAGGAGCATTCCTCACACCTGCATGTCCAGGGCGGACCCTATTTCAGCGAGTTCCCGCGGAAAAGGCAAGTCGCTGTTCATGCGGTCGGCTGGCCCATCGACGATTCGACGAGGCGGTCGAGCTCGGCCAGGGTGCGGCCTGATGCGCCGTTCTGGGCGAGGACGAAGTGGCGTCCGGCGGCCCCTCGGGCCGCGGCCGACTCCGGATCCTCGAGGTCGTCGAGCAGCCCGCGGGTGAGCGATTCCACGTCCGCGACCCGACGTGCGGCGTTACGCCGAAGCAGGTGGTCGACGGTCTCGCGGAAGTTGGCGGTATGCGGGCCGAACATCACGGAGGCCCCATAAGCCGCCGGCTCCATCATGTTCTGTCCCCCGCGGCCGGGCCGCAGGCTCCCACCGACGAATGCCACGTCGGCCAGTCCCCAGACCGCTCCCAGCTCGCCGATCGTGTCGATCAGGATCACGGGGGGCCGGCCGTTCATCCGACGCGCGGCGGGCCCCGAAACCTGACTGCGCCGGAGCACCGTCTCGCCTTGAGCCTCCAGCCATCGGGCGACGTCCTCGAACCGCTCGGCGTGGCGTGGGACCACGATCAATCGTAGGGACGGGTGCTGTTGACGTGCGGCGCGATAGGCCGCCAGCGCGGCCGCTTCCTCACCGTCCATGGTGCTGCCGGCCACGAAGATCAGATCGGCGGGCGACAGGCCGAGGATTTCCCGAAGGGCGCGCGTCTTCGCGTTGTTGCGGTCGCTCTCAAGTCCATCATACTTCACCGATCCCGTCACGCTGACCCGTTCCTCCGGGACACCCAGCTCGATGAATCGCCGTGCGTAGTCCTCATCCTGGGCCACCACGGCATCGATCCGATGGAGCGTCGATCGAAGGGGGATGCGCAGGCTTCTGTAACCGCTATAACTTCGCGAGCTAAGTCGCGCATTGATGATGGCCACTTTCGATCCGGATCGCTTCGCCGTCCGGATCAGGTTCGGCCACAACTCCAGCTCGACGAGGGCAAGTACGGTGGGCCGGACTCGTGCCACGGCGCGGTTCGTGGCCCAACTGAAATCCAGAGGGGCATAGAAGGTCACCAGGTCGGGATAGGTCCGCCGGGCCACGGCGAGCCCCGTGGAAGTCGTGGTAGAGATGACCACCTGCCAGCGTGGGCGCCGGCGTGCCATCTCATTCACAAGGGGTCTTAGCAGCAGAACCTCGCCCACGCTCACCGCGTGGAACCAGAGACAAGGATGGTCTCCTATTCTCCACGGAGCATCGCCCCAAAGCTTCTCTCGCCAACCCTCACGATACTTGCCCGCCCGAAGCCATCGATAGACCAATAATGGCGCGAAGATCACCAAGGCAGCGGCGTAGATCACGTTCAAAGCCAACGGCATCTCGGGGAATCCTTTCCCGGAATGGTGCCCTGTTGTCGCCTGAATGGGGTTCAATTCTCAAGCAACTGGCGTGCCTCCGGCAAACAACCAGTGCCGCGACCCTCGTCCTGATCGGGAGAGGCCGGGCATTCATCGGACCAAACCCGAGGAGAAAAGGAGAGGCAAACCCCCCATGACAGCCGACGCCAGACACCATAAGTCGAGGCCCTGACGGAAGATTCTACGTCCAGACCTGGCGTGTGTCCCCGCTTTGCATTCCGGCACCAGAGGACGGATTCCCACCGGCGACGCGGACGATCCAGCCGTTCATGTGGTAAATTCGGTCAGAATGGGTCGCCCCCGGATTGTTTGCGCATACAACAGGCTTTGAACTTTTTACCGGATCCGCACGGACAGAGGTCGTTCCGTCCGACCTTCTTGCTGAGGTTGCGGACCGGCTCTCGCTTCCTCTCGGTAGACTGCTGACTCCCCGCGATGGCCGCCTCCTGCTGCTCGCGAACGCCTCCCGAAGCCGGGGCGGCCGCAAGCTGCGACTCCGCCTGCTGATGGATCGTCGTGGCCCGGTCCAACTTGTTATACCGCGAGCCCAGATAATCCAGGAATTCGGGGTCAAATTGCTCGACGCGGAAGATCAGGTCGGTCACCCGATCACCGATCGCATCCCACATCTCGGCGAAAATCCTCATGCCCTCACGCTTGTACTCGACCTTGGGATCGATCTGGGCGTAGCCTTGGAGGCCGATCGAGCTGCGGAGATGGTCCATGGCGCGGAGGTGTTCCATCCAGCTCGAGTCGAGGATCTGGAGGAGGACGGCCTTCTCCATCTCGCGCATCTCGGGGCGGAACTTGGCGTCGAGGGCGGCGACGATCCTGCTGCGAATCTGGGAAGGTGGGAGCGATTGCAGGTCTTCGGGGGTGAGCTCCGCGCCCAGTGACTGTCGGGCCCAGTTGGCGAGGTCGGCCAGGGCCGCGGAATTGGCGGGCACGCCATTCTTATCGTCGCGCGGGGAGGACAGTCCCGCGTCGACGAGCTTGCGCTCGAGCTCGTCGGAGGACTGGGCGCCTTCATATTTCTGATGCGCCAGGTCGATCAGGAGGGACTCGATCTCGCTCCGGAGCAAGGGACGAAGCTCGTCGGTAGCGAGTACCGCGTGGTATCGGTCGGCGAACCATTGGGCCAGTCCCTCGCGGTTGTAACGCGGCGGTTGCCCCGGCTCGCGGTCGGCGAGGTATCGGATCAGCGCGATGCGGACCGGGAGCTCGGACTCCTTGAGGACATAGAGCTTTCTGGCCTCTTCCTGGACCCGGCGGATGATCTCGGAACGGTCGAGGTCGGCCCAGGCGGCCGGGTCGATGGCGAGTGCAAACTTGTGATGGACCCAGCCGCTGAGCGAGCGTCGGCCCCAGTCGGGTTTGAGGAATTCCCGGGCCGGTGAGAGGTCGATCTTCTGGAGCGACTCGGCCGCCTTCTCGTTGAGGAATTCCTCGAGTTCGTCCCGGCCTGACCGGAGTTCGTCGGGGTCGTTGCCGGCGTACTTCTTGAGGTCCTTCTCCTTCAGATTCAACTCGAACCGCTCGTTGGCCCATCGGAGGAGTGCCTGCCAGGTCCACTCCGAAGGTTCGGCGTCGGGGGGGAGGTTCTCCTCCATCGCCTGGCGGATCAGCTCGCCGAGCTGGCGCTCGCCCTTGGTCCGGACGATCTCCTCGGCATCCTCGAACAGGGCTCCCTTCAGGTCGCGTGGCGCGATCTCGACGCCCATCCGCTGGCCGGCCCACTCGGCGAAGGTCGCGGCGCCGTAATCCTCGGCGAGGAAGCGATTGCCCGCCTCCCTGATCTGGTTGTCGATCATCTCGAGGACCATGTCTTTGGGGGGGGCTCCCTCGAGTAGATTCTGCCGGAAGGAATACACGCGCTTACGCTGCTCGTCCATGACCTCGTCGTATTCGAGGAGGTTCTTGCGGATGTCGAAGTTGCGCTCCTCGACCTTCTTCTGGGCGCCCTCGATCCGACGGCTGACCATCAGGCTCTCGATCGCTTCCCCCTCTTGCATGCCCAGCCGGGTCAGCACGTTCGCGACCCATTCGCCGGCGAACTTGCGCATCAGATCGTCTTCCAGGGAGAGGAAGAAGCGCGAGGAGCCGGGGTCGCCCTGACGTCCGGAACGGCCGCGAAGCTGGTTGTCGATCCGACGGCTCTCGTGCCGCTCGGTGCCGATGATGTGCAGGCCGCCTACCGCCGCCACCTCGCGCCCTTCGGCCTTCATCTCGGGTTCGTACCGGGCGACCGCCTGCTCCCAGACTTCCTTGGGCACTTCGAGGCGGGTCGGGTAGAGGGGGCGGCCGTCTTCGTCGGCCAGCCGCTTGAGGTCGGCCCATGCCATGAACTCGGGATTGCCCCCCAGGATGATGTCGGTGCCGCGGCCGGCCATATTGGTCGCGATCGTGACGGCCCCCCGCCGTCCGGCCTGGGCCACGATCTCGGCCTCGCGCTCGTGGTACTTGGCGTTGAGGACCTGGTGGGGGATCCCGAAGCGCTGGAGCATATCCGCCAGCTCCTCGGACTTCTCGATCGAGGTCGTGCCGACGAGGATCGGCCGGCCAGTCGCATGGACCTCCCGGATCTCATCCAGGAGGGCCTGCATCTTCTCCCGTTCGGACCGGAAAATCACGTCGGAAGCGTTGATCCGGACGAGCGACCGGTTGGTCGGGATGGCGACGACGTCGAGGCCATAGACCTTGTAGAACTCGGTCGATTCGGTCATGGCCGTCCCGGTCATGCCCGACAGCTTCTTGTAGAGCTTGAAGAAGTTCTGGAGGGTGATCGTGGCCAGGGTCTGGTTCTCTTCCTTGATCTTGACCCGTTCCTTGGCCTCGACGGCCTGGTGGAGGCCGTCGGACCACTGTCGGCCGACCATCAGCCGGCCCGTGAACTCGTCGACGATCACCACCTCGCCATTCGGCTGGACCACGTAATCCCGGTCCCGCTTGTAGAGGTAATGCGCCTTGAGCGCGTTGTCGATGAGGTGGGGCCACTCCATATTGCCGGGGGTGTAGAAGCTCTCGAGCCCGGCGATCTTCTCGGCCTCGCGGACACCGTCATCGGTCAGGTGACAAGTCCGCTCCTTCTCCTTGATCTCGAAGTGGGCATCCCGCCTCAGCGCGCGGGCGATTCGATCGGCCTCGGCGTACTTGCGGACGTCGTCGAAGGCGGGGCCCGAGATGATCAGCGGCGTCCTCGCCTCGTCGATCAGGATGCTGTCGACCTCGTCGATGATTGCGTAGAAGAGCTCCTTCTGGCTCTGCATCTCCCTGGTCGGCTTCATGTTATCGCGGAGATAATCGAAACCGAACTCGTTGTTCGTCCCGTAAGTGATGTCGCAATTGTACATCTGCTGACGTTCATCGGAGTCCATCTCCGACTGGATGGCACCGACGGTCATCCCAAGACCGAGGAACAGCGGGCTCATCCATTCGGCATCGCGCCGCGCCAGATAATCGTTGACCGTCACCACGTGGACGCCCCGGTCCTCCAGCGCGTTGAGATAGGCGGCCAGCGTCGCGACCAGCGTCTTGCCCTCGCCGGTAACCATCTCAGCGATGCTGCCTTCGTGCAGCACCATGCCGCCCATCAACTGGACGTCGAAATGGCGCATGTTCAAGAAACGGCGGCCCGACTCCCGGCAAGCCGCGAAGGCCTCCTCCAGCAGATCGTCGAGGGATTCCCCGCGCTCCCGACGCAGTCGGAACTCGTCCGTCTTGGCCCGGAGCTGCTCGTCCGTGAGGGCCGTCATGCTGGGCTCAAGCTCGTTGATCCGAGCGACGACCGGGCGCATCTGCCGGATCCTCCGCTCGTTCGAGCTGCCGAACAGCCGGACCAGTCCGTGGGAGACCCCCTCGGAAAAGGCCGATAATGCATCAGTCGTCTTATCCCAAAGCTCACTCAGCAGTTCCATTGCCGCACCGGCCTCGTGAAGTCAAGGTACAAAGCACTAAGTCTTTTAAAATCCCAATCTTATAGCAGATCGCCTCGGGCCGTCAAGCGCACCCACCTGCAATCGTGTCCGGGTCGCTCCCGCCTTCTGAATACTCATGGGACGGCCGTTCATGGTTTCATCGCCTCGGTACCTCGGCGACCGGCGGCTCGCACGGGCCGAATACGTCTCGATCTCGCCGGCCGATGAACAACCAGGGCATCGGGCATCGTCGTCGTCTTCAGAAGAATCGGCAAGGACACTTGAAGACCACTCGAACACGATCGGGCACGATCGTGTCGTCCTAAACTGGAATGCATCTCCCGCGCGTTACCGTTGAGCGGGGAGAACGCAGAGGCAATTCGTGCTGTAAATGATTATTCCATAAATACTTGAGTCCTGAAAATCGGAAAAGCAGACCTCCCTCCCGCGAGTTCGGGTCCGCGCCAGCCACTCGCTAGGATGGCCGAGTCGCCAGGCCGATTTTTTCGGACGAATATTCGGCGGGAATCGGTCGTCTTTAGTGTCGTAGGTGACCGATGGCGTGCCACCGGTTCGCAAGAGACGGCGGATGTCCATTCGACCTCAAAACCAAACCCCACCAGGACGCGGGGCTACTCTGTTCTTCGTGTGTTCCTCACCGCGAAGGATGGCATGCATCCTCTCGGTGAACTTTCGGCAAGCTCGTGCAAGGCG
>JBKQHM010000647.1:0-3418 GCA_052148775.1 Isosphaeraceae bacterium | reverse complement strand
CGACGTTCCTGGTCCAGTTCTTCAGCAATGCCACGGCCGACCCCTCCGGCTTCGGGCAAGGCGAGACGTTGATCGGCTCGACCGACGTGACGACCGCCTCGAACGGGGTCGCGAGCATCAACCTGATCCTCTCGAGTGCGCTCGCGACCGGGCTGGCGGTCTCCGCCACGGCCACCAACCTGACCACCGGCGACACGTCCGCGTTTTCAAACGACGCGCTCACGGCGCCGGTCGAGGTGGAGTTCGCGGCCGCGTCGGTCTCCGCCGACCAGGCGAGCGGATCCGCAACGATCAGCGTGGTGCGCACCGGCAACCTGGGCGCGACGTTCTCCGTCGCGTACGCCACCGGCAACGGCACGGCCCAGGCCGGGGTCAACTACACCGCCACCCTGGGGACGCTGGTCTTCGACCCGCAACAGGCCGTCGAGACCTTCACGATCCCGATCAACACGAACACCCCGCCATCCGGCGACCTGACGGTCGACCTCGGCCTGAGCGACCCGACCGGCGGGGCCAGCCTGGGGACTCCCTCCTCGGCCGTACTGACCATCGTCGACGACCGGCCGGTCCTGGTCCAGTTCGGCGCATCGGCCTACACGTACGACGAGTCGAACGACTCGGCCATCATCACCGTGACCCGGAATTCGCCCTCGGGCACGTCGACGGTCGACTACGCCACCGGCGGCGGCACGGCGGTGTCGGGCGTCGAGTACACCTCGGTCGCCGGTACGCTCACCTTCAGCCCCGGCGCGACGACGTCGACCTTCGCCGTGCCCCTCGAAGGCGACTTGAGCCAGGCCGGGCAGTGGACCGTCGGCCTGACGTTGAGCGATCCCATCGGCGCCACGCTCGGCATCCCGGCCCAGGCGACCCTGAACCTCACCGCCGAGTCCGGGACAGTGGCGTTCAGCACATCGGCCGTCACGATACCCGAGTCCTCGGGTGCCACCGTCATCGCGGTCGACCGCGGGGGAGGATCGAGCGGGACCATCGCGGTGAATTATACGGCCGGCGCCGGCAGCGCAATCCCCGGCGTCGATTTCACCCCCGTCTCGGGCACCCTGACGTTCCCGCCGGGCGTGATGCAAGAATCGTTCACCCTCCCGGTGGTCGCCAACAGTACGAATCCGAATGACGCGACGGTCTCGCTCAGCCTGAGCAGCCCGACTGGCGGGGCCGTCCTGGGCAACCCGAGCGTTGAGATCGTGACGATCGACAAGCCGCTGGTCGTCACCTCGGAGCGGCTCGCGATCAATGGGGCCGGGATCGCGTCCGTCACGTTCGCCTTCAACAAGCCCCTCAATGCGGCCCGGGCCCAGAACCTGGCCAACTTCGGCTCGTTCGTGATCACGGCCGGTCCCGGCGGCCGGTTCGGCCCTGCGGCCATCGGGTCGACGCCGATCCAGTCGGCGATCTACAACGCCTCGAACCAGACGGTGACCGTGACACCGGCCGCCGTGTTACCGTACAACCATCTCTACCAGATCGCGATCGACGCTCGGGCGAACCCGTTCCTGAACAACGGCCTGACCGACGCGAGCGGCAACTTCCTTATCGGCTCCGACGGCGTTGCCGGCGCGCCGTACGTGACCAACTTCGGCGCGGGGACACGCCTCACCTACACCGACAGTAGTGGGAATGTCGCGACGCTGCGTTTGAGTCGCGGCGGGCTCATGGAGTTGTTCCAATCGCCCGACGGTAGTATCCAGGACTTGGAGCTGGTCGGGACGACCAAAGAGAGCACGTTGACCGGCTCGGTACGCCGGGGAGTCCGAGCGGGACGGACGGTCTTACCTCCGATAACGGGGTCGGCGGGCGTCCGCATTCGCCTCAAGCCCCCGCAGTTCATCGTGCCGAGATCCGTCTCTGATGCGGTCGCGGAGCAGGCCGAAACCGACGCCCAGATCGCTCGCCTCGATTGGGAGACGCCCCGGCCCTTCTCGCGGCGCCGGTGGCACCGCCCCAAGGCTACATCCTGCCCTCACGATGGCCTTTCCCCTACAAATCGCTCCCTCCTTTGAATCGACCCGTCCATCGAGGATAATGCCGGGTGACGCCGAAGGGGCACCTGGTGCGGCCCCCTCGTGCCCGCGGTCATCATCGCCATCCCGATCCATTCATGCCCTCTCGCGAGAGCCGCGCCGGAGTCATTCCATGAGGCTCGGTCTGTTGGGCCCCCATTCGCCGTCGGTCTCTTCGATCAGACATGCGGTGTTCCTCGGTCTGATCATACCGCTGGCCGCATGCGCGTGCGGTTGCGGGGCGGAAGAACTCCAGATCGCACACAATCAATCTCCGGTCACGCCAACGGGAGGCCGACCGGCCAGAGAAGCCCCGGCCACACCGAAGGTGAACGAGGCCCCGGCCTTGATCCCTCGGAAGATCATCTACGAAGCCAATATCGATCTCCTGGTCAAGAGCCTGGACGCCACCGAGCGGGCGGTCCTCGAGCTGATCAAGGACCACAACGGATTCCTGGCCGAGTCGAATCTCGCCGCTCGGACGGGCACCCAGCGCGACGCGACCTGGCGGGTCCGCGTGCCGGTCGACCAGTTCGATTCCTTCGTCAGTGCCGTCGCGAAGCTCGGCGAGGTCCGGACCAACCACGTCGGCTCCCAGGACGTCACCGAGGAGTTCGCCGACCTCGAGGCCCGGATTCGCAACAAGCAGGAGGAGGAGAAGCGATTGCTCAAGCATCTCGCCGACTCGACGGGCAAGCTCGAGGATATCCTGGCCGTCGAGCGCGAGCTGAGCAGGGTCCGCGGCGAAGTCGAGCAGATGCAGGGCCGGCTCCGCTTCCTCGCCAACCGGGCCGATCTGAGCACCGTCACCATCACGGCGACCGAGTGGAAGGACTACACCCCCCCTGCCCCGATGACATTCCAGTCCCAGCTCGGCCATACGTTCTTCAGCTCCCTGGATGCGCTCATCGGCTTCGGCAAGTCCATGCTCCTGCTGTTCGTCGCGCTCATCCCCTGGACACCCTTGATCGTGATCGGCCTGCTCGCTCTGGTCTGGATGATCCGCGCGGAGCGGCGGGCCTCGGCGACCCGGATGGCGCGTCGCACCCTCCCGCATCACCCCGAGTGAGAGCCGACATGCACCGCAGACGAGTAAACCTCGTGATCCCCCGGATCCAATCGGAATGGAGGAAATCGATATGAGTCGCAACCTGATCGGAATCGGAATCGCGACGTTCCTGCTCGCCGGAACCGCGGCAGCCAGGCTACAGGGAACCGGGATACCTCTGGCGTCGGCAGGGGATGCCTTGCGGGCGGAGTCGTCGCCGATGCCCTTGCCCCTCCGGGTTGTGAAGGCCCGGATCCTCAACAGCCGGGGCGATGCCGTGCGGCTGCGCGGCGTGAACGTCGCCGGCTTGGAATGGTCGAGCGACGGCGAAGGGCATATCCTGGAGACG
>JBKQHM010000646.1:0-3046 GCA_052148775.1 Isosphaeraceae bacterium | reverse complement strand
CGGCCGATCATCTGGCCGAAGTCCCAGCTCGCTTCCCCGCTGTAGCCGAATTGCTTGCCGTGGTTGTTGATCAGCTCGACGAAGTGGGCGTTGGTCAGCAGGGCCTTGGTCGGAATGCAACCCCAGTTGAGGCAGATGCCGCCCAGCTTGTCCTTCTCGATGCAGAGCACGCGCTTCTTGAGCTGCGCGGCGCGAATGGCCGCCGCGTAGCCCGCGGGTCCGCCGCCGATCACCACGATGTCATAGTCGTAGGCCATAGTTCCCTTTTCCGATCCCGGGCGAATCGCTTGCGGGATTGCAGATTCCCGATTCAAAATTCCAGATTCGCGGATGATGGATTCGACAACACCAGGTCCCGATCATCCGCGATCGAGGTCATCAGGTTGTAGCAGGCCGGATGCACAGGGCCGTTCACAGCAGCATCGAAGTCGGTTCCTCGAGCAGGCCCTTCAGGGTCCGGAGGAACTCGGCGGCCAGGGCGCCGTCGACGGCGCGGTGGTCGGCGGTGAGGGTGACGGTCATCACGGTGCCGACGACCAGGCGATCGCCCTCGACGACCGGGCGCTTCTCGGCGGCGCCGACGGCCAGGATGCCGACCTCGGGCATGTTGAGGATGGCGTCGAACTCGCGGACACCGTACATGCCGAGGTTGGAGATCGTGAAGGTGCTGCCGGTGAGTTGCTCGCCGGATAGGCTATTGGCCCGGGCCGCGGCGGCGAGTGCCTCGCTCTGCTGGCGGATCTCGCGGAGGCCCAGGGAGTCGGCGCGATGCAGGACCGGGACAATCAGGCCCTCCGGCAGCGCGACGGCGATGCCGACGTTGACCTCGCCGTGGCGGACGATCGCGTCGGGCTCGTAGCTGGCGTTGACGCCGGGATGGGCCCGCAGGGCCAGCGCCACCGCCTTGGTGACGAAGTCGCCCAGGGAGAGCTTGATCCCCTCGCGGGCGAGCCGCTTGTTCAGCTCCTCGCGGGCGGCGACGAGTCGGTCGGCGCGGATGTCGACCGTCACGTGGATCTCGGGGGCGGTCTGCTTGGCCTGGAGCATCCGCTGCGCGATGGTCTTGCGCATCCGGGTATGAGGGATGCGCTGGGCGGCCAGCGGGGCCGCGGCCGGTCGGGGTGCGGGGGCTGCCTTCGGCTGGGCCGGGGCGGGCTCCGCGATGGCGGTCGACGGCTGCGGATTGCTGAGGAACGCCTCGATATCGCGGCGGATGATCCGGCCGCCGGGTCCCGATCCGTGCACCTGGGCCAGGTTGACCTGCGAGGCCGCGGCGAGCTTCCGGGCCAGCGGGCTGGATTTGAGCCGTCGGCCGCCCGCGTCCTGGCCGGGCTCGGCCACCGGAACGACCTGATGGCCGTTGCCGTTCTCGGGGGCCTGCTGGCCGTTGCCGCCAGTCGCCGCCTCGGGTGCGGAGGGCTTCGATGTCGCCGCGGCCTTCGCCCCGCCGCCGCCCAGGCTCGCGGCGACCTGCTTCGGATCCTCCCCCTTCTTGGCCAGCACGAGCACGCGCTGGCCGAGTGCGACCTCGTCGCCCGCGGCATGGTCGATGTGCACGATCGTGCCGTCGTCGTAGGACTTCATCGGCATGGTGGCCTTGTCGGTCTCGATCTCGGCCAGCGAGTCTCCTTCCTTGATCTGGTCCCCGACCTTGACCAGCCATTGCGCGATCACGCCGGTCTCCATCGTGGGGCTCAGCTTCGGCATCGTCACTTCGATCGGCACGTCTCTTCTCCCTGGGTCGGACGGGAACGCCCGCGAGTGGCCGCGGGGGCGCGGCGGATGATTAGATGTACAGGACGTCGTGGACCGCGGCGATCACGCGATCGACCGAGGGGAGCATGGACTGCTCCAGCGCTCTATTATAGGGTATCGGCGCGTCCTTTGAGGCCACGCGGAGGATCGGCGCGTCGAGCTCGTCGAACGCCGCCCGGGTGATCCGGTCGGAGATCCCGGCGCCGAGGCCGCAGTAGGGCCAATCCTCCTCGACGATCACGGCGCGGTGGGTCTTGCGCACCGAGGTCAGCAGCGCGTCGAGGTCGAGCGGGCGGATGGTGCGAAGGTCGATCACCTCGGCGTCGATCTTCTCCTCGTCGGCGAGCTTCTCGGCGGCGGCGAGGGTGGCCTTGAGCGACCGCGAGTAGGTGATCAGGGTGACGTCGGAGCCGGGCCGCTTGATGTCGGCCTTGCCGATCGGAATGAGGTGCTCGCCCTCGGGGACCTCGCCGCGCTCGTGGTAGAGGACCTCGTGCTCGATGAAGACCACCGGGTCGTCGGAGCGGATGGCGCTCTTGAGCAGGCCCTTGGCGTCGGCCGGGGTGGAGGGGAGGACGACGGTCAGGCCGGGGATCTGGGCGTACCAGGCTTCGAGTCGGTGCGAGTGGGTCGCCGCCAGGCAGCCCGCCATGCCCGAGCTGCCGCGGAACACGATGGGCACGGCGAACTGGCCGCCACTCATGTACCGCATGTTGGCCGCGTTGTTGACGATCTGGTCGATGGCGACCAGGCTGAAGCTGAAGGTCATGAACTCGATGATCGGCCGGAGGCCGGTCATCGCGGCGCCGATGCCGATGCCCGCGAACCCCTCCTCGGAGATCGGCGTATCGATCACCCGGCGGGGTCCGAAGTGCTTGAGCATGCCCTGGCTGACCTTGTAGGCCCCGTCGTACTCGGCAACCTCTTCCCCCATCAGGAAGACGTTGTCGTCGCGTTCCATTTCCTCGGTCATCGCCTGGTTCAAGGCTTCGCGAAACGTCAGAACCGCCATGGTCACTCCTGCGGGATGAAGGGGGCCACCGTGATATCTTCGTAAAGGGCGTCCATGGCCGGTTGCTCGCTTTCTTCGGCGAAGGCGATGGCGGCTTCAACTTCCTCTTTGACAGACTCAAACATGCGATCGATCGCCTCTTGATCGATCCAGCCGCGTTCCTTCAGGATGTTCTCATAGACCAGAATCGGGTCGTTCCGCATGGCCGATTCCAGCTCTTCCTTGTGGCGATACTTGCCCGGGTCGCTGATCGAGTGGCCCTTGTAGCGGTAGGTCTGC
>JBKQHM010000645.1:0-9474 GCA_052148775.1 Isosphaeraceae bacterium | reverse complement strand
ATGGGCGGGGGGATCACCACTCGGGCTGGCTTGGGGTGCTTTCGCGGTCTCATCGCCTGCTCCTCCTCGTATTCCTCGGGCCTCTCCTTTCATTATACGTAGCAGATTTTTTCACAGGCTCTCAGTCGTCTTCGAGGCCCTCAAGGCGTCGGCGCGGCGGGGCCGGCGCCTCGAGGGGTTGCGGAGTTGGTCGACCGTGGCTACGCCATTCCTGGACTTCGGCGCGCGGGCAACGGAGGTGTGGATGCTGCTGCCGCTGCTGTACGCGACCGTGTTGCTCGCGGCGGTCGGTTGGTGGGCGGAGTTCGCCTGGCGGCATGCGGGCGATATCGAGCAGGACGGGCGGAGCGCGGTGCTTCTGCTCGTCGCGATGATCCTCGCCGTGGCGGGCCTGGCATGGCTGGTATTCGGGCGGCAGGTCGTGCGCTGGGTGTGGGCGGTCCGTCGCGTAGCCGTGGAGCAGGCCGCGGGACGAACCGCCATGGCGTGGTACGGGGACCGGTACCTTGGCCTTTATGCACATTCTGACGAGGCCATCAATGGGCTGAGGCGCACCGTCAGGTTTCGGACGCGCATCCTTCCCCGCCGCGGGGGCCTGTTCGGGCCGTTGGGAGCCACATGGAGAGCCCGGTTGCTCGCCCCTTGGAAGCTCTTCGTGCGGGTCTTGCTGATTCAGCCTTACGACGCCGCCGTGGCGCCGCTGGTCGACCGGTTCATCTGTGCCCGGGTGGCCGAGCGGGCCCAGGGGAACGACCTGACCGCGCAGGAGCTTATCTCGGTGACGGCCGGGCCGCCGGGGTGGCCGGCCTTCGACGCGCTTCCGGTCGACGTAGAGAGTCCACTGATGGACCGGGCCGACCAGGCCGTAAGGGAGTCGGCCCACCAGGTGCGACTCGCGCTGGGCGAGGCGACGATGGGCGGCGACGCCGTCTCTGATCTATTCATCGGCCTCAAAGGGGCGGTGGGCACGTCAGAACTCGTGCACGTCTCTTACTTCGAGGATCCGGCGGTACGGGAGTTGCTGGCGCGCCAGGTGATCGATTTCGCTGGGGCGGACCCCAAGGTCGTCGCCACCGCTTTGGCCAGCGGTGGGCCCGCTCCGGCGTGGCTCGTGCAGGCCCGTGCGGCGTTCGCCGCGCGTGTGGGAGGCTCGGACGGTTCGGGGCCGGCGTCCTCCGGCCGGTATTCAGGGGGCGAGACACTCCTCCCGCGCTGGGTCTTCGCGGCCGTGACCACCATGACGCTTGGCCTCTTCGTCTTCGTCTGGGGATCGCTCACCCCCGCGCCGATCGCGGGCGGCTCATATCAGGAGATCAACACTGACATCTTTCTCAAGCACGCCGACCGGAGCCTCTGGACAGCGTCCCTGTTGCTGGGCCTAGGGGGCCTTGTCTTGCTGGTCGGTTACGGGCGGGCCTGGTGGCGACATCGAACCGGTCGTGGTCCCGCCCCGATGTCGGCCGTACCAGCCCGGTCGCAGCAGGAGGCCAGCCCGCCTCCGTCGACTCGGTGGGGCCGCATCCTCCGAGCGGCTGCCGGGGTCGTCCTCCTGGCGGTCGTCTCCGTTGGGGTGGGCGCCACCGTCCTATTCGCGGCGTTGCCACTTCAGCGGGAGGACGCCGCCGCTCGCGGTTTCGTCGCTGCCTCGTATCTGTCTGCGATGACCATCTGCACCCTGCTGGTCACCTCGATGCAGCTCGCCCTCGCGGCCGAGTGGCCCGGTCGATGGAAGGTGCAACTCGCGGTCGACCCCTGTTGGATCCATTACATCCTGAACCTTTGGGTGGTGCCGATCCCTTTCGTCCTCGGTTACGCCGTCGTCGAGGTGGCGCTGCGCGAGTACACCGACGAGTACCAGTTGGCACTGTTGATTCGCAACGCTCCCACGAGCGTTGTGTCGGCTGATGAGACCGGAGATTCCGACGCCATCCGGGCCTGGGCCAGGGCGCTTGCCCGCGCACGCCGCTACCGCGATGCCCTAGGCGTCACACACGCTTACTCCTTTGGTAGAGACATAGGTGATGTCAGGAAGGCGAACAACCAGATCCAGCGCGACTTGGTCCTCGTGGCCCTGGCGAACGGCGACCGGACCGGCGCGCAAAGTATGTTTGAGGGATTGCTTTTCCTCTACGGCCACGATGATACGTATTTGGGCACGGACCTGTTGATTTCCGAGCGCATCGGTCAAGTGCCCGCGTTTCTGGAGTCTCTCCGAGCGTTCGAGAATCAAGAAAGCCAGACGACCCCGTCCGTTGTAACCGCACTCTGCCACGCGGCGGTTTGGTCTAGACTGGGCGACGAGCCCGCCAAGCAGCGCTGGCTGGCCCGGGCGAAGAGCGGTCGGGAGCAGTCGGGTAAATCGAGCAGCCTTGGCTCGAAACTCCCGGACTCCTTGAGAGGCGAGAGAGCTTTCGTTGAGTTCGTGCCGGCCTATCTAAAGCTAAGCGAGCGAACGTTGAGTGAACTCACGCAGTTGGCCGCCGGGCCGGAGGGACCCGAGGCAGTGGCTCGGGGCGACGACGCGTCCATCGACCCGGAGGTCAAGCGGCTGGTCGAGAGCGGTGAAGGCATCGTCGAGCGCGGCCGACGCGTTGTCGAAAGCGCCCAAGTCGTCGGGGCGGGCCTACTCCGGCTGAAAGGTATTCGCGACAGCGAAGCCCGACTGGCGTCGGCCCGATTCCTCGCTCGAAGCTTCCCGGCCTGGGCCGAACGCTACAAGTTCTTCGAGCTGGTCAGAAATCCGAAGTTGTGGTTTGACTACAAGTCGACCCGTGACGCACTGTTGGGGCAGCACGCCCAGGTCTGCGCCGACCTCCACGATTTCGATCTCGCCCGCGAGGAGGTCAGACAGATCGGTGACCTCGAAGAGCGGTCGACCGCCTCGGTCTGGCTGGCGTGCCGCCTCGCCGACGTCGGGCGGATTCGCGAGGCGATCCATGCGACCGAACCTTGTGACGTGGCCAAACGGCTCCGCGCGTTCGCCATGATCCTCGACCGGTTCCGTCTCTCTACGCTCGCCGGCACCCAGCGTTGACGCAGTATCCGGGCGGGATTCGCACCCGCTGAAGATCCGGGCCTTTTCACGGCGCACTGCTATCGGAATCGGATGCGCGCCGGCGCGGCCTTGAGGTGTCCGTCGCAACCGGTACAACCGCCACGCTTGCTTGTAACCGAACATAAGTGGCAATTATCAGACGTTCGATTCTTCATCAAAGTCGGCAGGACCGGAGGCCATCGGCCTGGCCGACGATCCAATCAGCTCGCATATCCGGTTTGATCATTCACCGGCGTCCGGGGTATCCTGGCCCAGCCGCTCGACCAGCTCGATCTGCCGGCGCTCGCGCTGGAGCTCGGCCGCCAGTTCCTCCTCCGTCGGCAGGTGGAGCTTGTATCGCGACGCGAAGATCTGCGTATTCCCCTCGGGCAGCGCGTACCGGACCACGGCCTCGCTCTTATCCGTGCACAGCACTATCCCGATCGGCGGGTTCTCGTCCGGGGCCGTTAGCTCGCGCTTGTAGTAGTTTACATACATCTGCATTTGTCCGAGATCCTGGTGAGTGAGCTTTCCGACCTTGAGGTCTTATCTGGCCAAGGCGGTTATGTGGCGCCGCTCCGAGCGACCGCCCGTTTCGTCGAGCGGACCACGGGTCGAACGCCACATAAGCGATCGGGTCACAGCGTCCGCAGGAAGTCCATCAGGCTCGCGTCCTCCTTCCACCGCTTCCCAGTCGCCTGACCATCAACCTCGCAGTTCGCCAGCGCCTTGGCCTTCATCTCCAGATCGACTTCCGCATACACGTTCGTCGTCGCCAGCGACACATGCCCCAGCCACGCCCGAATCGTGTTGATGTCCACCCCCGCTCGAAGCAGGTGGGTCGCTGTCGTGTGCCGGATCGTGTGCGGGCTGACCCGTTTGGTGCCCAGCGACGGCAACTGGGCCGCCGCCCGGGTCGCGGAGCGTTCCACCAGCGTATGGATGCCAAACCGGGTGATCGGCCGGCCGCATCGGTTCAGGAAGACGTTTTCTGTCGGGGCACGGCCCTGCACCAATGCCGTCAACTCGCGGACCGTCTGGGCCCAGAGCGGGCACCGACGGGGCTTATTCCCTTTGCCCCGGATCAAGACCGAAGCCAAGTCACGGTCGGGCACATGAGGTAAGCTCAAGTCCTCGATGCGGGCCTGGGCCGCTTCATCAGCCCGGGCGCCGGTGTTATACAAGAACAGCAGCAGGGCATGGTCGCGACGGCCTTGGGCTGTCGAAGGGTCCGGCGCCGCGAGCACGGCGTCCATCTCCACCTTCTCCAGGTAAGTGACCAGCGGCCGTGGAGACTTCTTGAACGGCACCGCACAGACCTGCCCGCACCAATCGATCCACTCGGGTGCGCGCAGGGCGATGAAGCGAGCCAGGGCATGGAGCGCGGCCAGCCGTTGGTTCCGGGTGGCGATCCCGCACCCCCGTTTCTCTTCCAGGTCGCTGAGGAACTGGCGCACGCGGTCGGCCGGGATATCATCGATAGTCAGGCGATCGACCGGCTTGCGGGCCCACCTCGCGACGGCCGGCAGCAACAGCCGCAGGGTGTCGCGATAGCTCCGCTGGGTGTTGCGGGCGAGGTTCCGTTCGCCGGGGATGTACTCCGTCAGGAACCGGCGAATCCACGGCCCGAGCAGAGACGCGTCACGCATGGTCATCCTCCCCGAGGGCGTACCGCTCGAATCGGGTGCCGGCCTCGTGCAGCAACTCGGGGGTCATGCTCAGGTAGACCTGCGTGGCCGCCAGGTGGGCGTGCCCGAGGTAGACGGACAGGTGGTGCAGGAGTCGCTGCACGTCCGCCCCCTGCCGATACCACTCGGTCAGGCGGTGGACTGCGAACGTGTGCCGCAGGTCGTGCAGCCGGGGTTGGTAGCGGGCCTCGTCAGATCGGCGCACCTGGGCATGTTCCCGCAACCGCTGGAACGCGTCCTCCAATGTCCACTGGTGGATCGCGGCGCCCCGCTTGCCGAGGAAGAAGCGGCCCTCACCGCCAGCGATCGGATGCGTCGAGTCTCGCCAGCGAGCATATTCGGTGAGGACACTCGTCAGGTCCCGGCCGATCGGGACCAATCGGGACTTGAAGAACTTGGTGTCCCGGATCGTGAGCAGGGCGTTCGGCAGGTCTACGTCTGCGACCGTCAGGTCCAGCGCCTCATGGCCGCGCAACCCGGCCCCATACAGGAGCAGGAGGATCGCTCGCAAGGTCTCCGGTTCGATTCGTGTGCGGTAGCGCCGGTACGTCGGGATGGAGTCCAGCAACCGCCGGAGCTCGTCCCGTGAATAGATATGCGGGACGAAGCGCGGGAGCCGCTTGGGGAGGACCGCCGGCAACGGGGCCTCATCCAGGTGACCGCGGCTGACCGCGAATCGGAAAAACCCCTTGAGTGAGTGATACTTGATGTGCCAGGCGCTGGTGACCGGGCCGTTGCCGGCCAGGAACGCGTCCACAGCGGCCGCCGTGATGCCGGACATCGGCGTCTGCGGCCCGACCGATCGGCAGAAGGAGCGAAGGATGGCCTCGTTGGTCTGGCACCGTTCTCCGAGCGTGCGACGGAAGGTCACGTAATGGGTGACCAGGTCGTTGATGGTCATAGGAGGCCCTCCAGGTCGAAGTCCGCGACGGCGCGCAGCCCGGCCAGATCCACCTTGGCATAGATGCGGGTCGTCTCGGGTGACTGGTGCCCGAGGTGATCGCCGATCTCCTTCAGCGACAGCCCTTGATCGAGCAGATGGGTGGCGCAGGCGTGCCGTAAGGCGTGGGGGCCATAGTGCGGCAGGGGCACATTCAAGGCGTGGAGCCGCCGTCGAACGACCTGCCCCAGACCGCCCCACGGCAACGGCCGGAAAGGTGCCCGAAGGGTAAGGAATACCTCGCGCCGACTCGACCGGGGCCGGGCCTCTCGGAGGTAACGGAGGACGGCATCCCCGACCGGACGGCACAGCGGATAAGTCCGCGGCTTCTGCCGCTTGCTGGGCGTGATGGTCAGGGTCTCGCGCTCCCAATCGAAGTCCTCCAGGCGCAGGCCCACGACCTCGCTGGAGCGGAAGCCGTAGACCGCCAGCAGCATCAGCAGGGCGCGGTCACGGATGTCGGTGAGGCGGTCCCCTCGCGCGGCGGCCAGTGCCCGATTGACGTCATCCCAGGAGGGCCCCTCCGGCAGGGTCTCGTACGGGAACACCCGCGGAGCCATGATCGCGGCCGCCAGGCCGGGACGGCACCAGCTCCGCCCCTGGGCGTACCGGAAGAACGCCCGGAGGGTCGATGCATAGGTCTGTATGGTGACGCGGGCGAAGCCCTCATCCCGGACCTTCCGCGCCAGCAACTCATCGACCTGGGCGACGGTCAGCGTATCCGGCCGGAGCCCGGCCTGGGCGATCAGTGAGAGGAACTCGGAGATCGTCCGGCTTCGGTACTCGACGGTGCGAGGGGAGAGCCCCCGCTCTCGGAGCATGTAGTCGGCGAACTGAACGACATACTCGGCGTAGGGCCGTGGGGCTGCGGCCGGGGGTTGCAGGCGGCCCAAGAAAGTGAGCCATCGAGTGGCGTGGCCGGCGAACCGGAGCCATGCCAGTCGGACCGAGCGCATCGCCGGTGGTCTGGGTTGGCGATTGGCCCAGCGGTCGGCCTCGGCCTCGATCTCGGCCCGCGTGATGAGTTCGCCGGGTCGATCGGCCAGCCGAAGGGCCTTGGCAACGATGAGGATGTAGATGGCGATGACCCGGAGCGTTCGCCGGGCCATCTGCTGCTCGGCACAATGAGCCAGGTAGCGGAGGCGTTCCTCGGCCGCGGGGCCGTTCCGCTGGCGCGCCAGCGCGTGCGGGCGATCGAAAAGCTGCTCGAACATGGTCGAACCTCCTTCGTGAGATGGGATGGGAGGATGGTCCGACTTCAGGGTAGGCTTATGTCGTCCCTCGGACCCAGATGCCCGACGTTGCGGCTCTGCGAGCTGGGGAGGAGAATTGGGATAAGATCCTGGAATCAAGCGCCTGCCAGGTGAGAGGGCGGCTGGATCTCGTGGGCCGACGAGGTCGGTCGCTGGGCCGGCATGGCGAGGAGACCCCGTAGTGTCCCATTTCGTAGTCGCCAGGCTCTGGGAGCCGATCCAGCCCCTCGACCGCGCCGAGCGTTACGAGGATCCGCTCGATGCAGCCCTTTCGGCCAACGGCTGGGGTGCGGTCACTGGTGGCGGCTCTCAGCTCACCGAACACAATGAGATCGAGTTCGCCCAAATCGACTTGGAGCTCGTAAATCTTGGCGAGGCGGTCGATTTGGTGAAGCGGGTGCTGGAAGAGGCCGGGGCACCCGTCGGTTCCGAACTGCGGTTTGACCGGGACGGAAGTGGTGTGGTCATTCCCTTCGGTACTCAGGAGGGGCTTGCCATCTACTTGGATGGCGTCACCCTGCCCGATGCGGTCTACCAGAGTACGAACATCAATGAACTCGCGGACCAGATCTCGGCGAAGATCGCCCCGGTCGAAGGTACGATTCGTGGCTCATGGGCCGGTCCCACCGAGACCTCGATTTACATCTATGGCCCAAGCGCAGAGACCATCTTCGCGCGACTCGAGCCGGTTCTCCGCACGTATCCGCTCTGCCAGAATGCCAGGATTGTGGTGCGTCATGGTAACCCGAATCTGGGGGCCCATACGGTGCGGCTTCCCAGGCACAGGTAACCTGGGCCCCGTAATGCACGGGGCGCGCTTATGTGGCGCCCAAGACCGGAGTAGGAGCCAGACTCACGGCGGAATACGGGCTGCGCCACATAACCACCTTGGCCACATAAGACTTGTTATGTGGTCGACCACATAAGAGGTCCAGAAGGACGAAGGACCGGGTGAGCCGATTGTAGAACACCAGGTCGATGAAGAAATGCTCGCCGTCGAGCGTGATCCGCTGCTGGCGGCCCATGAAGGCGAATCCCTTCCCCAGCTCGAGCAGGAAGAGTTGGAGCTTGGCGATCAGGGCTTGTTCCAGGTCGGACTCGCGGAACCGCTCGTCCTGACGGAGCCCGGTGAACTCCAGGACCATGGGGTCCTTCACCAGGTCGGATGGCCGCGTGATCTCGTGCCCCTTCTGGGCCAGTGCGATGACCCCCGCCTTGTCACGGCTCAGGGCCAGCCGCTCGAAGAGCAGTGAGTTGATCTGGCGCTCAAGTTCGCGGGTGGCCCACCGGGCGTTGACCGCCTCCGCCTCGTAGAACGCCCTGGCGGCGGGATCATCGACGCGGAGCAGGAGCCGGTAATGGGTCCAGGACAATTCGCGACGCAGTGCGTCACGAATCGGGTAGGTCTGGAAGAACGCCCGCATATTGCGGAGGTTGGACGGGTCGTGGCCCTTGCCGAACTCGGCCTGGAGACGCTCGGCGAGCCCCTCCAGGACCCGTTTTCCGTAACTAGCCCTCTGCTTTCCGGCTTGCTCGTCTTCGACGATGACGCGGCCAACTTCCCAGTAGGCGTCGACCATGACGGTGTTGACCGCCTGCCAGGCCCGGTCCCTGGCCGCAGTGAGGATCTCGCGGACTTGCCGGTGAAGTGCGTCGAGGCGGCGGTCGGCGGCCTTCCGCTCCGCAGCCTCGGAACGGCTGACGGGGGGCTTGGCCGGCGGTTTCTTGGGAGGGTTACGTTTCTTTGCCATGTCCCTGGTATAGCATCGCCACGCCCGTGGGGCGAGTGATATGGTCCGAACCGTATCCCGTAACGCCCTTTATGGGATACGATCTGGGGGACGGTGTCAAGCATGGATTTGGGTGGGTGGATTGAAATCCCGTTTTGCCGTTTTTGGAGATGCCCGAGACCCTTTGGCCTCGGCAGTATAATCCTAGCCGGCTCATGGCGAGCGGGCCGGTGTCGGCATCTAGCCGATGGCCGATACGAAAGCTCGCTCCACAGTTTGGAGTACGAACCATGAATCCGACAGCAGACAAAACGGTTTTTCTCACAGCAAAGGCACACAAGCTGCTGAAGGAGCAAGCTGAAAAGCATGAGGTCAAGATGGAAGCACTGGCCCACGCAGCCCTCGTACTCTCATTGACCGACGCCAGCATGACGCAGCGGGCGGTCGAATTCGCTCGTTACCAGGGCAATGACGGGGCGAAGAAGCTGGAGCAGAGGGACCTCTGACGCGTCTGGTCAAGGTCGCCCCACTCGGTTGTCCGCGCAAGCTCGTTGAGCGGCATCGAGCCTTGGCGAACCTCAAGGTATTCTAAGTTGTCTTTTAGCGTGTACCTCCAAATAGGGACACGATCCATGCCGCTGGTCTCGGCGGTCGTTTGTGATCAAGCTCGAATGCGAGGAATCCGATGGCAAAGCCACTGAATCCCGAAGTGCAACGACGTCTGGAATCATACCGCCGGGACTATGAAGGCATCACAGGTCACCCATTCAGTCACTTCTTCTGTCCGATCCTCGCGGTCGATGAGCCCATCGAAGAGCCGGCTCAGTTG
>JBKQHM010000644.1:0-11010 GCA_052148775.1 Isosphaeraceae bacterium | reverse complement strand
GGGCTACTCCTGGCCGGGCAACGTGCGCGAGCTGCGGAATGTCATCGAGAGCATGGTCGTGATGGACGCCGACGGCCTGCTCGACGTCGACGACCTGACCGAAGACCTCCAGCAGGTCGCTTCCAGTGGCAAGAGTGACGGCCATGGCGGCGTCGATGCGCTGGTTGGCAAGTCGCTGGAGGAGATCGAGCGGCACTACATCGTCGAGACCCTCAGGCTCACCAATGGCAACCGCGAGGAGGCGTCGCGCCTCCTCGGCATCGGAGAGCGGACCCTCTATCGCAAGCTCAAGGAATATGGGGTCGGCTGATGCACCGGGTCGATCATCTACTTGACGATCGTCGAGAAATCGATATTGGTGAATGTGCCATCGAGGGCCTCGATGGCGCCGTCGACGGCCACCTCCACCGTCCCCTTATAGGGTTTCTCGAGGTTGATCGTCGCACTGTTGGCAGAACTGTTGTAGCTGATGCTCCGGATCTTCAGCGCCTTGGTATAAACCTCCTTCCGCTTCGTCTTGGTGCCCTCGAGCACCTGATACAGCCCGAGGTTTTCGGCCGAACCCACGATGAGGGGTTGGTTGAAACCGACGGTGTAACCGGTGACGCCCTTCTTGGTCTTGACCAGGCCGGCGGTGCCTGTGACTTGCGTGGGCGTCGGAGTTGGTGTTGTCGGTGTCGGTGTCGGTGTTGTCGGCGTGGGAGTCGGCGTCGGCGATGTGCCGGTGACGTTCATGGTGTAGGGCGTGGTGGTGACACCGCCGCTGGACGCCTGGATCGCATAGCCATTGCCCGCGGCGCTGAGAGTAAGCCCGGAGAATAGGGCCACTCCGTTGGAGGCGGTCACGGTGAGGTTTCCGCTGAGCTCGAAGCTGATGGCGCTGTTGGACAGTTCGACCGTCACGGGGCCGTTGAAGTTGGTGTCGACGCTTCCCTGACCGTCTTCGACGGCGACGGTCATGGCAAAGGCCGCACCGGCGACGACGATGGTGGGTGGCGGGGTGGTCACGACGAGCTGGACGGGCTGCTGGTTGATGGTGCCTCCTCCGGAGAAGGTCCCCGGATTGTTGGTGCTGCCAGCAGATCCGGCGACACCCGCGAGGCCGACACCGCCCTTACCACCTTGGCTCCCGGGGGAGCCGAGTACCCCCACGATGCCAATTGGTCCGTCTTGGCCGGAGTCGCCATATCCACCGCTGCCGGCAGGGCCGCCGTTACCGCCATAGGCGTAGGGGTTGTTCAGGCCGCTGAAACCGGCGCGGCCACCCTGCCCGCCGATTCCGCCGGCGCCCGCGGCTCCTGGAATCAGGATGCCACCGGTCTCCCCAACGCCGGCAAGGGTCAATTGGCCGGCCGTGATGTAGATGCCGCCGCCGTCCGCGGCCCCACCCGAGCCCCCGCGTCCGCCGGCGCCACCCGGGGCTCCGTTGCCGGCGTTTGCCCCGGCGCCGCCGCCGGCGCCATTGCCGCCGACCCCGCCCAACCGACCATTCCCACCATTGCCGCCACCACCACCGTTGCCGCCGCCTCCGTGACCGGCGGTATTGGCGAGTCTGCCGCCAACGCCCGAGCCGCCCGAACCGCCCGAGCCGCCCTTGCCACCTTGACCGCCGATGGCGGATTCCGCGGTCAAGGTGTCGAGCGTAAGTGTGAGGGTGCCGCTGGCGACCGCGATGCCGCCGCCGAGGCCCGGTCCGCCGGCACCCCCGATCGCAGCGGTACCGGCAAAACCGCCGTTGCCGTTGGCACCGCCGGCACCCCCGGCGCCGCCATTGGCGCCACCGCCGCCATCGCCGCCTTTTGTGGGGTTTCCGTCTCCGCCGTCTCCGCCGGCGCCACCCACGCCGCCGATGTTCCCGTAGCCTCCGTGGCCGCCGCCGTGGTACGCGACCTGGCTATTGAAGGAGAGGCCCGTGGGTTTGCCGCCGCCGCTACCGCCGGTGCCACCCGTCGCGCTGTCGTGCGTCAAGGTCGAACTGGTCAAGGTTAGGATACCGCCGGTGACGAAGATGGCGCCTCCGATGCCCGTACCGCCCGCGCCGCCGACTGCGGCCATGCCGGCCGAACCGCCATCGCCGCCGCGGCCCGCGGCTGCACCCGGCCCGCCATGGCCGCCGGCTACGCTGTAGCCTCCACGGCCACCAGCATTGCCGCCTCCGCCGGCCCCGCCGTTGCCGCCAACACCGCCCGATCCCGCGGCACCTCCGGTGAGGTCATCGTGGTCGAAATAGCTTCTCGCGCCTCCGCCAAGTCCGCCTCGAGCGGAGTTGTTCCTAAACTGAACGCCGATCAGAGAGACGGTGCCCGCCGCGAGATCGAGCCCGCCGCCCGCCGCCTCCCCACCATCGCCATCGGCGCCCGCGTTGCCGCCGTGCCCACCGATGCCGCCATCGCCGCCGATGCCCCCGCCCCCGCCCCCGCCGCCGTTGCCCTCCCCGCCAGGCTTCACACTTCCCCCGACCCCGCCGTTGCCGCCCCCGCCGCCGTCGCCGGCATTGCCCCCGCCGCCGCCTTTGCCGCCGGCTCCGGCACGAGAACTCGTCGCCTGGTTGTACGCTACCGTCCCAGCCGACATGGTCATTGTCCCTCCTGCGATGTAGATCCCACCACCGGCGCCTTTCCCACTGTCGCCTCCCGCGCCGCCGGCCCCGCCGGCCCCACCGTTGCCGCCTGCACCGCCATTACCCCCCTGGCCGCCTGCACCGCCGGAGTTGGTCGCAGCGTGGCCCGGCGCGCCTCCATCACCGTTCCCGCCGTTGCCGCCCAAGCCGCCGTCGCCACCCTTGCCACCTTCGCCTCCGTTCGCTGAGTTGTCCGTGCCGATGGACGCATTGACGAGGCTGAGCTGGCCTCCCGCCTGGTAGATACCGCCGCCTTCCGCCGATCCTCCCGCGCCGCCGACCCCGCCGGCCCCACCCGTCAGCCCATCGGCCCCCGCGGCGCCGTCGCCGCCCTTGAGGCCGTTTCCGCCGTTTCCGCCTATACCGCCTGCCGCTGTGTCCGACACGGACGAATTAATCAGCGTTAGCTGGCCAGTGGCGAGGTAGATCCCTCCACCGCGAGCCGCGCCGCCGGCCCCGCCGGCGCCGCCTGGCTTGCCGACGGTACCCGCCGCGCCTGAGGCGCCGGCCACACCCACCGCCTCGTTGCCGGTGACGCCGGCGCTGATGAAGGTCACCTGTCCACCGTCGATGAGGATCCCGCCCCCCAGCGCCACATTGCCCCCTAACACGCCGCCATCCTGCGCTGCTCCTCCGAGGATGGTCAGATCCTTGAACACCACGGTCACGCTCGCCGTGCCCGTGCCGACGATTTCGAAGATCCTGGTGTTCCACGATGGAAACGAGCCAGCGATCTCTATCTTGCCCGTCGACGACGTCCCCTGGCCCTCGATCGTCAGCGTCTTGGCTGTGGTCTTCTCATTATCGATCTCCAGTTGGCCGGCGGCCGTGTCGGACAGGGTGATCGAGGCTGTAACATTAATGGTGTTCGCGCTGGAGCTATTGCCGTCGACCGAAGTGATTGCGCTGCGCAGCTCGCTCTCGGTCGCCACATTGTAGATGCTCAGGACGATCCGGGATTCCAGGCCCTCGAGGAATACGAGGCGAGATTGTCGTCGTCGAAGGGGTGCTCGTCTTCTCAGGAACATGGATTCTCCCATCTAGTGCTCGAGGTGAGATTGGACGACGGAGGAACTGACGGCCCGTTCCTCTTCTACTTAAGCTTCACGAAATCCTTCGTCGGACAAAACCTGATGACTTTTCTTCAGAATGCCCTCGACGACTCCGGAACCATGTGTGAGAGCTGACTCGTGAGAAGAGATTTGCGATAGATTGCATTCAGACGTGCTGGGATGGATTATATGCTCGCCAGCAGGCGATTGACGAGGGGTTCGGATGCGGTCGCCGGTTGGGATCGCCTCTTTCTGAACGAAAGATCACATTGTATAATTGAGGAAAGTAGAAGGGGATGGGAGACAAACGCGATGGGAATCATCCGCCAGTTACCTCCGGCGGTCGTCAATCAGATCGCGGCCGGTGAGGTCGTCGAGCGGCCGTCGAGCGTCGTCAAGGAACTGCTCGAGAACGCGATCGATGCGCAGGCCACGCGGATCGACCTGACGGTCGAGCGGGGCGGCAAGGATCTGGTACGGGTCGCCGATAATGGGCTCGGGATGTCGCCGGAGGACCTGGTGCTGGCGTTCCAGCCGCATGCCACGAGCAAGCTGGTCGAGGCCGATGACCTGTATCGGATCCAGACGCTCGGCTTTCGCGGCGAGGCGCTGGCGGCGATCGCCGAGATCTCCAAGGTCCGTTGCCAGACGCGCCAGGCCGAGGCGAATCAGGGCTCCGAATTGTCGATCGAAGGGGGTGTCTTCGGCCCGGTCAAGGCTTGCGGTTGCCCAACCGGGACCGTGATGGAGGTCCGGAACCTGTTCTTCAACACCCCCGTGCGCCGGACGTTCCTCAAGTCGGATACGACGGAGGCGGGGCATGTCGTGGAGATGTTCTCTCGGATCGCGCTGGCGAATCCGGAGATCCACATGACGTATCGATCGGGCGGCAAGATCGTGCACGACTTGCCGCCGGTATCCGGGACCCGCGAGCGGATCGCGGTCTTCTTCGGGCGCGAGCTGGCCGAGTCGCTGCTCTGGGTGGAAGGCCGGCTGGACGAGATGCACCTGTGGGGTTACGTGGCGCATCCGTCGCAGAGCCGATCGACGCCCAAGGGGCAGTTCCTGTTCCTTGGCGGCCGATACGTCCGCGACCGATCGCTGAGCCACGCGCTGAATGAAGCCTATCGGGGCCTGCTGATGGTGGGCCGGATGCCCGTGGCCTTCCTGCACCTGGATATCCCGCCCGAGGAGGTCGACGTCAACGTCCACCCGACCAAGATCGAGGTCCGGTTCCGCGACTCGAACCGGATTTACAGCCACTTGCTGGCGACGCTCCGCCAGACGTTCTTGAAGAGCGACCTGCACTCGCGGCTCCAGGCGGCCCAGGAACTAGGCGCCCCGGCCCAGTCCGCGACCATGCCCCCTCGCCCCGCGCCGGCCGGCCCGCCGCTGATGCCGATCGACAAGATGGCGGATGCCGGTTCCAGCCTCGGGCGGCTCGACCTGGCGGGCGGGCCGAGCGATCGCCAGACGGTCGCATCCTGGTTCGAGCCGAGCCAGCCCCGCTCCCAGATCCCGGAATCGGTCGGGCAGCCGGTACCGCCTCCCTGGGCACAATCCTTGCCCATGGGATTCGCGACGGGTCCCGGCGAGGCGTTCGACGAATTCTCCGCCCCCTCGACGATGGAATCGTCGCCGACCCTGAGCCAGCCGGGGATGACGGCGGGATCGATCGCGACCGGACCGGCCGCGATGGTCGAATCGCATGCCTTCGATCCCGGAGCGTTCGGCCCGGGGGCTGATCGCCCCGACACGGTGGCGATGCCCGCGGCGCAGCAAGATGATGCCTGGCCCCGGTCGGAGGCAGGCGGCCCGAGGTCGCTATCTCGGGAGGCCCTGGAAGCTCCCCTCAAAGCGATCCAGGTCCACGACAGCTACCTGATCGCCGAGACCGGAGACGGCATGGTCGTCATCGACCAGCACGCGCTGCACGAGCGGATCCTCTACGAGGAGTTGCGGGACCGGGTCGCGCGCGGTCAGGTCGAGTCGCAACGGTTGCTGGTCCCCGAGCCGGTCGACCTGCCGGCTGCGGAGGCGGCGGCGGTCCTGGAGCAGGTCGAGGTCCTGGCCCAGCTCGGGCTGGAGGTCGAGCCGTTCGGCGGCGATACGGTGCTGATCCGCAGCCTGCCCGCGATGCTACCGCACGTCGTCCCCGACCGGCTGGTCCGCGACCTGGCCGAACACCTGCGGACCTCTCCGCTACCGCCGACGCGCGACGGATTGCTGGCCGAGCTCTTGCACATGGTGGCCTGCAAGGCGGCGATCAAGGCGGGCCAGCCCCTCACGCCCCCGGAGATCGCGGCGCTGCTGGAGCGCCGGCACCTCGTGGCCGACTCCCACCACTGCCCCCACGGACGTCCCACCGCGCTGATCTTCACCCGGGCCGATCTCGAGAAGCAGTTCGGGCGGATTTGAGGTCGGAGGGGAATTGATCAGAGACTATCGAGGAATCACCTGAATAGTTCGACCGTACCCACCCCGCAGGGGTCGAAGAGCAAGGCCCAGGGTCGTCGGAGGCGCGCCTTGGGACTCCAACTTCTGTCATGGCTCGATTTCTACTCCCCCTTTCAACGATCCCTTTGACTGTCGTAGAATCTGTTGGGAGCGAGCGGGACCCAATCGAGCCGCCGATCGGCAATGTCGTGGTCGGGAAGCAACCAGGGGGCGCCCCGGCTGGGGGCGAATCGGGCGATGATCTGCGTGACCATCGGACGTGGGCGGCATTCCTCGCTGGCCGAGGAATGGAAAGAGGCCGCCGAGGCCGGCGTCGAACTCGTCGAGCTGCGCCTCGACTGCCTGCGCCGCGATCCGGACCTGAAGCGGATCCTCAAGGATCGCCCCACGGCCGTCGTCCTCACGATCCGCCGCGGGGTCGACGGCGGACTCTGGCGCGGCCACGAAGACAAGCGGCAGCAATTGATCCGCGAGGCCGTCGCCCTCGGGGTCGATTACATCGACCTCGAGATGGACATCGCGCCCAAGATCCGTCGGTTCGGCAAGACCAAGCGGATCGTCAGCTACCACAACATGAAGACCACGCCGGTCGACATCCAGGACATCGCCGAGAAGTGCGAGGAGTTCGATCCCGACGTCGTCAAGATCGCCGCCTCGGCCTCGAACCTGGCGGAAGCGTCCCGGGTCCTGCACCTGGCGACGACCGCCCGGGCGCCGATGATCACCATCGCCATGGGCGAGATCGGCGTCTTCACGCGCATCCTCGGTGCCAAGTACGGTGCCCCATTCACCTATGCCGGGTTCAACCCGGAGCGCGTCTTCGCCCCCGGCATGCTGCCGTTCAAGGTCCTCAAGAGGGATCTCTGCTACGACGAGATCAACGCCCAGACCGAGGTCTACGGCGTCCTGGGGGACCCGATCGAGCAGAGCCTCAGCCCGGCGATCCACAACGCGGCGTTCCGCCACCTCGGCCTGAACAAGGTTATGGTCCCCTTCCTGGTCCCCACCGGCGAGCTCCCCGCGTTCTTCAACGAGCTGCTCTGGCTGGACATCAAGGGGTGCAGCGTGACAATCCCCCACAAGGAAGCGGTCGCCGCGCTCTTGCAGCAGAAGGAGGGGGCCGTCGAGCGCACGGGGACCTGCAACACCGTGGTTATCCAGGAGGACCATCGTCGCATCGGTTACAACACCGATTACCGGGCCGCTATGGATTCCCTCGAGACGGCGATGGGCGGTCGAGAGAGCGAGGAAGCCTCCAGCCCGCTCCTGGATAAGCTGGTCCTGATCCTCGGGGCCGGCGGCGTGGCCCGCGCGATCGCGTTCGGTCTGGCACGCCGGGGCGCCAACGTGACGATCACCAACCGGCACGACCAGCGGGCCAACCAACTGGCCGAGGAGGTCGGTTGCAAGGCCGTGACCTGGGCGGCCCGGCTCAGCACCCCGGCCGACGTGATTATCAATGCGACCCCAGTCGGGATGCATCCGAACGTCGACGATACCCCGCTGCCCGGCTCGGTCTTCGGCCGGCCCGGGATGATCGCCTTCGACACGATCTATCATCCCGAGAATACGATGTTCCTCAAGCTGGCCAAGGAGCGCGGGGCCAAGGCGATCACAGGGGTGGACATGTTCCTCCAGCAGGCGGCCCATCAGTTCAAGCTCTACACCGGGCTCGACGCCCCGGTGGATGTGATGCGCGACGTCCTCCACCGTAAGCTCAGGCCCCTCCGCGACGCATGATGATCGAAGACACGACACGGCCATGCTCCCGCGGTCGCGGTCCCGGCCTGGTCCTGATCGGCTATCGAGGGACCGGCAAATCGACGGTCGGCCGGATCCTCGCCGGCCGGCTGGGACGGATCTTCCTGGATTGCGACCTCGAGATCGAGGCGCGCGCCAACCGTTCCATCCGCGAGATCTTCGCCGAGCTCGGCGAGCCGGCGTTTCGCGATTGGGAGGAACGGACCCTCGCCGAGTTGACGGCGGGGAGTCCGGCGACGGTCCTCGCCACCGGCGGCGGCGCGATCCTTCGCGAATCCAACCGCAGACGGCTCCGCGACTTCGGATTCGTCGCCTGGCTCACCGCCCGTCCCTCCGTCCTGGCGTGCCGGCTGGAAGCCGACCAGCGAGGGCTGGCCGAGCGGCCCGCCCTGACATCCGCCGGGACCCTCGAGGAAATCGTCCAGGTGCTCCGGATGCGCACCCCACTTTACGAGGGACTGGCCGACGTCGCGATCGAGACCGAGGAAAAGAGCCCGGACCAGGTCGCCGACTCGATCCTCGACCGCTGGAATTCCCGCGCATGAGCATACAGATAAACATCCTCGAACCTTGACGGTAACTCTCCCTCCTGTTTGTCTGACCAATGACCAATGACCAATGACCAATGACGCGATGGAAACCCTGCCAATGGTCGCCATGTGGCCGCTCTTCGCGGCGCTCGGACTCGGGTTCTTCATGATCGGGACGGTCGTGGGGAGCTTCTTGAACGTCTGCATCTACCGGATCCCGTGGCAGAAGAGCGTGATCTGGCCGAGCTCGCGATGTCCGCGGTGTTTGTCGGGGATCGCGGCGCGGGACAATATCCCGATCGTGAGCTGGATCGCGCTGCGGGGCGAATGCCGGGGGTGCGGACTGCCCATCGCGGTCCGGTATCCCCTGGTCGAGGCCCTGGTCGGCTTGCTGTTCCTGGGCGTTTATCTCGTCGACGTGGTCGCCGCGCCGGGGATCATGCCGACGTTCCAACTGGTGGTGGCGGCCTATCATGCGGTGTTCCTGGCGTTGCTAGTGGTGGCGACGTTCATCGACTACGACTTCCTGGTGATCCCCCGGCCCATCACGGTGATCGGCATCGTCGTCGGCATCGGGCTGGGCACCCTCTTTCCCCAGATCCGGCCCGAGCCGATGTCGGCCACGACGCACTGGCAAGGCTTCTGGGTGGGTGTGTGGGGCCTGGTGGCCGGAAGCGTCATTGTTCGGGGCGTGCGGCTGTTTTCCGGGATCGTACTGGGGATCCTCCGCGCCCTGAATCTCACCGACATCGAGGAGGCGATGGGCCTCGGGGACGTTGATCTCCTGGCGATGATCGGGGCCTTCATGGGCTGGCGGGCCGCCGTCCTCACATTCTTCCTCGCCCCGTTCTTCGGCCTGGCGCATGCGGCATGGAAAATGATGCGTAATCTCGAGAAGAAATGGCTCGGTCGCGGTCAATTATCCGTCGCCGATCACGAAATGCCTTTTGGACCCTATCTCAGCATGGCGGCCGCGACCCTGCTGCTGGTCTGGCCCTGGATCTGGAGGGGATGGGCTCGCAATCTCTTCGGCGAGCTCTATGTGATATTCTGGTGGATGTTCGGCATCTACGTGGACGTTCCGAGTTGACCCGCCGCCGGCGCGCGAAGTCGCGGCGCTGGTGGGAAAACCGGTCGACCCTGCTGCCCCGCTTCGGGGACGCGGCGCTCCCTCGGCCTTGTCCAGCCGGAGTAAACCCATGGCTTATCAATACAAGAGGCGCAGACCGTCGATCATCCGAAACTTCTGGGTGTATCGTCGCCTCATCGGGACAGCGGTCCTCCTGGGGCTGATGCTCTGGTTCATCTGGGCCAACGGTGCACAGGTCACCGTCGCTTTCCCCTTCGGCCTGGCGATCAACAGCAGCCTGGGGATCGTGATCCTCCTGAGCGCCCTGGTCGGCTCCCTGGCGACCGTCCTGGTGACGACCCTCATCATCGCCCTGAGACGACTCCGGGGCACGCCAACCCCGCAGGATTCGCCCAACCCGGTCGATCTGAACGCCGATCGCCCGCCGCCCGACTATGCCGCTAAAAGACGCGAAGGCTTTCACAATGCTCACTGGTCAAATTGACGAAGATAGATGAAGCGAAGGTCGCTCCCCTCCCTCTGGTGGGGTAGGGGACGGGGTGGGGGGCGAGTGCCCCGGATGAATCATCCCCTCTGTATCTCCTCCCACAAGAGGGGGGAGAAGGACCTCGGCGTCAAAACGATCGGGACAGAACCTTGTCGTCGGGACCAGTCCTCCAAACCGATTCACAGCCGCGACTCCGGCACGATCGTGCCGGGATCGCGGCGCGGTCACATTGCCGGCCGTCATGGACACGGATCGCCATCGTGTTCGTGGCGTGCGCCGGCCTGAACATCCTTGCTGGTTGCTCCGGGCGCGGTACGTTTCTCTCCGGTGGCCCGTCGGTTGGCCAGCTCAAGACCAGCCTCAGCCACCTGGAGTATGAGAACGACCAATTGAAACGCAGCGTGGCGAAGCTCGAGCAGGAAAGCCGCACGATCGAGGATCGTCTGGTCAAGGAGAAGCTCGACAACGGCGAGCTGCACGCGCAACTGGACAACGCGCGGAACCTCCTGCGCGACCGCGTCGAGGATCAGTCCGAACTGGCCCGAGCCCGGGGAAATGACCCCCGTGGCAAATCGGAGGACGGCGTCGGTCCGCGGACGCTCCCCGCGGGCCGGGCCACGCCGAAGAAGCGCAAGTTCCCCGTCGCCCGGATTCCCGGGCAGATCGAGCCGGCCACTCCGGGCGAGGAGGACGATGGGCCCGCGCTCGATCCGCACCCCATCCCGGATGCGGACGCCGATCGGTCGAGTCTCCGCCTGGACGATAACCTGGATCACCACACGTCCTACAGCGGCCCCCTCCGCTGGACACGGATCGCTGACCGGCCCGCCGACCCGTCATCGCAGATTCATTGATCCGAAACGCAATGTCGGTCAGGCTTTCCAGCCTCAGTACTTCCCGAATGAACGATTGCGGCGTGTCAAGTCACAACCGTCTGTGGTACATCCCTTTCGGTTGTTACCCTGAGGACAATACCATATAAATCCACGGCCACCTGCTCCAGCCAGATCAGC
>JBKQHM010000643.1:0-16074 GCA_052148775.1 Isosphaeraceae bacterium | reverse complement strand
ACCAATATAGAGTTCCACCGTGCGTGACACCAACGGCCTCAAGACGACCATCGCCCTTGGCCCCGTCAACTGTGAGGGCCAATCGCTCTCACTCGGGCTCGAGCTCCACATGGCTTTGCCCCTGCCTCACCAGGACGAGCATCTCCCCGACCAGATCGAGGCGTTCGTCCATCAGGCCGGTCTGGAAGTCCAGCGACGGCTCTTCCGTGTCCTCATCGAAAAGGCCGACCAGGAACTGGTCCTCCAGCGACGCCACGGCAAAGGCGGCTGCGGCATCCAGCGCCGGGGCTCACGACCCTTCACCTTCAAGACCATCTTCGGTGAGGTCACCGTCCAACGGTCGCGAATCTCTCACAATCGTGATGGCTCGATGGAGATCCCGTCGGCGACCGCATGGGACACGTCTCACCAACTCGCCATCACCCAGAATCTCCGCGATGCGGTCTGTGATCAGATGAGCGATCAATCGGCCGGCAGGAGCCGCGCCGACATCGGCCAGGGCGCCGGCGACGAGGATCTGCTGGGGCGCAGCACGATCCTTGAGATCGTCCATCAGGAAGGCGAACAACTGGTCGCCGCACAGCGCCGGCGTGCCCAGGCGATCCTGGATGACGCATCCGAGGACCAACGGGCCTTGCTCGGCTCGTCGGCGGCCGAGGCCGTGCTGGAAGAACTCAGCGACGTCCCGCCGTGCGATGATTCCGAGGAGGCGCAGGCCGAGTGGGAACAGGTCCAGGCCGAATGGATCGCGACCGGCTTTCCCGGATGTGAGCCGGCGTCGCCGGTGGCCAGGGCCGAGCCGCGCCAAGTCGATCCAGGGTTCGTGATTGTCGAGCCCGACGAGGTCAAGACCAAGGCACAGCCGAGTACTGGCCGCAAGGAAGTGTGGACGTAATGAGTTTTGACTCTCAGAATCGGTAGGTGCATCGACCTAGGGACGCCACGATCTCGTGTTTGGACGGGTCGAGCTGCACCCCCATGTGTACGCCCGAATCGCCGATTATGAGAGTCAAAAACCATTACGGCGGTGGTGCTGGTGGCCGGATTGCGGTATGCCTTCGCGGAAGCGACGGCAGACGGCCTGTGGTTGCAAGTGGGGGCCCTACTCCTGGAGTTGGGCGTGCTCGGCGGCGAGCGGCGGTTGTTGGTCCTGGGCGACGGCGCCGCCTGGATTCGGACCTGGTACGAGGGTTTGGGGGTGTCCCCCAAGGCCATGATCCTCTGCTGGTGGCACCTGCGGAAGCGCTGTTATGAGCAGATGAGCTCCGCCGGGGGTCCTAAGGACCGTCGCCGGGCCTTGGAGAAAGAGCTGCTGGGGCAATTGTGGGAAGGGAAGGTGGACGCGGTGGTGGAACGGCTGCGCGGTGCGTTGGAGTGGGTGAGGAACCCCCAAGCGTTGGAGGACTTGATCGGATACCTGGAGAGGCGGCGCGAGTACATCCCCGACTATCAAGAACGCCAGCGGGCGGGTCTATGGATCGCGAGCACGCGGGTGGAGAAATTCAACGACTGGGCAGTCTCGGGTCGCTGTAAACACCAGGGGATGAGTTGGACGCCCCAGGGAGTGCTAGCATTGGCGGCGATGGAAGCGGCGCGGTGCAATGGGGAACTGGACCGTTGGCGTCAGGATCGCGAACTGCCCGAGCGAAAGTTGCCAGAACCGACACGGAAGGTCGCCTGAGCGCGTGACCGGCGCACCAACTGGCGGGCGCTAGGGTAATTCCTGGCGTTGCTCTTCGGTCAAGGTGATGATTCGCCGAACCATGGGCAATCCCCTACCTGTGTGCACGCATAGTCTCCCGGGCCGATTACAATGAATTTACCGATTTTGAGAGTCAAAAACCATTAGGAGATGGGCTGCACTGCCGACCTCGAAACCTTTCGGCGCACGCTGGCCGAGGTGAAGGCCGAGCTTTTCCCCGAGATGACCGACGAAGAGCTGTGCTACACCCGAGATCAAGCATCCGACTATTGCGCCGAGGTGAAGAAGCGTGTCGCTGCGCCGAAGCTCACCCGCGTCTTCATCTTGCGCTCGCTCGTGGGCCTACGGAAACACCGGAAACGCGGGTATGTCCAACCGTCCATCGAGGCGGTATGATTGGCCGACGTGCATCATCGTCACAAGCCGCACCGAGGTGGCCGAAGACGGCTGATCTGGGGCATGGGCATCATCCGAAATAAACGAAGTGGTCCTGCCCCGGAAAAGCGGACTCTTCCGGGTTGGGCGGAATCTGCGGATTATGCCGCAAGGCGGATGACCCATGCCTGTGGCAGAAGCGACCCGAGAAGCTCCAAGAGTGGCGGCATTAGCGCTCGAACTTGTGGATATGATCGACGCCGATGGCGATCTCGCCTACGGCCTCGTGCCGGTCCACGGGGATGAGAGGGTCGAGCGCGTCGATGAAGCCTCGGTCTTGTATGAAGCAAAATCGTTTGTGCATGTAAACTATGTGTTTTTCCGACGGTTCACGGATGGCAGGTCATCGCAGGTCGCGGCATTCGTTGTGGATAACAGCGAGGATAAGGTTGATGAGCATACCTTGTCCCGTCTGCACCATCAAGTCTGGCTTCATGGCACGACGCCCTTGCTCTATGTGGCGTGGCGCACGCGGATCGACATTCTGAGTTGCGCGCGTGGCCCTGATTTCTGGGTTAATGACGATACCAGCTATAAGCCTGCTGACCGCATCAAGCTGCCCTCTGGCGGGTTCCTGCATTTCGCGGTAGAGATCGACGAAGCCCTCAATGAAAGGATTCGCCGCTTTTCCGCTTTCCGCCTAGCCGATGGGACATTCTGGGATGACCCGGCCAACAAGGGGCTGGCCAAGCACGACGAAGCGGCGCATTACAAACTGATTCAGGCCATCGTCGAAGCCGACCAGGATCTGGATGGCGCCAACAATCCGCTGATGAGGCGATTGCTCGTCCTCACCGTGTTGGTCAAATACCTTGAGGATCGGAGCGTTTTCCCGAGCGGCTGGTTTTCGGAATTCCACGACGGCGCGAACAACTTCTTTGGTGTCCTGGCGTCGAGCGACCCGGCCAAAGTCTTGAAGCTGCTTTCGGCTTTGCAGGAAAAATTCAAGGGTGACCTCTTCTCGCTACCCGGCACCGTCGCCCTTGGCAGCGAACAGCTTGAAACCTTCGCCAATCTGGTCGAAGCCCAGACCCTGAATCACCAGCGGTATCTTTGGCAGCAGTTTTCGTTCGAGCACCTGCCGGTTGAGGTCATTAGCCGCATTTATCAGCGTTTCGTCAGCGGAGGGCGCGGCGCATTCTATACGCCGCCCATGCTGGCTACGATGCTGTTGGATCATGCCCTCCCGTATCACAAGCTCAGCGGAAACGAATTCATCCTCGATCCCTCCTGTGGGTCAGGTATTTTCTTGGTCGGAGCGTTCAAGCGGCTGGTAAACGTTTGGCGGTTTCAGAACGGTTGGAAATCGCCCGATGTTTCAGCGCTGAAAGCTGTGCTTAAGCACTCGATCTTCGGCATCGAGCTGCATCCCGGAGCGGTTGACCTGGCGGCCTTCAGCCTGGCGCTTGCCATCTGCGACGCGCTCAAGCCGAACGTGATTTGGAATGAGTTGCAGTTCGACCCCATCCTCGGCACTAACCTGCTGGAAGGCGATTTCTTCTCGCTGTTCGACGAAGGCGAGCCCCATCCGCTATTTCACCTGAAGCGCTGGCCAACGGCTCAAGGGTGGCCTGGGCGATTCGACGTGGTGATCGGCAACCCGCCGTTCGAATCATCGCTCACGGAAGCCGGCCAGCAGATCGACGCTCACCTGGAGCAGGCTCGTGGCGGATTGCCTGATAAGCAGGCCGCATATCTTTTCCTCGAACAGGCCGCTAAGCTGCTGACCGAGCAAGGGCGCATGTGCTTGCTGCAGCCATCGGGATTCCTCTACAACCGTAAGGCCGCCGAATTCCGCAAGCATTTTTTCGGTACCGTCCACTGCCAGGAGATTCTGGATTTCACCTCTGTCCGCAACCTTTTCGATGGCGCGGACCCGAAGACGGTTGCGGTGCACGCCCGCGGCAGGATGGAGGAGAAGCCGAATTGGATTTCGCACCTCACCTTCCGGCGGACTTTCAGCGCCACGCAGCGCATCGGCTTCGAGCTTGACCACTATGATCGCCATCTCATAACGCAGGACGATGCCGAGGATAATCTTTATATTTGGCGCGTGAACCTACTCGGCGGCGGGCGCCTGGTCGAAATGTCCAAGCGTTTTGCCGGATTGCGTAGCCTGCAGCGGTTCGCCGACGAAAAGAATTGGGAATTCAGCGAAGGATTCATTGTCGGCAATAAGAAGACCTATGCGCCGTTCCTGCATGGGAAGCCGCTGCTCCCCACGGAGGCGTTGACGGATGACGGCATCGACGAATCCGCCATCGGCGTTGTGGAGGAAACCCATTTCAAGCACCCGGTAAGGGAAACGGTGTTCCTGGCGCCGCTAATTCTGATTAAGGAACATGAATCGCTGCCCATGGCGTTTTGGGACAAAAGCCCGCTGGCCTATAAGGATAAGATCGTCGGCATTCACGCCGATGTATCGCAAATCGAAGAGTTGAGAGAGGTCTATCGCAAGCTCTCACTGCGCAAGCGGCTATACCAGTTCTGCTGTGCGCTCAACGGCTCGCAAGCATTGGTTGGTAAGGCCACGGCCATCCTGAAGCAGGACATCGACGCGCTCCCTTACCCGGAAAGCGACAAAGACCTGGAGCTGTCGTTTTGGGAGCAGGCGCTGGTGGACGACATGCTGGATTACATGGCACCCTTCGTGCGGCTGGGCCAGAAATCCGACCTGCTGATGAATCAGGCCGAACAAGAGCAAATGACCGCATACGCCGATATGTTTTGCCGCATGCTGGGCACAGTTTATAAGAACTTGCAGTACAGCGAGCAGGTTTATACCAACGGGCTCATCTGCCAGCCCTTCTATTTCGGGCGGTGTCCTAAGATCAACTGGCATCTGAACGGCCACAAGGAGCGGCTGGAACGCCTGATCTACAGGCATGAGCACAAGTCGATGCGCACAGTACGCATCGTGCGATTCTACTCCGACAATATTATGCTCATCGTGAAGCCTGACCGCCTCCGCTACTGGATTCGATCGACAGCCATCCGTGACGCCGATGAAACCCTCCTTGACCTACGCCGACAAGGATATTGACGATGGCGAATCTCGGTGACCTCACAGGTGCCGCGACGAGAATAACCAGCGGTATCGAGCTGAATACGCTCGTGGAAGAAACGCTGGACTTTTTTCTCAGACACCTGCCGGGCTGGCGCGACGACCCGGAGCGGCCGGAGGAAGATTCGGAAGATAAGCTCAATAGCAGCCTGTGTGACTATCTGAACTACCGTGCACGCCATGACTATCCCATGGCCATCTTCCACCACGAGGAATACCAAACCGGGCGGCGCAGGATCGACATGTCCGCAAAGACGGAGAACGTCATCCTCGCCGAAACGCGGAGATTCACGAAATACGACCCATACCTAGTCTTCGAGGGTAAGCGCCTGCCCGCGCCGGCCGCTGACCGCGAGAAGGAATACGTCACCGGCTTCGCGGACGTGAAGGGCGGCATCCAGCGTTTCAAGTTAGGCCTTCACGGCGCGCTGCTCGAAATCGCCGCCATGGTGGCCTACGTCCAGGACAGCGACCCCGACGCATGGCTGGTGCGGATCAACGGGTGGATTTCGGCCCTCGACGGAACGGAATGCTCGGCGGGCTGCCGTTGGTCGGCCGCCGAGCAGATCGGGGATTACCGGCTGGTCAAGCGCGCCCGCGTCGCTTCGGCCAAGTCGAAGCACCCTCGGATCGCGGCATCCTCTGGCGAAATCGACCTGCGCCACTTCTGGGTTAGCATGCGCAGGAAGCGAATCCGGGCGAAAAAATCGGATGCCGCACAAGGCCGATAGCAGGCGTGAGTGATGGTGCTCACAAAAAGAAGTGCCCGCTCGACGGCGGGACTTACCTTCCCCGACGGGCTCATGAGACCCGGCTGCGACCTTTACTTCCCCTTCCTCGCAAACTGGATAAATAGCGACACTAAGTTCGCAATCAGAGCAGCCGCTTTCAGGGCGATATCAACCTGTTGGTAAGCGTTCATTGGACCTCCTTTCTTACCCAGTCAAGGCCGTCCGCCCAGGTTTTGTGGCGGTGCCGGACCACCACCACGGCAGCCCACCGAAGGGGGAGCGAAATCCCCCCTTGGCAGACTGCCGTGGGGCCGGGAGTGGAGGTTTATCTTCGGTTGCTACCCATGAACGCCCCTTGCGGGGATCGCAAGGTTAACCGAGCCGCGAAGACCAGGATATCGACGGGGCATGGCAAGCGCCAAGAGATCGGGCAGTTTGGAAGCCGTCCGTTGCCAAAGTGCCGTGATTTTTTGTATCTTAAATGCAGACCGCCCGCCCCATCCGTTGCCAAGAATCGTTGCCAGGCCAAAGTTGCCAGAATTGCGGTCAACTGGCATTGACGCAAAGCACGGGATGGCTTAGAGTTGGCCCTACCTGTAGGTCATCAACCGCACGCCTTGCGAGCTCGATAGGGATGTGGGGTTTGAGCTCATTCAGCCGTGCGGCCCTGGCCTCGATCCCTTTGTCGCCGGCAGACTCCCGTGTGATGTAAAGGGCCGTGGCCAGTCGTTCCAGGTCGACGACTTTGCTGCTCCCCAGATGATCGGCGACGAAGGCGATGTGCGGTTCATAACGTTGCCGCGTCGTGGCGAAATCCGCCAGGAGACGGCCTGCGTTCTCACCCCGCACAGCGGTGGCGTAAGACAATGGGCGACGGTTGCATGCAGTCGGAACTTGCGCGATGGCCGATGCCAGGAGATGACTTTCCCCGGAAGCGATCAGGAGGTCGATCACGGCTCCAGTTCGTCGCGTGCGGTATGACGGACATGGAGGACGTAGACGGTATCCTCGCGGACGGCGAAGATGATCCGGTGCTTGTGGTTCCGCTGGCCACGCTTGCCGTAGAGCAACTCGTGGATTTCCTCGGGGAACTTGTCGCTCTCGGCCGCGACCGGGCACCGCAGGGGCCGGGTTTGCAGGGTATCGATGGCCTTGTAAAGTCCGTCGAGCCATTTCGTGGCGGCGGCGGGCGATACGTTCTGGCGTAGCCATTGGGCCTGGCCGCGAATATCCGCCTTGGCGGTCGCGGCCAGCTCGACGCGGTATCTCATGAACCGTGGGGCAGACCCAGGTCGCGGCCGATGTCGGCGAACGCTTCGGCCAAGGGCTGGGTGCGGCCAGCCCGCATGTCCTCCAGGCCCTGGCGGATGCCCTCCAGGACGCGGGCTTCCTCGGCTTCTTCCTGCTGGCGAAGCAGACGCACGGCGGCCGTAATGGCCTCGTCAGAGGAGGAGAAGCGACCGCTTCGCACCTTGGCCTGGACGAATTGCTCAAGATCCGCGGGTAAATGGATGTTCATTAAGGGCGTCTCCTTCGTTTACGAGCTTACCACGGTCGGCCGTATTTGTCGAGACGCGCACTTGGATGCGTGTACGCATTTGTTGCGGAGTGTTCACGATGCCGTACTTGCGGGCAAGGGACAAAATGAGAACGGACCGGGATAGCCCAACCGCGTCGGGGAACGACAAATAACGAGGCTCAAAATGGGTGAGCCGAAAGGCGTCGAGACCGCTTCCGTCGGGGTCTATCGTCGCTCGAGAACAACCTCGTCGTCACCGAGATCCTCGCCGCCGCCCGCCGCTCCGCCGCGACTGGCAGCACGGTGCGGCTGACCTGAAGGATCCTCGCCGGGGAGATCGCAATGCGGAGGCGAAGGAACCCGGAGCATGTCCACGACTCCATCCGGAACCCCACGGTCCGGCATAATCGGACGCAGCCCGGAAACCGGAGAACCCGGCACATCGGGCGCGATCGCTCCCTCGGCGGGAACATGGACGAAATCCAAACTTTCGCGATCGGCCAATCCGTCATGGTCGTCCAGGATTGACTATATTCTATAATCGGAATTCTTGTCGCTTCCGCATTCCACGGCTGAGGGCGGCAACTCGGGATCGCCTCGGTGATTGATCTAGTGAGTCCTGACGAATCCGCCGGCCGGCGATCCGATCGCTCTACCCGATCTCGCGCGAACGAAGCCAATGAACCTCGGCTCCAGACCATATCCGAAATCCCGCGAACGAACGCAGGGGACCTGGGAACGTGCCGGGAATCACTCCCCGGTTTCCTTGCATCGACGGCGCAGGTTTTCGTGGTCCGCTGCGCGCAAATCCGATTTTTTTTCAAAATTCGCATCTCCTGGCGTGGCCAGGATTTCGGAAGGTTTTTGCCGAGATTCCGCGATAGGTGCATTAAGGAAATTGGAAACTGGCGGCATTCTGATAGTAGGGATCTTTTGGGACCACTTCTTCAGAGGGCGGGGACCCGTGACCAGCGACACATCGGGAAGCCGAATCCGGTCGGAGCCGGCCTCGATCACAGGCCGCGACGACATGGGCCATACCGCCGACGACCCGACCGGTCCGACCCGTCGTGCGGTTGCCTCCAACTCCTTGCCGGCACAGCCGATCGGAGAGGGCGATCCGCCGGAAGGTTGCAGACGAGTGCAAACCAGCGCAACGAATTCCCGCCGCCCAGAAGCGGCCGGGACCGGGAGAGACTCACGCCGAACGAATTCGGTCGTATCACTGTAAGTTGTTCCCGACATGTTCCTTAGGTTGCAAAAGCCGCAAGGCGGGGTCATGAAAGCCCGCCGACCGCTAACCCGAAGTTCTCCGGATTCCGGATCACAACGACTGACGACGACCATGCTCATCCTGACTTTCTCGGCTGGTGGGAATCGCTATGCGGTCGACGTGGCGCGGGTCGTGGAGCTCGTGCCCCGCGTCGAGCTCCGCGTGATGCCGCACGCACCGGGTTTCCTGGCCGGGTACCTGGGCTATCGCGGTCAGGTCGTGCCGGTGATCGACCTCGGCTTGCTCCTGGGTGCGGGGCCCTGTCCGGATCGGCTCAATACCCGGATCATCCTGGTCAAGTACACGCCCGAGGATCACAATCAATCAGAGGACGGGCAGGCGGGGAAACTCCTCGGCCTGATCGCCGAGCAGGTCAGCGACCTGACCCGGGTCCAGCCCGAGCAGGTGACCCCGGCTCCCATGCAACTGCCCCAGGCCCCCTACCTCGACACGATCGCCCAGACCGATGAAGGCTTCGTGCCCTTGATCCAGGTCTCGAAGTTGTCATTGGTCATTGGTCACTAGTCATTGGTCATTGGTCATTAGTCATTGGTCATTGGTCATTAGTCATTGGTCATTGGTCATTAGTCATTGGTCATTGGTCATTGGTCATTGGTCATTAGTCATTAGTCATTAGGATCTCTGTCCGAAAGCCGAGCGGGATGGTTAAACCGAGGTTGATCCAGGGCGTGTACTTTGAACCAATGACCAATGACCAATGACAAACCCGACTAATGACCAAAAACAAATCGAGGGGCTGCTGACGCGGCGGATCGGGCTGGACCCGGGCACGGTGGGTCCTCATATGGTCGTGCGCGCGGCGCGTCGGCGGATGGCGGAGCTGGGCGTGGACGACCTGGGCGTCTATGCGTCGCGATTGGCCCAATCGGAGCCGGAGCAGCAAGCGCTCATCGAGGAGGTGGTGATCCCGGAGAGCTGGTTCTTCCGGGACGAGCGGCCGTTCCTCTGGCTGGCCGATTATGTGAGGGCGCGGTGGTTGGGCGACCTGTTGCGTGCGCCGTTGCGGGTCCTGAGCCTGGCGTGCGCCGGGGGCGAGGAGCCGTACTCGATCGCGATCACGCTCCGGGACGCGGGCCTGCCGGCCCGTCGGTTCCGGATTGACGCCGTCGACGTCAGTGCGCGACGGCTGGCCTTCGCCCGGCATGGGATCTATTCGGCCAACGCCTTCCGCGGCTGTGAGCTGGGCGCCCGGGCTCAATACTTCCGCGAGCATGCCCAGGGCTTCGAGGTCGCCCCCGCGATCCGATCGACGGTCCACTTCCTCCAGGCCAGCGTGGTCGACCCGAAGCTGCTCGAAGGCGCGACCCCCTACGACGTGGTGTTCTGCCGCAACCTGCTGATCTATCTCGACGCCCCGGCCCGCGCCTGCGTCCTCGCCGCGCTTGACCGCTTGCTGGCCCCCGACGGTGTGCTCTTCATCGGTCACGCCGACCGCCTCGAATCGGCCGGCGAACCGTCGCGATTCACCGCGATCGGCGAGCCGGGATGCTTCGCGTATCGCAAGACGGTGCCTTCGGTGCCCCTCCCGGGTCGGCCGGAGCCACGCCCTCCCGATATGCCGCAAGCCGTCGCTCGGCGCGGGTCTCCCGACCCCGCCGCGGTCCCGACCGTCGCTCGGCGCGGGTCTCCCCACCACGCCGCGGTCTCGACCGAAGGTCTCCCGAGTCGGGGTCTCCTGGAGCAGGCCGGGGACCTGGCCAACCGGGGCCGACACGCAGAGGCGATCGCCGCGTGCGAGCAGCACATTCGCCTCAAGGGTCCCGATGCCTCGGTGTATTATTTGATGGGGATGATCTGCCAGGCGGTTGGCGACCGACGTCGGGCTGAGGAGTGCTTCCACAAGGCGGTCTATCTCGACCCGAAGCACGACGAGGCGCTCCTGGCCCTGTCGCTCCTGGCCGAGCGTCGCGGCGACCGCAGCGCGGCCGACGGCTTCCGTCGCCGCGCTCGGCGGACATCCTCGACATCGAGGCCGGAAGGCAAAGGGAGTGAATGACGATGACCACGGGCGCGACGACAATTGAGCGCAGCTCAGGGCCGGGAGATGGTCTGCCGTTGCGGCTGGCCGATGGCGGCGACTGCTGGAATCGCATCGGCGTCAACGGCGATCGGAGCTGCCCGGAGCTGACGTCGTTCGTCCACTGCCGGAACTGCCCGGTGTTCGCCGCGGCCGCGCGGGCTTTCTTCGACCGTCCCGCGCCCGAGGGGTACCTCGCCGAGTGGACCCGATGGCTGGCCGACTCCGACGGCCTGAGTCCGCACGGCGACAAGGACAGCAACGGCGACCTGGAGGATGGCGGCATCATCGCCCAGCGCGAGGGGGTCAGCTTCCTGATCTTCCGGCTGGGCGAGGAAGGGCTGGCCTTCCGCACCCGGACCGTCGCCGAGGTCACCACGCCCCGGCCCGTGCACCGGGTGCCCCACCGCTCGAACCGGGTCTTCGTCGGGCTGGTGAACCTGCAAGGCCGGGCCGAGCTCTGCGTCTCGATGCATGGCCTGCTGGGCGTGGACGCGCCGGCGTCGCCCCCGCCGCCGAGGCTCGTCGTGCTCCGCGACCGAGACCGGGCCGAGACCTGGGCCTTCGGGGCGGATGAGGTCCTGGGCGTCCATCGCGTGCCGCGCAGCCATTGGCGACCCGTCCCTTCCACACTGGTCAACCCGACCGTCGGGTTCAGCCAGGCGGTCCTGTCGTGGAACGGCCGGAGCATCGGCCTGCTCGACGAGCATCGGGTGTTCGCGGCGCTAAGGAGTCTCCAGTCGTGAGCGACGACCTGAGCGGCTTTTCCCTGCTGGAACTGTTCCGCATGGAGGCGGAGAGCTACACGGCCACGCTGTCGACGGGCCTGGTGGCCCTCGAGGGCACCTCGGCCTCGCCCGAGGTGATCGAGCCCCTGATGCGCGCGGCCCACTCGCTCAAGGGGGCGGCGCGGATCGTCGGGCTCGACGCCGCCGGCCGGGTCGCCCACGCGATGGAAGACTGCTTCGTCGCCGCCCAGAAAGGGAAGCTGGTCCTCCAGCCGGCACACATCGACGTCCTCCTCCGCGGTGTCGACCTCCTGGTCCAGGTCTCGCAGCTCGCCGAGTCCGAGCTGGAAGCCTGGCAGGCCGATCACGCCGACGAGATCGACGCCCTCGTGGCCGACCTGACGGCCGTCAAGGAAGGCCGGTTCAAGCCTCCTCGACAGGTCGAGGCGCCCCGGGAGGTCGAGGCGCCGTCCGAACCGGAATTGATCGTTTCCCCCCTTGCGAAGGGGGGGCCGTCGCGATCGCCCGAGATGGCGCCTGCGGAAGAAGCTGTACCGATAGGATCACCCCCCCTAACCCCCTCTTCGCAAGGGGGGGAAGAGGAGCGCGACGCGATCGGCGTGGGCGCGCCGTCCGGTCAAACCCCACCACCCGCCAGCCCGAGTTCGCCCTCCTCCGAGCCTCCCGCGAAGTCGGCCGACCGCGACCGCGTCGTGCGGGTCACGGCCGAGAGCCTGAGCCGGCTGATGGGCCTGGCGGGCGAAGCCCTGGTGCAGAGCCATCGGCTCCGGCCGCTGGTCGATGCGCTCTGGCGGCTCCGGGGGCGGCAGGTCGGCCTGCTGGAGGACCTGCAAATCCTGGAGGACCGACTCGGTGGCACTGGCGCCACCGGCACCGATGCGCGGCCGCGGCTGTCGTCGGCCGGGCACGAGCGGCTGGCCAAGGCGCGGGCGCGGGCCGCCGACGACTTGCAGAGCCTGGCCGAGACGGTCGAGGGCATCGAGACATTCGCCCGCATGAGCGAGGACCTCTCCAGCCGGCTGCACCACGAGGTGCTGGCCAGCCGGATGCGTCCCCTGGCCGACGGAATCCGCGGCTTCCCGCGCCTGGTCCGCGACATGGCCCGGGAGCTGGGCAAGCAGGCGCGATTCGAGGTCGAAGGCGAGGCCACCGGCGTCGATCGCGACATCCTCGACCGGCTCGAGGCGCCGCTCAACCACCTGATCCGAAACGCCCTGGACCACGGCATCGAGTCGCCCGACGAGCGCCGCGCCGCCGGCAAGCCGACGGTGGCGACCATCCGCCTGGAGGCCCACCACCGCGCGGGGATGCTCCAGATCGTCCTCGGCGACGACGGCCGCGGCGTCGACCTCGAGCGGCTCCGCGCCAAGGTCGTCGACCGCGGGCTGACCACCGCCGCGATGGCCCGTCGGCTCGTCGAGGCCGAGCTGCTCGACTTCCTCTTCCTGCCCGGCTTCTCGACCAAGGAGCAGGTGACCTCCGTCTCCGGCCGAGGGGTCGGCCTCGACGTCGTGCAGAACATGGTGCATTCGGTGCGGGGCTCGGTCCGCGTTGCCAGCCGGGCCGGCAAGGGGACGCGGTTCACCCTCCAGTTGCCGATCACCGTCTCGGTCATCCGCGCCCTGCTGGTCGAGATCGCCGGCGAGCCCTACGCCTTCCCCCTCAGCCGGATCGACCGCATCCTGATGGTCGACCGCAAGGAGATCCGCGACCTGGAGGGTAAGCCCCACGTCCTGCTCGACGACCAGCTCGTCGGCCTGGTCGATGCCACGCGCGTGCTCGAGCTCGCGGACGAGGACGCACATCGCGAGGGCGAGACGTTGCCCGTGGTGGTCGCCAGCGACCGCAGCCATCGCTTCGGCGTGGTCGTCGACCGGTTCCTGGGCGAGCGCGACCTCCGCGTCTCGCCGCTGGATCCCCGGCTGGGCAAGGTGCCGAATATCAGCAGCTCCTCGGTCCTCGAGGACGACTGGCCGGTCCTGATCGTCGACGTCGAGGACCTGATCCGATCGGTCGACAACCTGCTCTCCGGCCGACGGCTCGGCAAGCTCGCCGCCGAGGGGTCGTCCGCATACCACGCCCGCGCGCCCAAGCGGATCCTCGTCGTGGACGATTCGATCACCGTCCGCGAGCTGGAGCGCCAGTTGCTCGAGAGCCGGGGTTATGTCGTCGACATCGCCGTCGACGGCCTCGACGGCTGGAACGCCGTCCGATCGTCCCACTACGACCTGGTGGTCAGCGACATCGACATGCCCCGGATGGACGGCATCCAGCTCGTCCGCCACATCAAGGACGACGCCCGGCTCCAGGCGACCCCGGTCGTCGTCGTCTCGTACAAGGACCGCGAGGAGGACCGGATCAAGGGACTCGACGCCGGAGCCAATTCCTACCTGACCAAGAGCAGCTTCCACGACCAGACGTTCCTGAGCACCGTCGCCGACCTGATCGGCGAGGCGCGGGGGTAGTCTTCGGCCGATGCGGCGTCCTCGCGGCGATCACTCCGGCTTCGCTCGCTTCGACCGGAGTTTCCACCGTCACGATCACTTGAAGAGTCTCACGAAGCAGCCTATTGTCAAGGCGGGGGACGCGATGAATCCTTGCCGGCGGTATTATCCGGGCCCCTTATGCCCGCCTCCTTTCTTCGACCCATGTCCGTGCTTCCATAGCCGGCTCAGTTCTTCCGGGCTGTCGGCTGTCGGGATCGCGCTAAGAATGATATGAAGCAACTCGTGGTCTTGAATCTCACGAATCTCCGGCATCAATTCTAGACCTTTGGTACCGAACTTCATGGTTAGGCCCACCTGGATGCCTTCAAGCCTGCCTTCGAGCAAGCCTTCCTCCTTCCCCAACTCCTTCCCCAACTCCTTCCCCAACTCCTTCCCCTTCTCGATGCCCTTCTCCATGCCGACCCGTTCCGCGATCGTGACAAACGGCATAAGTTTCTCCTGCTGATACGTGGTGATCTCTTGCCAGAAAAGCCGCTCGTGTTTCAGGGGAAGATCCATGATCCAGTCAATAAATCGGAACAACTGCCGCATATCCTCCGGATTCATCCCTCGGTCATACAGACCCTTGACCAGTCGAGTCTTCCAGGCATGTCGGTCTGTCGGCGACCGCCGGGTCTCCAGGGTCTTGAGGTGCGCGAGCACCACCATGGCAAAAGGATTCGGGTCGACCTCCAGCGCCAGTCCTTGAGATGCATAGTCCAGCAACTTGATAATCGGAAACTCCGTATCAGTGCGGAAGCCCCAACGGCTGTACCCGAACCGGTTCGGCCTCCAGTCGGGATCGTCGTCGGCCAGGATCGCCAGGCTGATCACCTCGCGATCATATCGGTCGAAGATCCGGTGGTTGTAGACGTACATTCGCCGGGGGAAATCGTCCTCCTTCCAGGTCTGGACTTCGACATGCACCAACAGCCACTTTTCCTTCCCGCTCGTGAGCCACACCCTGACCAGCTTGTCGACGTAGCGCCGGCCCTGTTTCGACTGGCGGACGATCGGTTGCAGCTCCTTGTCCAGCATCTCATATCCGCGAGTCCAGTCGATGTCGGCGTGGGCCTGCGGGAAGAAGAAAGCCATGCATCGCTCGAAGTATTGATCCAGCGCCTCCTTCCACGGACTATCATAATCGGTCCTTCGACCTCTTGGCGCACCTGTCCGACCGGTCGTCCTTCGCCTCTGTTTAGGTCTTGCCATGGCAACTGTCAGGATAACCTTGTCTTCGCGCGTCTGCCAGCCTTCCGTACGGTCGCCGCGCCGGCGCTGCGACGGATCTCCCTCGCCCGGAGGCCGGCCGGAATTTTCCGGAAAAATCGAGATGCAGGCGCTGTCCGGCCTCTCTTAACCTGATGGGTGGAGTCGAGGGGCCGTGCCGACCAGGCACGAGACGCATACGGGGAGGCGGTCGAATCATGGCCAGTGTGATGGCATCGGGGACAGCCTTGCGACACCTGCGCGACCTCTTCAGCGGAGGGACGGCCGTCGGGCTGACCGACGGCCAGCTCCTGGCCCGCTATGCCGACGACCGCGACGGCCCGGCCTTCGCCGCCCTGGTGGCGCGGCACGGGCCCATGGTCGCGGCGACCTGTCGGGCCATCCTCCGTCGCGAGCACGACGTCGAGGACGCCTTCCAGGCCACGTTCCTCGTCCTGGCGAGGAAGGCATCCTCGGTCCGCGCCGGCGACGCCCTGGGCGGCTGGTTGCACCGGGTCGCGTACCGGGTCGCGGTCCAGGCGAATATCGAGGTGCAGCGGAGGCGCCGGCGAGAGTCGGAGATATCGGCGATGGAGGTCCCGGCTGCGACGCGTCCCGGGCTCGATGGCGATCTCTCTGCGATCGTGCATGAGGAGATCGACCGGCTGCCGGATCGCCATCGCCTGCCGGTGGTGCTCTGCGACCTGGAGGGGCTGTCCTACGACCAGGCGGCATCGAGCCTCGGTTGGACCGTGCCGACGCTGCGATGCCGGCTGTCGAAGGCGCGCGAGCGGCTGCGGGAACGCCTGAGTCGTCGCGGCGTGACCAGGCCGGCACTCGTCGCCGTGGTCGCTTCTTCCGAGGCCAC
>JBKQHM010000642.1:0-3799 GCA_052148775.1 Isosphaeraceae bacterium | reverse complement strand
AGCGCCAGCCTGAAGAACAGTTGGCACCTGGTGACGGCGGTGTTCGTGGACGGCAACGGGACGAACGACCAGCTCTGGATCGACGGGGTGAAGCAGACGCTGACCCAGTATTCGGGGACGCTCGGCGGGGCGCCTTTGGCGTCGACCGAGACGACGATCGGCAACTACTTCGGCCAGGGTTACGCCTTCACCGGCGAGCTGGCGGGGGTGGCGTACTTCGACGGGACGTTGACGGCGGCGCAGATTGCGGCCCTGGCCAACCCGCCGTCGGGCTCCAGCTACAACGCGCAGGTCCTGGCCGCGGACCCGGTGGCGTATTACCGCCTGAACGAGAGCGGCGGGACGGTGGCCTACGACAGCTCGGGGGCGTTCGACAACGCCGGGTTCGGCACGGGAGTGACGCCGGGCCAGCCGGGTCCGCCCGCGACGAACGGGGCTACGGCGTACGGGTTCAGCGGGGGCGAGATCTATGCGGTGGTGCCGCAGTCGACCGGCCTGTTCGGCCAGTACGTGCTCTCCATCGACGCGGCCAACACGAACGCCCCGACCATCACGGCCCCGACCCTGCCGGCCCAAGGTGCCACGACCAGTGCCATCGTCAACCAGCTGACGCTGAACTTCTCGGAAGATATGCATGACGCGTCGGTCAACACGGCCACTAATTACGTGCTCAAGGATGGCAACGGCAACACCTATCACCTGTCAAACCCCGGCTATACCAACGGTTTGTCGGCCAGCTATCAAATCACAGATGGTCCGCTCCAGCCGGGCACGTACACGCTGACCATCTCCGGACTGACCGACCGGATGGGCAACGCCCAGAATCCGTTCACTTTGCAATTCTCGGTGGCCGGAGTGACCGGCTTCACGAACCAGGGCCGCTCCTCGGACAATTCCGCGACGCCGACGGCCCTCACGCTCACCGGGGATCCGGCGGGGACGGGGTTATTCGTGGCCGGAGGCCGGGGCGCCCTCATCAACAACTCCGACGTCGATTACTGGACCTTCAGCGGCACGTCCGGGAATTCGCTGGTCATCTCCACTCAGAACCCGAATAGTCCCGGGAATAGCGAGCTCGAGTACGTGGTCACCGAACCGAACGGCTCGACAACCCTGACCAGCTTCGATACCGCGAACAACGGGAATGCCGAGAGCGCACCGGTCACCTTGCCCTCGACCGGCACGTACACGGTCTCGGTCCACATTTATAACGGCTACTACGGCGAGTACGATTTCCGGATCTCCTCCGCCACGCCGCCGTTGCAACTGGACCAGGAGCCCAACAATACGATCGCCACCGCCGACACCCTCGCGCTGGCCGCCAGCGGCAATAGCGAGGTCGCGAACGTGGCCGGGACGATCTTGACGCCGTCGGACCTCAATTACTTCAACCTCGGCACCATCCAGGCCGGCTACTCGGTCCTCCTCAGCTCGCAGATTACCTCAACGAGCTTGCTCGACCCGGTCGTGTCGATTTACAACGCCAACGACGTGTACCTGAACAAGACAAACGGGCGGCCGTTTGACGGGGTCGGCCAGATCGATATCACGCAGACGGGCACCTATTATGCCCTGATGGAGGGCGGTAACGCCAGCGGTGGACTGCTGGATCAGTACGTCATGAACGTGCAGATCGTTCCCACCAGCAGCCTGGCTCTCCTGCCGAACCTGGAAGTCACGAATATCTCGTTGCCCACCGGCAGCAACATCGAGAGCGGTCAGCCGATCACGTTTAGCTGGACGGTCACCAACGAGGGCCAGGCACCGACCAACGTCGCCGACTGGAGCGATCGGGCCGTGCTCTCGCTCGACACCACCTACGGCAACAGCGACGACATCCCCCTGGGCAACAGCAACGGGATCTTCGCCCACTCGGGCGTCCTGGCTGTGGGGGGAAGTTACACCGCCACGGAGACGGTCACGCTGCCCGACGGTATCAGCGGCAGTTACTACATCATCGTGCAGACCGACACCAACGACGACGTGGACGAGAACACGATCGGCCGCGGCGATGCGGTCACGGTGTCCAGCGGCGGCCCGAACAACAATGGGACCTTCAACATCGCCCTGGCCCCTTACCCCGACCTGGTTGTCCAGGGTCTGACGGTCAACGGTCCCAATGCCGCCGGCGACTTCACGGTGTCCTGGAACACGGTCAACCAGGGCGACGGCGCCGTGGCCAACACCTGGGCCGAGCAGCTCATGGTCAAGGATGTGACCACCGGCCTGACCGTCGTGAATGCGCCCCTGAGCTTCAGCGGCGGGTTGGCGGCCAATGGCGGCACGGACGCGCACACGGAACCGCTCACCGGCAGCTACCTCGTCGATAGCGCCGGGCAATTCCAGGTGACGGTCACCACCAACTCCGACCAGGGCCTCTACGAGGACAACCCCCAGGGCCACGCCAACGCCGTCGCCAACGACACGGCGGCCACGACCTTCTACGCCACCCGCGACCTCACGGTGACGAACCTCACCCAGTCGAGCCCGGCCAGTCCGCAGTCGGGTAACCAGGTCACGGTGACCTGGACCGACGCCGACACCGGCAACCTGGCCACGACCGGCGGGTGGAACGACCTGGTCACGGTGGTCAACACCAACACCGGGGTGACGCTCGATAGCGCCACGATCCCTTATACCGGCGCCAGTATCCAGCCCGGCGGCACGTCGGCCACGCTCTCGACGTCGTTCACCTTGCCGGACGGCTCCGCGGGCGTGGGTAATATCAAGGTCACGGTCACGGTCAATACCAATAATGCCGAGGCCGAATACAACGTGGCCGGGACCGCCGGAAGTAATAACAGCAGCACGATCAACTTCACCTCGACGCTGGCCGACTATGCCGACCTCGTCGTGGCCGCCAGCTCGCTGGCCGTCACTCCGGCCAGCCCGCAATCGAGCGGCCTGGTGACGGTGACCTGGAACGACAAGAACCAGGGCGACGCCGCGGTCAACGCCGCCTTCAGCGACTATGTGCTGGTCCAGAAGGTAGGCGCCGGCAATAACCTGACGAACCTCACGTCGGGCTATGTCGCCGGCAACCCCAGTCTCGCCGCCGGCGCCACCAGCGCACAGCAGCAGTTCCAGTTCACCCTACCCGATGGGGCCTCGGGGGTGGGCAACTTCCTGGTCACGGTGACCACCGACAGCGGGCAGACGGTCAAGGAGTACGACAGCAACGGCAACCTGGCCTATAGCAATAACACGTCGACCACCAACTTCAGCTCGACTCTGGCCAACTACGCCGACCTCGTCGTCGCCGCGGGCTCGTTGGCGGTCACGCCAAGCAACCCGCAATCGGGAAGCTCGATGACGGTGACCTGGAATGACAAGAACCAGGGCGACGCCGCGGTCAACGCCGCCTTCAGCGACTATGTGCTCATACAGAAAGTCAACCCCGGGAACACTCTGACCTACATCACCGCAGGCTTCGTCTCCGGCAACGCCAGCCTCGCCGCCGGCGCCACTAGCGCGCAGCAGCAGTTCCAATTCACGCTTCCCGACGGGGCGGCGGGAACCGGCAATATCCAGGTCACGGTGACCACCGACTACAACGAGACCGTCAAGGAGTACGACAGCAACGGCAACCCGGCTTACAGCAACAACACCGCCACGACCAACGTTACTTCGACCCTGGCGAACTATGCCGACCTAGTCGTGACTTCCAACTCGCTGTCCGTGACGCCCGGCAGCCCGCAATCGGGCGGATCGGCGACGGCCACCTGGACCGACACGAACCAGGGCGACGCCGCGGTCAACGCCGCCTTCAGCGACTATGTGCTGGTGCAGAAGGTCAATA
>JBKQHM010000641.1:0-16304 GCA_052148775.1 Isosphaeraceae bacterium | reverse complement strand
GGTAGACATTCAGATGCGCCAGCCCGGAATAGTTGATTCCCTGGGGGACCATTCCCAGGCCGGTGAGGGCAGTGCTCGTCACGGTCGTGCCCTGCGCCGTCGCATCGCCGGTGTCGTCGACGTCGAGGGTGTCGTCGCCGGTGCCCTGGATGACAATCGGCCCGAGGATTCCGGCGAGGTTGCTGCCGGGCGTCGGCGGCTGGCCCGGAGCGGTCGGCGAGGCACTACCGATGTTGAACGTGTTGGCCGCCGAGCCCGACAGGGCGGCGAAGAATGTCGTAATGTTGAACTGCTGCGTGCTCTGGATGTTCCATGCGTCGCCGCCGGTGCCGAGGTAGACGTTGACGTTCGTCAGGCTGTCGTACGCGATCCCGCCGGCGCCCATGCCCAGGCCGGTGAGCGTTGTGGCGGTGAGCGTGGCTGATCGGGAGGCGGTGTCGCCCGAGTCGTCGACGTTGAGCGTGACCACCCCGATCTGGGTGTCGACGGTCAACTCGCCGGCGATCCCGCCGACGGTGCTGCCCGAGGTTGGCGGATTGCCGCCGGAGGCGGGGGACTGGCTGCCGACGTTGACCACGTCGGTACTGGCGCCGGCGTTGATGATCGTCGGGCCGCTGGTTTGCTGGACGTCGACCGTATCGTCGCCGTCGCCCGTGTTCAGAGTGGTCGTGCAGGAACTGCCGGGCGTGTTCTGGATGCTGTAGTCGGTGTTCGAGGCGGTGCCGTTGATGGTCAGCGTGGATACGCTGGAGCCGAAGTCGACGGTGTTGACCCCCTGACTGACGCTGGTCGGCGTGACCGACACGGGGTCGCTGCCCTGGCCGAGCGTGATGTTCGCCGTGTCACCACTGCCGGTATTCTCGATGGTCGTGGTGCCGTCGGGACTGAACGCGACGTTGTAGGTGTTGTCATTTCCCTGGCCTTGGAGTGTGTCGTTGCCGACGTAGTTCGCCACGTTGAAAGCCGTGTTGCCGCCGGACGGCCCCGCCAGCACGATGTCCTGGATATTCTGGTAGGTGTCGGAGCTGTTGCTGCCCATATCCAGTACGCCGCCGGAGAGGTTGTAAGAGCTGAATCCCGACTCCTCGATGGTGTTGTACCCGCTGCCGCCGATGATGGTGTTGTTCCCCTCGCCGCCGGTCAGGATGGTGTTGGACTGGACGCCGGACATATCGATCGTGTCGTTCCCAAGCCCGCCGCCGTAGTCGATCGTCCCCACGCCGGAATAGGTCGTGGTCTGGCCGTACGCTGAGACGGATACGTCCTCGTTACCGGCCGACCCACCGACGTGGGAGACCGTGAAGCTCTGGTCGCCCTCGTTGGTGTTGCCGTAGTCGCGGTTGCCCGAGGTTGGGCCGGTGTTGAGCGAGAGCGTGCTGCCGGACTGGTCCGCCAGGATCGTGGGATTGGGGGCGACGTAATTGAACGAGACCAGCGTGATCGGGGGCGTGATGTTAAATGTATCGTTGATGTGGACGAAGAGGAAGTTGAGGTCGAAGTAGGCGAAGAGCTGGGCGTAAACCGAGCCGGAGACGTCGAACATATCGAGGGGATTTTCCAGCAGCGAGATGATATCGTTGAGCCGATCCTTGCCGTTGCCTTCGATGTCATTCAGGCTCATCGTGATGTTAGCGAAGATGCCCCCTTCGACGCCCGCCGAGGCGATGCCGATGCTGAGCGCCGCGCCGGCGGTGATCCCGGCGTTGAGGACCACGTTGGGCGTGCCGGCCACGACATAGAAGCCGTCGAACAGGTCCGGGAGTGCCGAGACGGCGAAGTCGGAGTGCTCCCATTCCTGGATGCCGTAGGTATCGTAGCCGAACTGGAAGTGGATCGACGCCGAGACATTGCCGCCCAGGGTGGCGACCAGGGGGCCGAAGATCGGGAACTGTTGCTGGTAGTTGAAACCCAGGGTCAACGTCGGCGTGTTGAAGAGGAACAGGTTCACCGTCTGGCCCATCAGCAGCTCGAAGATGCTGGACGGACTGCTGAGGATCGGGAACTGAATACTTCCCGGGGTGGTCCCATTCAAACTATTCAAGAAACCCATCGTGCTGCCGGATGCGCCGGAGCTGGACAGGTTGGGCGCGGAGGGAAGATTGCCGAGACTAAAGCTGGACGTCGAGACGCTCCCCTGGCCCCGGAGGTCGCCGATGAGCGAGTTGACGTCGAAATCGCCGAAATCGAGTGAGAGCCCGCCGGCGCTCATACTCCCGAGCTCGCCGTAGAGGGTATTGAACGTGTTATAGACGCTGAGGAATGCGTTAATCCCGGCCGCGTACTGGGGCTCCAGGGTCTCGGCGAGGGTGATCAGGGTGATCGGCTGTCCGGCGAGGCTGGAGATGACCGGGATCGGCGAGGTGAGCACGCTCATGACCGGCTGGATCGCGCTGAAGAAAGGCTCGATGTCGTCGAGGATCGGCGCGACGAATCCGGTGATGAAGCTGCCGAGCTGGAGCGAGACATTGTCGAGCGAGATCTGGGGCGTGCTCCCCTCGTCGTCGGGGTTGGAGCTCGCGTCCTGGCCGTAGATCTGATCGTTGGCGAACGGCCAGTCCATGATGAAGTTGAACGAGAACGAGGGGAACATCGAACCGGAGCCGATACTGGTGACGACGGCGATGTCGACGTAGGCGTCGGCGTTGAAGGAGGCCGACACCAGGCTGGAGAGAGGGCCGGCGATGAGTTGGCTGGCGGAGACCCGGCCGTCGTCGGCCGGCGAGGTGAGGGCGACGGTGAAGGCGCCGGTGAGGCCGGTGTCCTTGCCGTTGACGTCCTGGTCCGCGGGCACGGTGAGGGCCGAGAAGCTGAGGAAGCCGAGCGAGCCCGTGATGCCGGTATTCGGCAACGCCACCCCGACGCTCAGCGACAGGACTGACCCCGGCTGGGCGTTGGTCGGATCGATCGGGTCGGTCACGAGGTAGAGCCCGTCGCTGAGGCTGACGCCAAAATCGAAGAGGAAGCTCCAGTGGAGAGTGACGGTGACATCGCCGCCGAGGTCCAGTCCCAACGCCGACAGTCCCAGGTCGAACGGGACCTGGTAGGTCAGTGTCTGGCCGAGGTCGACGTCGAACTGGACCGAGTTGACGTCGGGGTTGGTGACCGTGACCGGGGCCTCGAGCAGCGAGCCCAGGGCGCTGGTCATGGCGTCGGCCAGCGACTGGGCCGGGTTGCCGCCGCCGGCCTTGATGGCATTGTCCAGTGGGACGAGGAGGTCGTTCTGGATCGTGGTGATGAAGCTGGCGCCGGCGGAGAGCCCTGTGCCGACCAGGGGCAGGCTGGTGTCGAGCACCTGGTTGCCCATCAGGTTGGCGATATCGCCGAGCAGGCTGTTGAGCGGGTCAAGGAAGACGGTGGGGTTCTCCAACAAGGTGCTGAGGCTGAAGAGCTGGGAGAGCTCCTGTTTGATGTCGGGGGTCACGATGACGACGGCACCGGCCGGGACCGGGTTTTCGAACAGCTTGAACAGGTCGGGGATCGTGACCGACAGAGTCCCCAGGGATTGGGTGCCGTCGAGGTACAACGGGAGCGAGATGCCGGCACCGGCGGACAGCGTGGATGTGACGTCGTTGGAGGCGTTCTCGGCGAACGAGGTGAGCGACGGGTTGCCGGCCGCGGGCGTGAGACCGACCGAGACGATGGCCGGATTGGTGGTGCTGACCCCGTCGGCGGAGATCGCCGCGGAACCATTCTCGACCGTGAGGCTGAGGGGCCCGACCGTCGCGGTGAAATTCGCGTTAGACGTCGCCACCAGCACGGTGGCCGAGACGCCCGTGTCGTTGTACAGAAACGCCGACGGGACGCCATAAGCCGAGATCGCCAGCCCCAGGTCGAGGGTGACCGTCACGTTCGTCTCGACGTGCAGTCGCGACTTGCCGGTGAGGTCGACCAGGTCGGTGACGCCCTGGAGGACCGTGGCGGCTTGGCCGCCAGCATCGGCCGCCAGACTCGCCAGGTCGAGGTTCAGCGGAAGGTACTCATTGTAGGCCACGGGAGTCCAGACAAGCTTCACCTCGGTCGCCTGGTTGGTGGGATCGTAAGAGAACTGGAACAGGTTCGGGGGCAGACCCAGCAAGTTGGCCAGGTCCACCGCGAGCTCTTGCAGCGAGCCGATGGCGACGTTCTCGAGCTGGACGAGGTAATTGGCCAGCTCCGCGGTGAAATTGACCATGTCCACGACGCTCAAGTCGATAAATGGCAACTTGACGTTGAGGAAGCCCAGCGACGGGTCGAGGCTCAGGTCGTCGATCGCCAGTGCCAGTGCATTGATGAAATCGGTGATGCTGAGCTGACCGACATTGAAGAGCTGGTCGAAATTCTGGTAGCTGATCGTGATGAAGTCGCTCACAGAGAACGATGTGTCCGACAAGAGGTTTGGTCCGGCTTCGAAGTCGATCTCGTCGGGATTGTTGGCGTTCTGGATGGCGACGACCTGCCCGCCCAAGCCGGCGGCTACGAGCGCGGCGTTGATCTCGTCGACGAGGTCGGAGATCGAGGAATTGGCTTCGGTCGTCGCCTGGGGGAGGTTGATCGAGACCGAGGCGTTGTCGCCGACGGCCACGCTGAAATACAGGTCGGCGCCGAGCTCGCCCTTGGAGGCGGAGGGCACGGTGAGGGTATTTGCCTCGCCGAGCGGGTCGAGGGCCGTGACGGTCAAGGAGGGAGCGGGGTTGGCGGTGAAGTTCAGGAAGTTGGAGGCCGCGACCTGGACGCCGGTCAGGGTGCCGGTCAGGGTCACGGTGGGCGTCACCGTGAGGATGCTCTCGAGCGCCTGGGTGCTGGTCAGGTCCGCGAGAAGGTCGCTCAGGCTGATGGGGGTGCCCTGAGCGGCCTCGATCTGGACGTCCCCCGCGGCGGTGAACATGCCGTCCTGGATGGCGATCTGCACGGGGCCGAACTGCGCCGTGGCGAAGTTGCTGCCGCTCGGCGTGGTGACGGCCACGCTGAGATTGGCGTCGGCCGAGAGGTTCTCGATGAACAGGCCGCCCGAGGACGTATGGACCAGGTCGCCACTGAAGAAGCCGAGGACCGTCGCCATCGGGTCGTCGTCGTTGCTGAACGTGATCTGGAGCGAGTTGCCCAGGTCGAACTGCTGGAGAGTGAAGGTGATGTTGCCGTCCTGGTAGCCGGCCACGACCGCGCTCGCGGAGGGATCGGACGTCGAATACAGGCCGACGCCGGCGAGGGCGAGGTTGAGCTGGCCGACCAGCGTGGTCGCGTCGGTCGGGTCGGCGGGATTGACGATGCTGGTGTCGTCCTCGGTGGTCGAGGCCGGCAGCGAGATGTTGTACGTGTTGGAGCCGATCGTGAGGGTGAAATCGGAGTCGGCGCCGAGCTGGCCGTCGCCGGGGACCGGGTCGGTGGCCGAGCCGTTGGCCGCCTGGGTCTGCGCCGACGCGCCATCCTGGAAGCCGAGGACCGTCGCCATCGGGTTGGTCGTCGCGTCGGGGATGCCGATCTCCAGCGTGCTGCCGCTGGTCGCGGTCAGCAGGGTCAGGGTGATGTTGCTGTTCGCGTAACCGGCGAGCACCTCGTCGCCGATCCCGGCGGCCTGGAGTGCGAGGTTGAGCTGGCCGACCAGGGTGGCCGGATCGTCGGGATTGGTCGCGTCGTCGATGCTGGTGTCGTCGGCGGTGTCCGCTTCGGTCAGGGAGACCGCGACCGGCGAGCCGCCGTCGATGGTGAGGTCGAACGAGGCGGCGCCGCCGAGCTGGCCGTTCGACGGGAGGGACGCCTGGGGAGAACCGGCGAGGATCGGGGGTAACGGGGCTCCGCCGGTGAGGACCGCCGGCTGCGGACCCAGGTCGATGCCCAAGGTGAATCCCAGGGAGATCGTCGGGGTGACCAGCAAGTCGGCGTTCGTCGAGACGCCGACCAGCGAACCGAGGTTGAAGTTGAAGTCCATTGGCAGGACGAGCTGCGCCAGGGTGTCGCTGAGGCTGACGGTGAAGGTCAGCTCGTCGCTGACCGGGTCGAAGGTGGCGATGTCGCTGCCGGTCTCGGTGTCGATCAGGTCGGCCAGGGTCTGGGCGGTGGCGAACAGCGGCTTGGGCTCGATGCCCGCCGGGACCGAGGCGCCGGCGACCTGGGCCTGGCTCAGATTGGCGGTGGTCGTCGACACGTCCGAGAGATAGAGCGTCGACGTGCTCGCGCCCGCGGAGGTGTCGGCGAGGTAGACGTTCATCGTGTAGCCGTCGGGGATCGTGGGGAAGACCAGCTCCGGGACCTCCCCGGCCGTGACGGTGAATGACGACGACTGCGGGCTGGGCGCGGATTCGCCGTACGAATCGACGTAAGTGTACTGCGCGAAATAGGTCCCCGCGGCCAGCGATCCGCCGGAATCGCCGCCGCCGGAGGCGAGGACCTGCGGGGCGGTGTCGGGCGACTGGATATTGACCAGGCCCGTGATCAGCTTGTCGGAGAAGACGGCGCCCAGGTCGATCACGTCGCCCATGGTTTCGTCGGTGAACGGGATGGTGGCTCCGAAGACAGGTGAGTTCTCGACCTGCTGGATCCAGCCGCCGAGCTGTCCCAGATTGCCGAGCACATCGGTGGCCGTGAGGTTGCTGAAATTGACCAGGTTGGCGAAGTTCTGGGTCGAGACGTCCGGCGCGTTGCCGCTGAAGAGGTTTGGGTCGGTCAGGTCGATCTCGGGCATCGGGTCCCCCGAGAGGTCCTGGCCGTCGAAGAGGAACTCGACCGGCAAGGCCGCGCTCAGGCTGTTTGTCGCATCCGAGAGGGTCACCAGGCTGCTCTGGCCGTTGCTGGCGATGTTGGAGGCGTCGGCGTTCAACTGAGACGTCGTGATCGAGGTCGAGGCACCGCCGAACGAGATGCTGATCCCCGCCGAGAGGTCGACGTTGCCGTCCTGGACGGCGCCGCCGAGGAAGCCGAAATTGACGTTGAAGTTCAGCGAGTTGCCGGTGTCGACCGCGGCCGTGACGGTCATCGAGCTGACCGAGAGCGAGAAGTTGCCCTCGTCATCGACGGAGAAGGAGAAGTCGGCGGCGAGGGTGGTCGTGACGGTGAGGTCCGGTGCACTGCCGCTCAGGAGGATGTTGGACTCCGAGGCGCCGGCGCCCATGTCGAGGGAGGCCGTGGTCGTGGTGGAAACCGTGAGGTTCGAGACGTTGAAGGCGAAGGAATAGGGGCTCGACGTTCCGGTAACGGTGTCGGAGACCCCGCCATTCATGTCGGCCACGTCGTTGAGGGCGCCGATCAGGCCCTGGTCGGTCGGGCTGGCGCCGGCGAGGTATGCGCTGGCGGGCGTATCGAGATCGGTGTTCAGGGTGGTCTGGAGGTTGAAGAGCTGGCCGAGGGACTGGTCGATGATGGGGAGCTGGTCGGCGAAGATGCCGAGCTGGCCGAGGTCGGAGCCGAAGTCCGCCAGTGCGGTCAGGCCGTCGTCCAGGGAGGTGACCTGTGCGGCCGTGATCGGGTAGCTCGAGAGCAGGGTCCGATCCTCGAGCCACTCGGCTCGCGCGCGGAAGGGCTCGAGGCAGAAGGTCGCGCGGGCGGATCGCCGGCGTCGACGGCGTCCGGGAGAATCCGATGGCCGATCGTCGCGTCTCCTCGAATCGTCGCGAAAGCCATTGTGCTGCATGTGCATGTTCCCCGAGGGTGGCTCGCGGTCGTTCTCGACCTGTCGTGATGGGTTGGGTTTCGATGGTCCGGGAATGACCGAGGCGCCCTGACGTCGGCGAAGGGTCCTTCGACCCCTCGCCTCGTCGGGCGCCTCGTGTCCTTGAGAGTGGTTTGCGTCGGCGGGATCGCACCCGACCGACCGGCCGGCCGTGGGCTCATCGCCGATGGTGATGGTTACTCGATCCTCCGACCTCATCGATGGCCCGATCGAGGGCATCGAGGCGCGAATCGTCCCGATTCACGACGACCGCGGCGGGACGCGCCTTCGTGGCGGCCGTTCGCTTCGACGCGGCGTGGGATGACATGTTTCGGGTCACGGCGGCCGGGGAGGCAGTCCCCGAGATCAGCGATGTCCTGGATTTCGCCGAGAACTCGGCCACGAAGTTGCTGTCCGACTGGCCGTAGCCGGTGGGGAAGCTCCCCGTGAACAGTCCGTTCAGCGGGATGCCGGCAGCATCCTCGATGCCACCGGCGGCGATCGACAGGAAATACAGTCCCTTCGCGATTGGCCGTCCGTTCTTGAGTTGCAGGGTCACGGTTTCGGGCCCGGCAGGGCCGGCCGGATTCGAGGTCGAAACCGACGTCACCAGGTCGGTCCCCGACTGGGCGTATCGCTTGCTGACGCGGTAATTGCCGAGGGTCAGGAGCGATGCTTGATCCAAGCTGGCCAGATTGTCCTGGAAAGTGATCGTCACCTGGGCCATCGACCGGTTGAACGATACGCCCTCGACCGTCGGACCGGTCGTCTCGATCACGAGAGGGCCCTGCTGAGCGTCGGGAAGGAGCTGGGTCGTCGCCTGAGATTGTCCGTATGGATCGACGGCCGTCGCGAAGATGGTGTAGCTGCCCTGTGCCAGGGTCGCCGATGTGATGCTCCAGGCCCCGCCGGCATTGGCCGTGGTATGTCCGATCAGTACGGCGGACGTGCCGGGTGCCTGGGCATAGAGGCTGACGCTCGCGAAAGCCCCCGTCGTGCCGAAGAAGTTCGGCTGGGTGTCGCCCGTGACCGCGTCGAATGAGGAGATCCCCGTGTCGCTGGCCGGGTTGAGCTGGCCGGCGATCGCGATCGCCGGGGCGTTCACCGTGACGGCGTCCGAGAGTGGGATCGAGGCCCCCCAGTGGTCCGAGACCGTGACCGCGATCGGCTCGCGACCCACGACGGAGTAAGCATGGGTGCCGGCAACGAGGAAAACACCGCCCGACGTTTCCGTGATGACGCCCGGCGTCGGTGCCGTGCCGTCGCCCCAGTTGATCGTCGCCGTGAAGTCGGAGACCGTTGCCAGGGGATCGCCGTCGGTGAAGGCACCCACCTCCGCGGTGAAGCCGGTATCCAGCGTCGCGTCGGCGATCGAAGGCTGACCGCCCGATGGTGTACCCATCGTTGCATCGGCGATCGTCAATGTCCCCGAGGAGGATGCGGCGACGCCCTCGCTGGTGCTGGTGACCTGGAGCAAGAAGGTCCCGGTCCCCGGCACCAATCGCGGCAAGATGACGGTGTCGGTCGCCGTCGCGACCGTGAACGTCGAACCGCTGAGGCTGATCGACAGCGGCGTATTCCCCGTCCCGCCCGGGAAGCTGACATAGGATCCCGCGCCGGTGTAACTCGCCGCGGGACCGGCGCCCCCGGTGTCGATGAACGTCCCGACCACGGTCCCCGCCGGGATGATCGACTGCTCGAACCCGTTGATTGAAGCGTCGGAGAGGTTCACCGGGACCGCCGAGACCTGCAAGGAACTCCCGGTCACGACCACCGAGTTCGACAGGCTCAACGCGGCTGTGTAGGGGGAGACGCCTTCGATCGAGACGCTGATCGGGAATCCGCCGGCGGGGCTGACGGTGGAATAGGTGTGGGTCCCCTGGACCTGGAAGGAGCCGTCCGATCCGCTGATCGTGCCTGCGCTGGAGTCCCCGTCGCCCCAGTTGATCGAGGCTGTGAAATCACCGGCCGGGATCAGGACGTCGGCGGCGGTGAAGGTCGCAACGGCGGCCGTGAAGCTGGTCCCGCGCACCTGGATGGGGATCGTGGCAGGCCCTGGCGGGTCCTGCAAGGGGGCATCGGTGACCGTCAGGACGCCGTTGGCCGACGACCCGATATTGCCGTCGGTGTTGGTGATCTGGAGCGTGAAGCTGGTGTTTCCCGGAGTCATCGGGTCCGACATGATGGTGTCGGCGGCGGTGGTGACGAGGAAGGTCGGGCTGCCGATGGAAACCGGCGAGACCGCGACGGGCGTCGGGCTGTCGGCCCCGGCGAAGCTGATGGAGGAGCCCGCGCCGGTGTAGTCGGCCGAGGGGTCGGCGCCGCCGGTATCGGTGAAGGAACCGACGAGAGTCCCGGCCGCGATGTGAGGCTGATCCGAGCCGTTGATCGACTCGTCGGAGACTGTGACGGGCGAGGCCGAGAGCTGGAGCGGGGCGCCCAGCACGGTGGCGGAATTGTCGAGCTCGATGGTGGACACCAGGCCCTGGACGTCGACGGTGATCGAGAGTGAGCCCGCGGTGGAGTAGGTATGACTGCCCTCGACCAGGAATGAGCCCGGCGCCGCCTTGACGATGGTACCGATAGTCGAGGAGGTGTCACCCCAGTGGATGATCGCGGTGAAGTCGGAGGCGGCGGCGAGGGTGTCGGGGTCGCTGAAGGCGGCGGCGGTGGTCGTGAACGCGGTGCCGCGCGTCGCCGTGACCGTGGTCTGGCCGCCCCCCGGTGGGCTCAGCGGCGCATCGCTCACCGTGAGGGTGCCCGAGGCCGCGGCGCTCATGTTGCCGTCAGTATTGGTGACCTGGAGCTGGAAGGTCTCGGACCCGGGGACCAGGCGTGGCGAGATGACCGTGTCGGCGGCGGTCGTCACCGTGAACGTCGTGCCGCTCAGGCTCACGGAAAGCGGCGTGCTGCTGCCGGCACCCGGGAAGCTGACGTAGGAGCCCGCGGCGGTGTAGTTGGAGGCCGTATCGGCCCCGCCGGTGTCGGTGAATGTCCCGACCACCGTACCCGACGGGATGTATGCCTGGTTCGAGCCGTCGATCGAGGCATCGGAGAGGTTGACAGGCACCGCCGAGAGTTGCAACGCGCTGCCGGTCACCGTGACGTAGTTCGACGGGCTCAGCGAGGCTGTGAAAGGGGAGACGCCTTCGATCGAGACGCTGATCGGGAATCCGCCGGCGGGGCTGACGGTGGCGTATGTGTGGGTCCCCTGGACGTGGAACGAGCCGGCCGACCCGGTGATCGTGCCGGCACTCGTACTGCCATCGCCCCAGTTGATCGAGGCCGTGAAATCGCCGGGCGCGGCCAGCGTATTGGGGTCGGTGAAGGCCGCGAGGGTCGCCGTGAAGCCGCTCCCGCGCACCTGGCCGGGGATCAAGGGCTGGCCGCTGACAGGCACGCCCAGCGGGGCGTCGGTCACGGTCAGCATCCCGGCGGCGGACTGGCTGACGTCGCCGTCGGTGTTCGTGATTTGCAGTGAGTAGGCGACGGTGCCGGGCGCCAGGGCCGTCGAGAAAACCGTGCTGGCGGCCGTCGTGACCGTGAAGGTCGAGCTGCCGGTCACCACGGGCGCGACCAGGATCGGTGTGTTGCCGAGCGCGCCGGTGAAACTGGCGTAGGAGCCCGCGCCGGTGTAGTTGGTGGCGGGGTCGACGCCGCCGGTGTCGGTGAACGTCCCGACGACGGTCCCGGCCGGGATGTACGACTGTCCCGAGCCGTCGATCGAGGCATCGGAGATGCTGAGCGACGGTAACGCGACCGTCAACGACGCGCCGTTGACCTCGACCGGATTGGGGTTGGAGAGCTGGATCGAGGAGACCAGGCCCTGAACGTCGACGGCGACCGAGAACGCGCCCGTGGTGGTGTAGGTATGGGTCCCCTGGACGTCGAACATCACGACGGTCGGGTTGGGGGACGTGACCTCGGTCACGGTCCCGGTGCTCGTCGTGCCGTCGCCCCATTTGATCGTCGCCGTGAACTCGGAAGGTAGGGCCAGCGTGTCGGGGTCGGTGAAAGCGGCGACCGTCGCCGTGTCGCTCGTGCCGCGAGTCGTGGCGCTCAGCGAGGGCTGGCCGTTGGCCGGCAGGCCCAGGGAGGCGTCGGTGACCACCAGGGAGCTCGTCCCCTGGACGATGGCCCCGTCGGCGGTGTTCTCGATCAGGATCGAGAAGGGCTGGGTCCCCGGGAGCAGCGGGGACGCGAACGTGGTGGCCGCGGCCGTCTCGAGCGTGTAGGTCGAGCCGTTGGCGACCAGGGGATCGATCGCGATCGGGGTATTGGTGTTCCCGCCGCCGTTGACGGCCGCGCCGGGGAACTGGACGTAGGAGGCCGCCGACGTATAGTCGGAGGACGGGGCGGCCCCGGCCTCGTCGGTGAAGGTCCCGATCACCGTGCCCGCGGGGATCACCGACGCACCCGACTGGATCGAGGCGTCCGACACGGTGACCGTCGAGGGCGAGAGCTCCAGCAGGGCCGGCGAGATCGTCGGCGTATTGTCGACGATCAAGGACGAGTCCGTGCCCGTGTGCACGACATCGACCGCGATCTCATATCCGTCGGCCGGGTCGCTGGTGTAGGTATGACTCCCCTCCACGTGGAAGACGCCGCTGGAGTCCTCGACCAGCGTGCCGGAGGACGAGCCGTCGCCCCAGAGGATCGTCGCCGTGAAGTCGGACGGCAACGCCTCGGGATTGGCGCTCTGGAACGTCGCGACGCCCACGTCGTTCAGCGGCGTGCCCACCACGGCGTTGACCGTCGGCTGGGGGTTCGCCGGGGTCAGCGTCTGGGGGGCCACCGTCACCTGGCCCTCATTGGGCGTGGTCGCGGCGGTGGTGTCGTCGACCGAGTCCTGGATCGACACCATGATGGTGTCATCGCCCGCGTTGCGGTACGTGTGGGCGGAATAGATGTCGTAGACATAGAGCCCCGCCTCATTCGGGTTGGCGGGATCATCGATGACGGTCCCGGAAGACGAAGCTGTGCCGTCGCCCCAGTTGATCGTCACGTTGTACTGGCTCGGGTAGCCGCCGTCGTCGGTGGTGAACGTCGCGATCTCGCCCAGGCCCGGCTCCGGCCCGTCGTCCGACGACGCGCCCGGCCACGCGGTCCCCTCCTGGAACTGCGGCGTGATCATGCTGATCGACTGGACCGAGAGCAGGGTCCGCCCCTCGAGAGGCTCAATCCGAGGGGTCGATCGGATCGACCGGAATTGACGGGTGCTTGCGCATCCTTGGGCGCAGACACGGCGCGGCCTCTGTCCCGATACCTCAGCTCGCCTGTGCTTCCTCATCTCAGTAGCGTCTCCCGGAAACAATCTGAAGGGCGCGATCACCAGGGGGGTGTTGCAAGTCCAAAAATTCATATTTTTAATAATTGTAAATTCTAGATTATTGGGCGCTGTCTCGGTTCGAGAGTCGCGAAGGATGACCTCACGGGGAGCATCGACTGCGTCTCGAGTGGGGGGGCGTGTCCTCGGCCGGCTCGGCGTTGGGCCTCGCGGGATCGTTCGGGGTCTATCACCTATCCGGGACTATAGAACGTCTCGCGTGGCGGGCAACTCGGGGCGATGGGAAATCGCAGGTGTTGGGAACTCCGTTGGCTGCTGGGAGTTCGATTTCTTACAATGGGAGGGATCGCCAAGAAAAGACGGTAACGCCACCAACTCGGAGAACGATCGTGTCGCTCAAGGAATTCCTCGCCTCGGAGGCCGAGAAGCTGCGGAGCGAACAGGCGAATGCGCTGTCGGAGCGACGGGAATGGATCGCGGCCGTCGAGCGGCTGCTCGCCAGGATCAAGGATTGGCTCGCGCAGGCGGACACCCAGCAGATTCTGATGATCGAGGAGCCGCCATTAAGGCTGAGTCAGCAGGTCAGCAGGGGCTCGGGACTTATGAGATTCCCAGCCTGACGATCGGGCTCGGCGCGCGGGAAGTGCGTGTCAAGCCGGTCGCCCGCTTCGTGGCGACCCCGATGCGTTCGACCGGCGTCATCCTCGTCCCCCGCGTGCATGGGCGCGTCGACATAACAAATTGATTGGATAAATACTTGATATTTCGTGTCGAAACGGAGCCGCAGGATCGCTGGAGCATCATCAAACAGGAGAGCTCGAGACTGGATCCTCTCGATGAGGACTCCTTCGCATCCGCGCTCAAGGACCTGCTCGGATGATGACGCTCGACGAGGCGTGGGATTGCTACAAGACGACCAAGCGACAATTGGACCTCCTGGCGAGGATCGGTTGGAAGCACTGGGACAACCTCGCCCGGGAAGGTGAGATCGGCAAAGATGAGCGACTGAGGACCGTCGAGTCCCGGGCCATCATCGCCGACACGGAGCTGAGCCTCGAGCACCTGGACGACTTCGCGGTCCTCATCCTCTTCTCCGCGTTCGAGTCGCTCATCCGGGAGCAAGCCCGGTCCGACGTCAGAGAGGCGCGTGAGCGGTTAATCCATCCGCTCGTAACGCGAATCCTCGACGAAGCGATTCAGAATGTCGAGCAAGGGAGTATCTTCCGGGTTCTTGATGTCTACAAAGGACAAGATGTCGATATCGTCGAGGAAGTCAACCAGGTTCGCCGATATCGGAACTGGGTCGCCCACGGACGTCGCGGAGAAAGTCCTTTCGCGATCGATCCTCCAACAGTCTACGAACGCTTGAAGCGCTTCCTCGACCGCTTCGCAACATCCATCCCCGAGGAGCGATGATCGCCGCCGGGCGGTTCCTTGCCCCATCGCTCGGGCTGTGATAAGGTCGTGGCTCGTCCCGCGAGGGTGTTTGCACGGCCTTGGTTCAAGTCGCGGAGTCCTGCGATGGGTAGCTTACGGTATCTGGGCGGGCTCCTGGCGAGCCTGATGGCGGTCCTGGTCGCGATCACGTCCCTGGCCATGCCCGGGGTTGCCCGGGCGCAGGCGGCGGCCAAGGGCGGTGCCGCCCCCCAATCGTACTGGGTTTATGTCGGGACCTATACCGGCGGCTCGGGCGAGCATCGGAGCCGGGGGATCTATCTGATGGATCTGGACGCCCGCACGGGCGTCCTGGGCACGCCGCGCCTGGCCGCCTCGGCGCCGGATCCCTCGTTCCTGGCCATCCACCCCAGCCGGCAATACCTGTACGCGGTGAATGAGAACGGCATCACGGGGCATCGCGGCGGCGGCGTCAGCGCGTTCGCGATCGACGCGGGGCAGGGGACCCTGTCCCCGATCAACCAGCAGTCGTCGGTCGGAGACGGTCCCTGTCACCTGGTCGTCGACCGTCAGGGCAAGAACGTGCTGGTGGCCAACTACGGCAGCGGCAGCGTGGCCTGCCTGCCGATCGAGTCGAATGGGTCTCTCCTGCCGGCCTCGTCGTTCATCCAGCACCGGGGCGCCGTCGCCGACCCGCGGCGGCAAGGCGGGCCCCACGGCCACTCGATCAATCTCGACGCCGCGAACCGATTCGCGGTCGCCGCCGACCTCGGGCTCGACAAGGTCTTCGTCTACCGGTTCGACCCCGAGCACGGCAAGCTCACCCCGAACGAGCCGGCCTTCGCCAAGGTCGCGCCGCGCTCCGGCCCCCGGCATTTCGCGTTCCACCCCGGCGGACGGTTCGGCTACGTCATCAACGAGATCGCCAACACGGTGACCGCGTTCGCCTATGACGCCGACGCCGGGACTTTGACTGAGATCCAGACCATCTCGACCCTGCCCGAAGGCTTCAAGGGGCGGACCAACACCGCCGAGGTCCAGGTCCACCCGTCAGGCAAGTTCCTCTACGGCTCCAACCGGGGACACGACAGCCTCGCCATCTTCCGCATCGATCCCACGACCGGTAAGCTCACGACCGTCGGCTTCGAGCCGACCCAGGGCAAGAACCCGCGCAACTTCGCCATGGACCCGACCGGCTCGTTCCTGTTCGCCGAGAACGGGGAATCCGACTCGATCGTCGTCTTCAAGGTCGACCAGCAGACCGGCGCCCTGAAACCGACCGGTCAGACCGTCACGATCGGCAAGCCGGTCTGCATCCGGATGATCCCGAAACCGGTGAGCGCGACGCGGTAGATGGGGCAGGCGAGGGTCATGCCTTCGATGAATGACGCCAGCGGAATCTCCGGCGCTCAAGGACCGAGCCCGGAGCGACAGGCCAAACTCTTCGCACTGCTCTACGCGGCCGACGAAGTCGATGAGCGAGCGGCCCGCATCTATGAGGAGATCCTGCGCCAGTCTCCCCAGATCCGCACGGGCAATTTCACGCTGATCGGCTCCGACGACCTGGAACGGCTCTTCGCTGCCTACGATCGGGAGTATTTCCGGGGACGGCTGGGCGAGATGCTCCACGAGGATGAGGCGCATCCGATGGCGTTCCGCCTGTCGCGGCGACTGGTCCGCGCCGCGGGGCAGACCATGCGTCAGGTCCGCCAGGTCATGCGCGCCGGCAAGCCGGCGATCCAGTATGAATACGAGATCACCGTCTCGACGACCTTGCTATACAACACATTCCAGAAGGTGGATCGGACGGTCACGGTCGGCGGGCTGGTCTGCCGTGACCGCCTCGAGGCTCTGCAACGGATCTTCGAGCACGAGTTGCTGCACCTGGCCGAGTTCCTGGGCTGGGGCCGCTCGAATTGCCGGGCCGGGAATTTCCAGGCGCTTTCGCGGCGGATCTTCGCCCATGAGGGGGCCTATCACGACCTGGTCACGCCCCGCGAA
>JBKQHM010000640.1:0-10668 GCA_052148775.1 Isosphaeraceae bacterium | reverse complement strand
ACTGCGGCGGCATACGCGACGGCCGGGCTGGCCGAGAGTTGCTCGGCAAGCTGGGCCATGATCGGTGCGGGGCCTTCCAGCTCGTAAAGGCCGGAGATCGTCGTCGCCTGGACCGTCGCATCCGCGGCCGAGATCAGGGGCGTCAACTGCGACAATGCCCCGACATCGCCCGGCTGCAACTGCACACTCAAGGTCTCCTGGGGCGACGGCAACGGGCCCACGATGGTCGCCCCCGACAGCATCGTCCGGGTCTCCAATTGATCCATGGCCAGGCCGATCCCCTCCCTGCGGCGACGTTGTCGACGCGCGGGCGGCCCGTCGCGATGATCGGAATCCCAATGGCTCGCGTACCACCGAAACCCGAGAATCCGGGCCGACGAACGGCCGTGACGCGACATGACGGTGCAACTCCCTCATGCAGATTCAATCTCGACATCGAGAGGAATCGGACACACCGGCGCAGACGGACCGGGTCTGTCGATTCCGAACACGATGTCGTTCCATTTCCCTCAATACACAGGCGATCGGCAGGCGTGATACGGAAACCAGGAATTTTGCAAGTGAATCATAATCCGTTGTTGACAGAAAAAAGTCGCGCCACAGGCCGAATTTACCAACTTTCAGGAAATCGACCGACCCCGCAGATCTGTCCCCAACAAGCGGTGTCCCGATTCTCCGGGGCAAGGGAGCGTGTCTCGATCCCATTCTTGATGGAAGACACGTCGGCCAGGTTCCCCGGCCTATTCCTCCATATCCTTATTGGCTAACGATTAATAATCACTCCAGGGATTCCGGGCATCCGCTTCCCGATTCCGGCGGTATTGTCGGAAGAGATCGTTGTGCTCCCGAATACGTGTAATTTCAACCCATCCCTCGCTTTAATCTGGCGAAAGACGCAGGACGATGGCGTGTTGCTTGGGATCGTCCCAAGACATTGGGATCGACAGCGTCTCGGCCCTGACAGTGACGGTCCCTTTCCACACCAACCCGAAGCGTCAGCGAGGTCTGCCGCAAGTCCTTGCGGACCAATGGGAAAGAACCTCGCTGACGCTTCGGGTTGGTGTATCGGGCAGGCGGCATAGGAGCTCTCGAACTATCAACCTGCCGATGGGATACTTTGGTACGATCCCTGTTGCTTTTCATACACACGACCGGCCCTGGCCGACGTGCTACAATACGAGGCCCCGTCTGCCGGAGCGGAACCGGGGCGGGACGTGAGCGATCGTGGGATGGAGGCCGGCCGGATTGCCCCGGTAGGCTGACGGTCCCGGAAGATTCGTCGATGGTTGAGGCCAAACGTGATGAACCGCGCGACAAGCTGGATTGCGAGCCTGTTCCTGGTGTTGTGGGCGTCGATGGGAATGGTTTCGGCCCAGGAGCCGAAGGCGCTGACGAAGGCGCAAACCGGGGGACAGCCGAAGGCGCAGGCCAAGGCCGAGGAGCCGGCGAAGGCGAAGAAGGACGCCCCCAAGACCTCGACGGACGAAGAGCCGGTCGTCACCCATCATCGGATCCTGGTCGATGGCAAGGCCCTGTCGTACGCGGCGACGGCCGGCCTGATGCCGATCCGGGATTCCAAGGGAGACGTGGAGGCGCGGATCTTCTTCATCGCCTACACCTTGGAGAATTCGGGGCCGGCGGGCTCGCGCCCGCTGCTGTTCAGCTTCAACGGCGGCCCGGGCTCGGCGTCGGTCTGGCTGCACCTGGGGGCCCTCGGCCCGCGCCGGGTGGCGGCCCCCGAAGGGCCGACGATCCCCGCCCCACCCTACCGGCTGGTCGACAACGACGCGACCTGGCTCGACCGCGCCGATCTAGTCTTCATCGACCCGGTCGGGACCGGCTATTCCCGCGCTGCCAAGCCCGAGCTGAATAGCAAGTTCCACTCGATGACCGGGGATATCGAGTCCGTCGGCGAGTTCATCCGGATGTACCTGTCCCGCAACGACCGATGGTCTTCGCCGCTGTACCTCATCGGCGAGAGCTACGGCACGACCCGCGCCGCCGGCCTGGCCGGGCACCTTGTCGACCTGGGCATCGCCTTTAACGGGGTGGTCCTGGTCTCCTGCGCCCTGGATTTCCAGGGCTTCGTCTTCACCCCGGGAAACGACCTGCCGTACTTGACCTATCTCCCCTCGTATGCGGCGACCGCCTGGTACTACAAGAAACTGCCGGCCGACCTGCAAGCCGCCGGGCTGCCGGCGGTGCTCAAGGAGGTCGAGCAATGGGCCGACCGCGAGTATGCCTCGATCCTCGCCCGCGGCGATAGGCTCTCCGACGACGAGCGCCGCGAGGCCGCGGCGCGACTGGCCCGATACACCGGCCTGGACGCCGCGGAGATCGAATCGAGCCACCTGCGCATCGAGATGTCCCGCTTCTGCCGCGGCCTGCTCAAGCCCTTGAAGCGGTCAATCGGCCGGTTCGACTCGCGATACCAGGGGATCGAGCGCCCGGATTCCTCCGACCGTCCCAGCTTCGACCCGAGCCTGGCCGCCGTCCGCGCCCCGTACACGTCCACGTTCAACCAGTACGTCCGAGAGGAGCTGGGCTACAAGACCGACGTCCCCTACTACATCCTCGGCGAGGGCATCGGACGATGGGACTGGCCGCGCGAGATGGGCTACCCGGCGACGACCGGCGCCCTCCGCGACGCCATGGCCAAGAACCCCCACATGAAGGTCCTGATCGCCTCCGGCTACTACGACCTCGCCACCCCCTACCGAGCCGTCGAGCACTCCCTGGCCGGCCTGGGACTCGACCCGACCCTGCGCAAGAACCTCGCGACCGAGACCTACGAGGCCGGGCACATGATGTATCTCCATGCCCCGTCGTTGCAGAAGCTGAAACGGGACGGCGCGGGGCTGATCGACCGGACGACGGGGAAGTGATACAGTGGTGTTATGGTGGTCCTCCCCTTCAGGAGTCCTCGAAGATGCCATCACCCTTCCCCGGCATGGATCCCTATCTGGAAGCGATAGAGATCTGGCCTGACCTTCACGATTCCCTGGCGGGAGAGATCCGGGGCGAGCTCAACCAGGCCCTGCCCAGCCCCTACTACGCCCGACTCGAAATGCGCCAGGAATTGGGGATCGTCGAGGAGGAGGGGGTTACGCAACGAATCGTCCCCGATATTGTCGTCGTCCGACATCCCAACCCTCCTCGAGAGCCGGACGGCGGGGGTACGGCCATGCTGACCCAAACCCGACGCGAAGTCTCGAAATGGATCGAGTTCGAGGTTCGAACCGACCCGATCCGCCACCATTTCGTTGAGATCCGCGATTCTTCGCGCGGCCACAAGCTGATCACGTTGATCGAAATCCTCAGCCCATCGAACAAACGGGCCGGTCCCGACCGCGAGGCGTATGAGGTCAAGCAACGCGAGGTGCTCGAGAGCGACGCGAGTTTGATCGAGCTGGACCTGCTGCGCGGCGGCCGTCGGATCCTGCCGTCGCCCGAGCTAGAGGACAAGGTCGGCAGTCTGAAACCGCCGCCTACCTACCTGGTGCTGGTCAACCGGGCGTGGCGACGAGCGCACGGCTTATCCGCCTACCAAATCTTTCCGGTCGACCTGCGCGAGTGGCTGCCCTGCATCGCGGTGCCGCTCAAACAGGGCGAAGAGGAAGTCCTGCTGGACCTCCAGATGGTCTTCAATCGGGCCTACGATACGGGACCTTATCGGCGGGGTGCGGTCGACTACAGCGCCCCGCCGCCCTCTCCCGCGCTGGGCGACGAAAACGCCGTCTGGGCCGCCGAGCGGACCCGTCCCTGGCGTGATCGCGGGCCCGCGTCGGGCTGAGATTGCCGATCCCAGATCGAAGATCACGAGAAAGCCGATCGAGCGATCCGTAATCTGGAATCTGGAATCTGGAATCTGGAATCCGCAATCACCTCATCTGGCCCCGGCCCAGGGCCTGCGGGTCATCGACGACCAGGTAATGCCCGTGGTCGGACGAGACGAGCAGGAGGGAATCGTCCCAGTTGCTGTTCTTCTCGACCCACTGGATGACGGTGCGGACCGCCTCCTCGCCGCTGTAGAGGGCTCCGACGGCGTTATCGAGGTTATTGGCGTGCAGGGCGAAGTCGACGTCGCCGGCCTCGATGAACAGGGCGAAGGGCTGTCCCGGGCGGTTGGTCAGGACGGTGAGGGCGGATTCGGTCATCTGGGCCAGCGTCGGCTGCTCGATCCGGTCGGCGGGGGTGTAGACCTCGGCGGCGCGAGGCACGCCGCCGCTGCCGATGCTCGGCGCCGGGTCGTAACGGCCGTCGGCGGTCCGGAACGGGAGATGGTCGAGCCCCGCGCGGCCGAAGAAGCCGAACAGACGCGACGAACGCCGGGCCGCCTCGCCGGCCGCCTCGCGGAGCGCCCGGGCTCCGCCGGTCAACGGCTCGGTATGGACCACCACGTATTTCCCGCCGTTCTTGACGTCGATCGCCGCGAGGTCGGCGTCGGCGATGAAGACGTTGCCGGACACCCAGTTCTTCCCCTGCGCGGCCAGGGCCTCCGCCCGGCTCGTGATTCCGTAGCCGACACCCATGACCACGTCGAGACCCGGCAGGATCGGTGCCCCGCGCGCCTGCTGGAGAATGCCGGGAAGGCCGAGCATCTCGCGGGCGAGGTCCTGGTAATCGTCGCGATCGACGTTATGGGCATACATCACGGCCGGGGAGACATGGTCGAACGGCACGCTGGTGACCGTGCCGAGCTTCCAACCTTGCTCCTGGAGCTCGTGGAACAAGGTCTTCACGATCCAGCCGCTATCAGTGACGTTCACGCTGTTGTTGTACGACTTGACCCCGCCGATCATCTCGCCGGCGCTCTGCGAGGAGTCGGTATAAGCGTGCAAGACCCTGCCGACGGCCTTCACGCCGGCCACGTCGGTCGCATTGGCCGATGATCCCTTGAGATACCCCGGGGCCCGCGGGCCCAGCGGGCCGAGCGTCCAGGGGTTCGGCCCGGCGATCATCGCGTCGTAACCGCCGCCGAGGCTATCCGGCGGGATGACGACCGTCTGGGCGTCCACGTTGGGCGTGTTCTTGTCGTGTGTCGGGCTGGTGACGACGAAACCGTACTGCGCTGCGCCGCCGGCCTCGTAATCCTGGAAGATCAGGCCCGAACCCTTGCCCTCCGCGTAGACCTTGCCCGTCTTGACGATCGCCGCGGCCTGCGTCGTCGGCCAGTCCAGGCCGTCGAACCAGACGATGAAGAGATGTTTGACCCCACGGGCCACCGCCTCTTTCTGCACCCGGTACAGGTCGCTCTGATCGGCATAGACCGCGCGGGGGTTGACCGTGTTCGCGGGCAAGAAGCCGTAGGTCGCCTTGATCTTCTCCGGTTCGCGGTACCGGCTGTTCTCACCCATGACCGCCTTGAGGTCGGCCTTCTTGCCGAAGAGATAGACCGGCACCAGGCGATTCGAATGGCTGGTGTGATTGGAGAAGACGTCGCCGGGGCCCTGCGATCCGAAATGATAGGCGCGTGCCGCCTTCTGATTCCAGTTGGCAACGTAGGCCGCCTGGAGGTCCTTCAACCGGTCCGGCTCTCCGCCCCGCGCCGCGACGGCCTCGAGCCCGGCACCGAAGACGGCCGACACCATGGCCACGACCGCCATCCCGCGGACCCGTATGAATCGTGATTGCCACCATGTCCAAGTCCAAGCCAGTCGAGCCATCAGCCGATATCCTCCCGAATGAATCCAGGCCCCTCCCACGTGCATCCGCCCTCGATTGCCCGACTCCCATGATCGGGACCGACTTCGGCACGAGGCTCGCTCAGGCATGCTCCCCGACCGGCCCCGAAGGCGACGATGGATGATCGCCGGGGTGTCTGAAGACTTTACCAGGCCCATTGGCCCTTTGTCATCTCTTGGTCATTGGTCATTGGTCACTGGTCATTGGTTGCATGGCGCCGAGCCTTTGCCCACTTGTCGTCGCCCTGGTTTTGGGCCCGGGGCTCCGCGGGGTATGCCTGGCACCTCGATACAGCGACCAACGACCAGTGACCAAGGACCAAGGAATACCTGCTGGCTTGCCGGCCGATCAACGTGCACAATGGTACGGAGCCTGCCTGTGCAAATGATTCGTTGAGTCCCCCGGCCGGACATCGTGGAGGTCTTTCGGTGTATCGAGACGTATTGGCCATCGTGCTGGCCGGGGGTCGGGGATCGCGCCTGGAGCCTCTGACGCGGGATCGGGCCAAGCCGGCGGTCCCGTTCGGCGGCATCTACCGGATCATCGACTTCACGCTATCGAACTGCATCAATTCGGACCTGCGCAAGATCCTGGTCCTGACGCAGTACAAGGCGACGAGCTTGAACCGGCACATCGACCAGGGATGGAAGTTCCTCTGCCGCGAGCTGGGCGAGTACATCGAGGTGATCCCGCCGCAGCAGCGGATCGCCGAGATGTGGTACCAGGGGACCGCCGACGCGATCTACCAGAACGTGTACACCATCGAGAAGGCGGCGCCGCGGGACACGCTGATCCTGGCCGGCGACCACATCTACAAGATGAACTACGCGCGGATGATCGACGAGCACCGGGAAAATCGGGCCGACCTGACGATTGCCTGCCTCCCCGTGCCGCGGCTCCAGGCGCGGGAGTTCGGCGTGATGGGGGTCGACGACGCGAACCACGTGTCGAGCTTCCTGGAGAAGCCGAAGGACCCGCCGGGCCTGCCCGGCCAGCCTGAGATGGCCCTGGCCTCGATGGGCATCTACGTCTTCAACACGGACGTGATGTACGAGCTGCTGTTCCAGGACGCGGCGCGGAAGGAGGCGAGCCAGCACGACTTCGGCCGGGACATCATCCCGGCGATGATCGCCGGCGGCTCGCGGGTGATCGCCTATCCGTTCCGCGACGAGAACCGCAAGGGGGCGGCCTACTGGCGCGACGTCGGCACGATCGACGCCTATTTCCAGACCAGCATGGACCTGATCCAAATCGACCCGATCCTGAATCTCTACGATCAGGACTGGCCGATCCACACCTATCAGCCGCCGTATCCGCCGCCGAAATTCGTCCACTCGGAGGGGGACCGACGGGGCGCCTCGTACAACTCGATCGTCTGCCAGGGGGCGATCATCTCGGGAGGGCAGGTCTATCGCAGCATCGTCTCGCCGGGCGTGCGGGTCCACAGCTACGCCCTGGTCGAGGATGCGATCCTGCTGGACGGCGTCGTGGTCGGCCGCAACGCCCGCATCCGTCGCGTCATCATCGACAAGGACGTCCGGATCCCCAACGGTTTCGAGATCGGCTGGAACCGCGACGCCGACCTCGCCCGGGGCTTCACCGTCTCCGACGACGGCATCACCGTCGTCGCCAAGGGGGAAGACCTGGAGCGGTTCGGGTGAATGCCCGATGCCGATCGGATCCTGGCGCTCTTTGTTAGAATCAAGGAGGGATGATCACGATCACCGCACCGCCCCGATCCCGATGTACGCTATCCAAGGAGGCCCGCCATGTCCGTGTCGGTGAGCGAGCAGACAATCCTCGATGCCTTGCATCAAGTCTCTCAGGACCGATAGGGTGTCGTATTGACGTTCATCGAGTCCTTGCACCCGGTTAACGAGCCGGAGCCGGAAGGAGACTAGCGACCCCTCACCGCAGCCGATTTCCTGGAATCCGGCCTGGTCGTACTCTGGGGCGGTCGACCGGATATCGGGGACAGCCAGGAATTCGCGCGACGGCTGCGCGAACAGGCCCAGACCCGGAGCCGAGAATGATCCTGCTGGATACTGATATCATGATCGCCATCCTAAGATGTCATCGCACCCTGCCGCGATTCGTGTAAAATGAAACCAGGCCGGTCGAAAAACGCATCTAGAAAATGGTACTTCTGTTATGTCTACCAAGAAGAGCAAGACCTCTCACCCTAACGGCACAGATGGAAGCGATCGAGGTCACCTGATCAAAGGGTCGTACTTCCTCTCGCTCGAGCTAGAAAACGTGCGTTGCTTCTCCGAGAGGCAAAAGCTCGATCTCTCCGACGGAAACGGCCGACCGGCAAGGTGGACAATCCTCCTGGGAGAAAATGGGACTGGGAAGACGACGATCCTGCAATTGCTCTTGGCCGTCAGGGCGGATCTCCAAAGTCCCCGAAATAATCCTCCGGATAGTATTCTAGATCCCAGTTCGACTTTCTGGCCAATGATCCTCGCGGGCCGATACAGCTTCTCTCTCTTCAGGGGGAGCCAACCTAACCCCAAAATCGACACGCTATATTATAATATTTCAGGTAAAAAGCAGTATATTATAACAATTCAGAAGTCAGAGAATCGCAGTAATACAGTCGAATGCTTCGGTAATGTAAGCAATGTAACTGGCGATGGGGTGCTGATCTTCCCCGAGTGTTTTGCGTATGGAGCCGGCCGAATTGCAAGCACCTCGTCTTTCGAGCCATCCGAACGAAGTGGTGCTTTTGAAAGTCTTTTCACCGACGACGCCAAACTCCGTAACGCCGAGGAATGGCTCCTGCTTCTTGACTACTCCGCCAGCAAGTCCTCCGGCGTGCAGGATCGGCAGAAGCAGCATCTTGAGATGGTCGAGGACGTTCTGATCCAAGTTCTTCCCGATGTCTCAGAGATCCGATTCGATGCTTCGAGCGGCGTCTGGCCGACCCCGGCCGTCGAATTCAAGACGCACTATGGCTGGGTCTCTCTCCGGCAGCTTGGTTATGGGTACCGGACAACGATCGCGTGGATTGTCGACTTTGTCAGTCGGATGATCGAGCGCTATCCTGACAGCCCCAATCCACTCGCCGAACCGGCCGTCGTTTTGGTCGACGAGATCGACCTGCACCTGCACCCGAAGTGGCAGCGCGAGCTGATCGGCTTCCTGACCGAGCGGTTCCCCAACACCCAGTTCATCGTCACGGCCCACAGCCCCTTGATCGTCCAGGCCGCATCCGATGCCAACATTGCCTTGTTGAAACGCGAGGGCGATCACGTCGTCATCGAGAATCACCCCGAGACCATCCGGGGTTGGAGGATCGACCAGGTCCTGACCAGCGACCTATTCGGCCTGGAAACCGCGCGGCCGCCTGACGTTGAGAAACTCCTGTTGAGACGAAAGAAGTTGATCACCAAGTCCCGGATGACCGCGGCCGACAGGAAGGAACTCAAGAGCCTCGAGTCCCAACTCGGCCCGATCCCCCCGGGTGAGACGTTCGAGCAGGCCAAGACGATGCAACTCATCCAGGAATCCCTTGACCTCCTCAAGAAACACCAGGGCACGAAGCCGTGATCCGAATCAAGAGGCCGGCACGGGCGCCCGCGATCCTACGGACTCGGGGCGCCGCGATAACCAAGCAACAATGCAAGGAGTACGACGACGACCCGGGAGCCTACAACGACGGCAAGAAATCATTCACGTTTGACCCCGGAATCTATGGCCACAAGACGGTGAAGGGCGCGCTGAAGAAGGCGCAGCATGGCAAATGTGCCTTCTGCGAATCGAAGGTGTCCCACATTGCTTATGGCGACGTCGAGCATTTCCGTCCCAAAGCCGGATATCAACGAGACCCCAGAGGTCGTCTCATCCGGCCCGGCTATTACTGGCTCGCCTACGAATGGTCCAATCTCCTGTTCTGCTGCCAGCTCTGCAATCAACGCTTCAAGGGGAATCTCTTTCCCCTCGCCGAGGACGCCGGTCGTGCGACCTCGCACCATGAAGCCATCAAGAACGAGCAGCCCTTGTTTGTTGATCCTTCGGTCGAGGATCCGGAATCGGTCCTGGAGTTTTGCGAGGGATCCGATAGCCATCTCTTTCGCGAGGATGGCGGCCACCCGCGCCGAAAAGTCATCATCGAGGCACTGGGACTCAACCGTGCGGACCTTGCCGAAGTCCGGCGCGACGCCCTCAGCCAGATTATCCAGCTGATCGAGTGTCGTGAGTTGATCGTCAAGAGGGCTGCGGAACATCCCGACCGCGCCCTACGAAAGAAGCTCTCCGAAATCGACAGGCACTTCAAGCGGTGTGCCTCGATCTCCGCCCAATACTCCTCGATGACCCGGGCACTCCTGCGGGCACATCATCTCCTGTAGAACGAGAAGCGAAGACCACCGACAGGCCAGGCAAGACCTGCCGCGAGAGCATGACGAACGGGATTCCAAGTACCACGATGACCGCCCGAAAAAACCCGGGCGTCGCGCCGCTACCGGCCCAGACGTTGAGCGACGGCGGACCGGCTGCGGCCCAGTTCAGCGCGTAGATCGTCTCAAGCAGGCCGATACTGAGGGAAGTCGCCAGCAAGGCCCGGATCAGCCGGTCCTTATTCGGACCCTTACGAACCAGCGGGAACGCGGCGACCGCGAGGACCATCGGGATCGCCACGGCCTCCCCCAGTATCACTCGCGGCCAGGTTGCGATCCCGGCCTCGGCGAGGCGCCACATCGGCGCCAGGCACATGGAGGCGACGGCGCCGAAGACCACCAGCTTCATCATTTGACGAAGCGACAACGCGAACCTGATCGGTGCGACACGCTCCTCGGTCATCGGCAATCTCCGTCGCTCCGACCTCTCACAGCCTGGTCAAGAGGATCACCTCGTCGCGGATCACGGGACGCAAACCCCAGGGTTTGAGCAGGCCGACCAGGGCTTCGCCCAGCGGCTTTCCGCCGTCCGAGCCGGTGACCGTCGATTGCGGATCGATCGTGCCAGCCCGGCGGGCGACCG
>JBKQHM010000639.1:0-11727 GCA_052148775.1 Isosphaeraceae bacterium | reverse complement strand
GATCGTCGCGACGAGATACTTGCTGGAACGGGATTGTCGGTGTACGGGCTCGCCGGCCGATAGCACCAGGTCGGACGCCAGCCGAGCGGCGAGATCGGGCAAGACGTCGAGACTGGCCTGCGAGCCCGATCGACGGTCGCGCGAGGGAGTCCCCGCGTGGGGTAGGGGGGGGCCGGCCATCGGGTACGCGCCTCGGCTCGCCTCGGGGGACGATGGGCGTTGCGGACTCGCGGCCGGAGTCTCCCGGCGCTCGCCGGTGCGGGCCAGGTGGACCAGGACGTCCCCGGTCGCGCGGCCGATCGGCCGGCAGAGATCGACGATCAGGGCGTTCGGGAGTCGCCGGGCGTTCTTGGCCTCGGCCGAGGCATCGAGGACACCCCTCCAGGGACACGAAACGCCCGGGGGGAGCGTGTTGAAGTACGTGCTGAACTCGACCTCCCACCTCCGGGCCGGGGTTAAGAGGGCGATTGCCTCGACGAACAGCGGCAGGATTTCCATCCCGGGGCGGAATACGAGGAACGCGGGGCGTCGCGGGTCGGCCAGGAAGGACTCGGCCAGCACCCCGGCCCAGCCGGCGTCGCCGGTCAGGGCTTGCCAGGCGCGGGCGATGCCCTCGGGCCGGTCGCCTTGCGGGACGGACCTTCCGCCGGACAGGAGCCTCGGCTCACCCTCCCAGGCGGCCTGGAGGAATCCGGGCTGACTGAGCAGCCAGGCGGGTCCACCCTCGGGCCGCGCGTCATCGTCGTCGAGCACGACGTGGTGGGCATACTTGTTGGGCCGGCCCGAGTAATCGATCCCGGCGGGACCGATCCGCGACAGGACATCGAGCACCTTGCCCCCGGCGGTCAGGCGTACGTGCGCGTGGACGATCGGGTTGAGCGCGGCGGAGGGATCTCCGGGGGGATATACGGGCTGATAGGCGCTGAGGCTCTCGAGCCGATCGGCCAGCTTGTCCGCCAGGTGAGCCGTGGCCGCCACCGTCCCGAAGCCGCGACTGCCGGGCTTCAGACCGCGAGGGACCGACGTGTAATGCAGTTCCTGGGTCATCGATCGATTGCGCCTCGGTCGGAGTCGGATCGGTCGATCCGCGGAGATGGCGGATCCCGACCACTCCTCCATTCTAACGCGCACCGAGGTTGCGCTCGATCCTGTCGAGTTGGGCGCATCCAACGAACCCAGCGTCACGGCGGATGCATGCGTGTGGCGGTTGCTTGCGATGATGGCCGGATTCGTCTAATGTAGGAACGATGCGCCGATGCCGCGACTCGCCCTGTGAACGGATGACCCGACTCAGAGTGTTGACGTCTTTCTCTGAAGTATCCAGCTATCGGACTCTCGTGGGCGGTCAACCGTCGATTGATCGGTTGGAGTACCGCCTTTAGGCGGAGAGGACCGGCTAAAGCCGGGACTCCAACTTCTCAAATCACGATTGACAAGGCACCAGGTTCGTCATGCGCGGGCTCCTGTCTGCGAGCGGTCGGCCCGGGCGAGACCACTGGGGGCATCGCCCTTCGGGCTCGACCCCAGCCACCCCGGCTTGGCGACCAAGACCGATGGGTGGCTGGGGTCAAGCCGGCTTTGCAGGCGCAGCCCCCAGGAGTGCCAGGCATGACTTACCCAGGGGCCGATAGAATCATGCGGAGGGCCGGGGTTCGATGACCAAAGAAACACGCGATACCAGGGCTCGGCGCGTGTCGAGCCGGATTCCTCTCTCGCCGATGGGTGCGGTGCTGCTGGCGATCGCGTTCGGTCTGTGCGGGGGTTATCTCGATCTGGGTATCATCATCTTCAAGAAATGCTGCTTGAATGAAGAGGGGTATTTTCGAACCGCCCGGGATTTCCCGTGGACGGTGCCGACGGGGCATGCCGTCCTGCTACTGATCCCCGGGCTGCTGGTGGCCGTCATCAACCTCCCGCGTCGGAGACTGATCTCTCTGCGATTGGGAGCTTGGCTGTTCGCGACGATGGCCATCTGGGCCGCATTGCTGAGGCTGCCGTTGTACGGGGCGTGTAGCCTGATCCTGGCGTTCGGGCTGGGGAAGTTCATCGGCGACGCGGTTGCGAACCGGGGCCTGCAACCGCGACGGCTGCGATATGTCCTGGGCGGACTCCTGGGCCTGTTGTGTGTCCTGGCGGGACTCTCGTCGGTCTGGGACGCCATCCGTGAACGTCGGACGGTCGCCGGATTGCCTCGCCCGCCCTCGGGGGCCCGGAACGCCGTCTTGATCGTTTGGGATACCGTACGCGCCTATAACCTCGGCCTTTACGGCTACTTCCGGGACACCACCCCCAACCTCTCGCGCTGGGCACAGAAGGGCGTCAAGTATAACAGCGCCCTGGCGCCCGCACCCTGGACGTATCCCTCGCATACCTGCTTTTTCACCGGTCAGTGGCCTTTTCGGCTCAATACCCAGTGGAATTTTCGGCTGGATTCGCCCGCCCCGACTTTGGCCGAGTACCTGGCTTCACGGGGCTACCAGACTGCGGGTTTCTCGGCGAATACCAACTGCTGCACGTACGAGACCGGCCTGGATCGAGGTTTCGCCCATTTCGAGGATTACGCGCTGACGCCGAGGTCCATCCTGACGCGCACGGTGCCCGGGAAATGGATCCTCGAAAACCTCGCCGGTCTGGGCGAGTCGTACGGCGTGAATCTCGGCGACTGCTACGATCAGAAGTGGATCGGCCTCCAGTCGCGTGGCGGGCAAGAGATCAACGACGGCTTCCTCGATTGGCTGGGCCGGCGGCGGCCTGATCGTCCGTTCTTCGCGTTCCTGAATTATTTCGACGCCCACGAGCCATTCATACCGCCGCCGAAGTACAAGAAGCGGTTCGGGCTCGGCCCCACCACCCCGGCGGATTACCGGTTCCTGTTCGATTACGTGGGGTCGGCCAAAGGTTCGATTCGGCAACAGGATCTCCTGATGAGCCGCGACTGCTACGACGATTGCATCGCTTTCCTCGACGAGCAACTCGGGCACCTTCTCGTCGCGTTGAAAGTCCAGGGGCTGCTCGAGAATACGGATGTGATCATCACCTCAGACCACGGGGAATCGTTCGGCGATCACGGCAGCTTCGGCCACTCGTACACGGTGAACCTCGATGAGGTCGGCGTCCCGCTGGTGATCCTGTCGCCCGGAGCGCCGAGGGGCCGCGAGGTGGATAGCCCCGTCAGCCTGCGCGACTTGCCGGCGACCGTGGTCGACCTGCTGGGCCTCTCGGCCGATTCGCCGTTCCCGGGCCGGTCCCTGGCGTCCTACTGGGGGTTGGCACCCGGGCAGGTGCCTCCGGAGATCACCACGCCGGCCTTCTCCGAGCAGGCCGACGCGACCGCGCTCCAGCCCCATTCGCCGGTCGGTCTCGACAACGCGGGGTTCCAGATGTCGCTGGTGGCTTCGGGCATGCACTATATCCGGAACGGCCGCGGGGCCGAACAACTGTACGACCTCAGGGTCGATCCTTACGAGCAGACTAACCTCATCAAATCGGGCCACGACGAGCACGGCGTGCAGGTCTTGCGGGGCCTGCTCCTCAAGGTGTTGACGGATAACCCCGGCTCGGCCGAGGCGGAGCGGGCCTACCTGAAGGCTTACCGGGAACGGCTCCGGGCGGTCGTCCAGGGCCCTGAGGCCACGCTCGCAAAATCGTCGGGGGGCTAGCGGGGTCTCTTTCGTCGAGGTGACATCCGGTGTAAAGTCGACCGGCCTTCACCGAGCTTGATCCCTGCGTGGAGGTGGTTTCATGCCTCCCCTTTTCCGGGGGGGCCGCACCCGAGCATCCTCTCGATGGCCCGGCCCGATCGTCGACTGATCCGACTGGTAATCCTGTACGCCGCCCTTTCGCTGGGTTGGCTGGCGTTCGCCCAATGGATCGTCCCGCCGATGCTGATCCAGGAGCATCCGGGACGGATCATCGCGCTGGTGAACCAGTCCGTGCAGAACGTCCCGGCTCCCTTCGTGACCCGGGACCTCCTCGGGTGCTGGCGCGAGTTCGCATCGGCCATGCTGATCGTCCTGATCCTCCATTTCACGATCGTCTTGATCCTCCGCAGGTATGAGCTTCAGGGCGATCCGGGCCGATCACCGGCGGACATCCGGTTGGAACGACGGGGCCACTTCGTGCTTCTGGTTGTCGCGTTGGCCTTCCTGGTCACCACCGTGGTTTGCGGTGCGCGACAGGACTATTTCCTCTACCTCCAGATGTGGTACGAGGTTCGCCTGGGGCACGATCCCTGGTTTACCGTGTTCGGGGAATTCGGCGATGCACCCCTGAACGCCTATGGACCGTTGTTCAACTTCCTGGCGGCCGTCGCGTGGGTTAACCCGCTCGCACCCAAGGTCTTGTTTGCTTACGCGTATGTGCTGTTCGCAATCTCGGAGACGAAAGGCTTCACGGCGAGTCGACCGCCCGGCGTCGTCGCGTTGATCGTGCTGACAGGCTTGTTCTGGAACCCGTTCCCATGGGTCGAGATCGCCGGCCGGGGTCATTTCGACATCCTGGTCGGACTGTTATGCCTGGGGTCGATCCGAGCATGGAGCCGGGGACACGACGTGCGGGCGGGGATGTCTCTGGCCCTGGGCGTGTTGCTGAAATATATGCCGGTGGTGCTGCTACCCTTCCTCGCCCTCGATCGCGGCCGGCTTCGAACTCGGTTTCTCCAGGTCGCCGTGGTTTCGATCGCGCTCGGACTCGCGATGAGCTGCTACGTGTGGGGGCCGTCGACGCTCTCGCCCCTGGGGTTCGCCGCGAGGCGGAGGGCGGCCCTGCTGTCGATCTTCCGGTTCCTTCGCGGCGTGAATTCCCCGCTCAACTGGTTCGGAGTCGGCGGGAACTACGATTTCCTGGCGCCGATCGTCATGGCCCTGGCCCTGCTGCGAGCGTGCTGGTGGTCGTGGGTCCGGCGTCCGGACGTCGAGGCGTCCGCGTTGGTGGCGATGGTCACCATGGTCCTGTTCTATCCCACGGGTTTTCCGCAGTATCAGATGGTGCCATTCGTGCTGGGCTCGAGCTGGGCCGTCCGGCACTGGGACCTGATCCGGGGCCGCCCGCTTCGGATCCTCGCCATTGCGGGCTACTTCGGATGGCTCGGAGTATTCGACGCACACTACGGCTACTTCGGAGAAGGGGCGACCGTTTTGGGCTTCATGGTGGAGGAGACGGCCGGACTCCCGGCGTTTCTCTTCGGATGGATGTTCCTCGTCAGCGTGGTCCGGTCCGAGGACGAGGCTATCGAGCATCGGCGGGAAAACAGGGACGGTGCCGAGTTAAGCGTCGCAGCACCGACACCATCGTGAATAAATAACATGTTCCCGTCTTTGCTCGCGGGGCGGACGAGACGCGCGTGATCGATCGAGAGTCGCGGAATCCTTCACTGACAGGTATCAAAATGCCGAAGACAACGAATGCGATCGCGTTGCCTCCGCTCCGGGCCGCGCTGATGGGTGAGTTCCTCGGGACGGGGCTGCTGATCCTGATCGGCGATGGCGTGGTCGCCGGGGATGTCCTGCTGAACAAGACGTCCGACAAGATGATGATCACCACCGCCTGGGGCCTTGCCGTCGCGCTGGCCGTCTATCTCTGCGGGCGTTTGAGCGGCGGGCACGTGAATCCGGCCGTGACGCTGGCCCTGGCCTCGCGCGGCGATTTCCCCCGCTCGCGCGTGCTCCCGTACTGGGTCGCCCAGCTCGCCGGGGCCTTCGTCGGCGCCTTGCTGGTCTACGTCGATTATGCCGAGGCGTTCCGGGCCTTCGAGCAGAACGAGCAATTGATCCGTGGGACGATGGTCGACGGCAAGCTCGTCGGGACCGCGGCCGGCGGGGCCGGGGTCTTCGCGACCTACCCGGCGTTCGACACCACCTGGCGGAATGTCATGAGCGAATTCCTCGGCACGGCGGTCCTGCTGCTGGGAGTCCGGGCCCTGACCGATCGGCGCAACGCCGCCCCCGGCGGCTACGTCGAGCCGCTGGCGCTCGGCGGCCTGGTGTGGGCGATCGGCCTCTCGCTCGGCGGGCTGACCGGTTATGCCATCAACCCGGCGCGCGACCTCGGGCCTCGGCTCGCCTCGGCCGTGCTGGGATGGGGGACGGCCGTCTTCCAGTCGCATGGCGGCTATTTCTGGATTCCGATGGTTGTCCCGTTTGCCGGAGGGCTCGCCGGGATTCTTCTCTACGATTTCGCCATCCACCGAAACCTGCCGGCCGAGGGCGAACCCAGCCCGCCCGGCGAGCTATCGCCCTGAGCCTCGTCGCTCGCAACCGGCGGGACGCCTTCCCTGTAACCTGGCCGGACGATCCATTTTCGTCTGGGAAAGCCCGAGCCCCATGTGGTAAAACAGTTGTTTAACCAGCCGGGAGAGGGACATCTAACCGAGTGAGGTGGGGATGTGGGCCAGGCTTTGGGTTTTTGTCCTGCTCGTGATGCCGATGATCGGGCGGGCCGGTGAGAGTCGGGGATCTTCGGCAGCCGATCGGTTCGAGAAGAAGATCCGGCCTCTGCTCGCCGACCATTGCTGGAAATGTCATGGTCCGGAGAAGCATAAGGGCGGGCTGAGACTGGATTCGGCGGAGGGGATCGTCCAGGGTGGGGATACCGGTCCGGCCGTCGTTGCGGGCAAGCCGGACGAGAGTCTGCTCATCGAGGCGGTTCGCTACCAGGGCGACCTCAAGATGCCTCCGAAGGGGAAGCTGACCAACGCGGAAGTGGCCGATCTCTCCGAATGGGTCCGGGCCGGCGCGGATTGGCCGGGTGTGGAGAAAACCGAGCCCGCACCAAAGCCAACCAGCAGCCTCCGGGCGTCCTCTGAAACCATCCCGTTCTGGGCGTTCCAGCCGTTACGGGAACCCAGGCCGCCCGACATGCCGACAGGGATAGGCCCAAGCTCGCCGGTCGATCGCTATATTCTCGCGGCCCTTGAGCGGAAGGGACTGACTCCGTCGCCCCCGGCCGAGAGGATGACCCTGATTCGTCGGGCCACGTACGACCTGATCGGCTTGCCCCCGACCCCCGAAGAGGTCGACGCGTTCCTCGCCGATACGACGCCGGAGGCCTTTGCGAAAGTCGTCGATCGGCTTCTGGCGTCGCCGCATTACGGCGAGCGGTGGGGGAGACACTGGCTTGACCTGGCACGCTATGCCGACTCCAACGGTATGGATGAGAACGTCGCGTATGCCAACGCCTTTCGCTACCGGGATTACGTGATCCGGGCCTTCAACGACGACAAGCCTTACGATCAGTTCCTGACAGAGCAGATCGCGGGCGACCTGCTGCCGCAAGACCGTGACGAAACGGTCGATCGCCAACGACTCGTCGCGACCGGGTTCCTCGTGCTCGGTCCGAAGATGCTCGCCGAGGACGATCCGGTGAAGATGGAGATGGATATCATCGACGAGCAGGTCGATACGGTCGGACGCGTGTTCATGGGGCTGACATTGGGCTGTGCCCGATGCCACGACCACAAGTTCGACCCGATCCCGACCGCCGATTATTACGGACTGGCCGGCATCTTCAAGTCGACCCGGACCATGCAGAACCACAAGGTCGTCGCCATGTGGCACGAGCGCCCGATCGCCACGGAATCCGAGAGGTCGGCGCTCGAGACGTTCAAGAAGGCGGTCGCGACCCGAAAGGCGGAGATCGACGCCCTGGTCGCGCAAGCCAAAACCGCGGCCAAGGCGGATGTCCGCGCGAAGATCGAGGAGGAACTCCGTCGGAAGCGGAAGGTCCTGGCCGATTTCGAGAAGAAGCCCCCGCCGGTCTCGGCGATCATGAGCGTCGAGGACCAGAAAGCGGCCGACATCCGGATTCACATTCGCGGCAACCACCTCACCCTGGGCCAGGAGGCGCCGCGACGCTTTCCCACGGTCCTGGCCGGGCCGGATGGAACGGTGGTCGACAAGGCCCGGAGCGGGCGTCTGGAACTGGGTCATTGGTTGACGCGACCCGATCATCCGTTGACCGCGCGCGTGATGGTCAACCGGATCTGGCTCGGCCATTTCGGCGAGGGACTCGTCCGCTCGCCCGACAACTTCGGCCGGCTCGGAGAGATGCCCGATCATCCGGAATTGCTCGACTGGCTGGCATGTCAGTTCGTCGAATCCGGATGGTCGATCAAGGCGATGCATCGGCTGATCATGCTCACGTCGACCTACCAAAAGTGCACGATTCAGGACGTCAAGGCCGCCCAGGTCGACCCGGAGAATCGGCTTCTGTCGCATTTCGGCCGGCGACGGCTCGAGGCCGAGGCCATCCGCGACGCCATCCTGGCCGTCAGCGGCGAGCTCGATGCGACCATGGGCGGCTCGCTCTTGCCGACGAAGAATCATTCGTATGTGAACAACACCGGAGGCGCGGGCTCCGTCAAGTACGACCAGAGTCGCCGTTCGGTCTACCTGCCGGTGATCCGTAGCGGCCTGTACGACGTCTTCCAGGCGTTCGATTTCGCGGACCCCAGCACGTCGAATGGCAAGCGGATCCCGACGACGGTCGCCCCCCAGGCACTCTTCATGATGAACGACCGCCTGGTGTTGAGATGTTCGGATGCGATGGCGGGACGTTTGCTCGCCCGGTCCGATCTCGATACGTCGAGGCGCATCGACCTGGCCTTCCGTCGGGCTTACGGTCGTCCGGCGATCCGGAGGGAAATCGATCGCGCCGCGGATTACCTGGGGCGGTTCGAAGGCGGGCTGGCCGCGGAAGGGATTCCGCGTGAGTCTCGTCCCCGGCGCGCCTGGCAACTGCTCTGTCAGGCCATCTTCTCGTCCAGTGAGTTTCTCTATCTCGATTGAGTCGATCGAACCACGAATTGCGCGGGGATGGATGATCATGGACCACCACTGGAATGCGATCGATGTACCCGTGATGTCGCGTCGCGACCTCCTGCGCCAAGTCGGCGGCGGATTCGCGTCGCTGGCCCTGGACGGGTTGCTCGCGGAGGAATCGCGAGCCGCAAGCCACATCGATCCTCGGAATCCGCTGGCTCCCCGTCCGGGTCATTTCCCCGCGCGGGCGAAGCGAGTGATCTTCCTGTTCATGCATGGGGGGCCGTCGCAGGTCGACACGTTCGACTACAAGCCGCTCCTGGAGCGCGACCACGGCAAGCCCCTGCCGTTCGCCAAGCCGCGCGTCGTGTCGAGCAAGACCGGGAACTTGCTCCGGTCTCCATTCCGTTTCCAGAGGTACGGAGAGAGCGGGATCGCGGTCAGCGAGGTGTTCCCCCATCTGGCCGGCTGCGTGGACGACCTCTGCATGATCAACTCGATGCACGGGTCGAACTCGCGGCACGGGGGAGCACTGCTGGAACTCCACACCGGCAGCGATACGTTCGTCCGGCCGAGCATGGGGTCCTGGATCTCGTACGGGCTCGGGACCGAGAACCAGAACCTCCCGAGCTACATCACGATCTGCCCCAACCTCAGCCACGGCGGCGTGAACAACTGGAGCTCGGCGTTCCTGCCGGCGGTCTATCAGGGTACGCCGATCGGCGCGACCGGGATCGGTTCCGACCGGGCGAAGATCCCGTTCATCGCGAACACGACCACACCGCAGGGATTGCAACGTCTGAACCTCGACCTGATCCAGGAGATGAATCGCGACCACCTGGAGCAATCCGGGGCCGACGCGGCGCTGGAAGGCCGGATCGCGTCCTTCGAGCTGGCCTTCCGGATGCAGACCGCCGCGCCGGAGATCCAGGACATCTCGAACGAGTCGGCGGCGACGCAACGGCTCTATGGCCTCGACCAAGCTGCGACTCGCGACTTCGGTCGACAATGCCTGATGGCCCGTCGCTTCGCCGAGAGCGGGGTCCGGTTCGTGCAGGTCTCGCATAGCTACAAGTGGGACCAGCACGGTGGACTGAAGAAGGATGTTGCCCGGAACGCACTCGAAGTCGATAGGCCCATCGCGGGCCTGCTCAAGGATCTGAAGGCGCGGGGCCTGCTCGAGGACACGCTCGTGCTCTGGGGCGGCGAATTCGGACGCACGCCGACCTCGGAAGGAGACGACGGGCGCGACCACAATCCCCACGGATACACGATGTGGATGGCTGGAGGCGGGGTCAAGAACGGCCTGGTGTACGGGAAGACGGATGACTACGGGTACTATTCTGTCGCTGACAAGGTGCATGTCCACGACCTGCACGCGACGATCCTTCACTTGCTTGGTCTCGATCACACCAAGTTAACTTATCGCTACGCCGGCCGGTACTTCCGCCTGACGGACGTCTACGGCGAGGTCATCCGCGAGATCATCGCCTGATTCCTACCCGGGTGGCAGCTCGTCGACGGCGCCGGAATCGCGCACGGTCGACGCTGTGCCGTCGTCGAGCTCGAGCGAGCCGTCCTCGGGGAGGGCCTTGAGGTAGGTCCCCACCAGCGCCTCGTCGGACGGGGACATCGTCCCGCGCTCGCGGCGATAGAGTTCCTCGGCCAGTGAGACGACCAACCGGCGGTAACTCCGCAGTTCCTGGAAGTGGACCTGTGTCCACATACCGGCCCATGGGAAGGACTTGAGGTCGAGGGTCGAGACGATCCAACTCGCTACAGTCAGGGGCGGGACTGCGCGGGCGGCGGGCGGCGCCTCGGGGCCGGTGGGGTACAGCAACACGATGTTCGTGCCCCTGCCGGCTGAGAGCGCCGCCCGGACGGCCGGTCTATTCCCCCGCAGCTCGGGGACCTCGAGATGGGCCAGCCAGTTGGCGAAGATCAGCCGGAGGACGCGCCGGCTGCGTTCGGGCTCGCGCTTGAGGAATCGATGGACCGGATAGAGGTACGCCGAGAATTCGATGGGTATCTCGAGCCCGGCCAGCCGATAAGTCTTCCCGTCGGCGATCGCGCGATGGACGTAATCCACGGGCGCGGCCATATCGCGAGTCAGATCGAGATAGGAAAGCTTCAGCGAGAAGGCCTCCCACCCGGGTCGCGGTCGACCCTCGAGGACCTCCTCCAGGGCGCGGCGAACCTGAGGGATCGGGGTCCTCGGATCGGCGGCCCAGGTCGCCAGCCCCTTCTGAAGCGGAACTTGCATCGAATTGGCGATCCATCGCTCGTAGACATCCCCGCGCCTCCGGAAATGAGTCGCCGTGCGCAGGACCCCGCGATAGCACTCCCAGGCACCCGCGGTATTGCCCGTTTCTGCACGCCTGGCACCCTCTAACAACACGAGATTCACCAGCTCTCTGGGATTGATGAAGGAGTATTCCCGCGAATAGAGCTGACCGGCCGGATGCGAGATCCCTTCGGTGAGCTCGGCGCTCCGCAGGAACAGCGCGAGCGCCTCACGATTCTCCTCCACCCAGGCGCGAAGCTTCGGATCGGCCGCTGCCCAGACGTCCGTCGGATCCGAGAAATCGATCGCTCGCGGCCACTCCGGCGCGTGCGTGAGCTTGGCCTGCGCCCGCCGGAGGAAGGTGAAGGCATTCTGATCCTCGGGGATCCGCAACGCGCGCAACTCCGCCACATCGAACGGATCGCCGATGTCGGGGAGCCTGTTCAGGCTGGTCAGCCACCAGATCGCGAACATCGGACCGGCCACCACGAGGAAGATCAACAGGCCCAGAGCGGCCCACATGAGCTGCCGTACTCGCCGCCGTAGGAGTTGCAGCATCTTCCGCGACGTCGGGCTCATCGCTCTCGGCGTGACGTCAGGATCCTCGATCTGTGTTGTCATGGTCGCGTCATCTCCCGGCGAAGCATGGTGCGAGATTCCGGTATCACTACAATTGTCGGACAGATC
>JBKQHM010000638.1:0-4294 GCA_052148775.1 Isosphaeraceae bacterium | reverse complement strand
GCAGGTTCCCGCGTTCGTCGAAGGGCGCGCGTTCGATGTGCTTGCCTCCAACCGGCTCGCGGTCGCGCTCTCCCCGCGCCTTCAGCCCGGGCACAACCGGCTCCGATCGCTGCTCCTCGATCCCGAGGAGCAGGCGTTCCAGCAGGACTGGACGCGCTCCGCGGAAGGATTCATCGCCGCCTTCAGGAAGTCCATCGGCGACGACATCGACAGCCCGCGATTCGTAGAACTGGCGGGCGAGCTTGCCCTGTCGAGCGAGCGGTTCCGGACTCTCTGGGCGCGCCACGACGTCCGCAGCCTCGAAGGCGGCACCACCACCGTGAACCATCCCGCCGTCGGTGAGCTGCGCCTGCACCGGGACAAGCTCCCGGTCGACGACGTGCTGCTGGTCCTCTACTACGCCGATCAGGGCAGCGAGAGCGATGAGAAACTACGCCTCCTCGCCTCCATGGCCCAGACCCCGGCGGGTGACGGATCACAAACGGCTGAACTGGGCAGGTACCTCGAACGCCGCAGTGACCGCTGAGCGCCAGCAAATATCCGATCCCGGGACCGCCGTTCCCGCCGGGCGACCACGCCGGAGCGCCTGAAGTCGCGTTGGGGCCGGGCGGCCGTAACGGGTGCTGGCCGGGCCGATGCCGAAGAGCACGACGCGGAGTTGTGTCGGGCAAAATTCCCGGGACGGCGTCAACTGCCTATCGATCACCCAGCGCAACGACCGCTTACCAGGAATGGCTCACTGACTCCCTACAGTTCCCAATTCGGGAATGGGGGCGTTGACTGCCTCGGGAAAAGGAGAGATGACGTCGTCGCACACCCGGAAATATCGGGCCGCATATCCGGTGGATCTGGCACACTGTCGTATCCGCTTGCAGGTCGCCGGATTATCGTGGGTCTCGTAGGCCGGCTCGGGACCGCAAGTCTGCCGTCAGTCCAGAAGGGTGGTGAGTGCCGTAGAGGCAGACTCGCCCGGCGTCGCGGCCGCCGCCCTCAGGAAGGTGCCGGGTCAGGCGGGCTGGCTTCCGCCAGCGTCTCCGCGGCCGCTCGTGCCGTCCGTGGCTTGTGCCACGGCGGGTCCTGGGATCGCGCCCGGTCCTGATTCTCCATCGGCTTCCCGGACTGGAGGGAATCAGTGCTTTCAAAGCCCGCAAGAAGTTGTACCCGTCCTAGCAGCGGGACAGGGCCTCACGCAACGGGTCCAGGCCCATGGCGCCCAGGCTGAGCGCCTTGGAGTGGAAGTCCTTGAGGCTGAAGGCACCTCCGGCCCTGGCTCTGGCTTCTTCCCTGGCCTGGAGCCAGATTCGCTCGCCGAGCTTGTAGGACAGGACCTGCCCGGGCCAGCCGAGGTAGCGGTGCAGTTCGAAGCGCAGCCGCTTCTCGTCCCAGCTGGAGTGGGCCTGCAGGAACTCCCAGGCGGTCCCGGCATTCCAGCGCTCGCCCTCCCGCCAGCCGGTGCCCTTGGGGATCCCCAGTTCCAGATGCACCCCGATGTCCAGGGCCACGTTGGCGGCGCTCATCATCTGCATGTCGAGCATCCCGAGATACGCCCCCGGGTCCTCGTCTAGGTATCCGAGCTCGCCCATGAGCCGCTCGGCGTAGGTCGCCCAGCCCTAGTCCTCCGGCGAAGCCCAGGCGGCGCATTGCTTGGCGACCTCCTCGACCTGCAGCCGGGCCGGGGGCTGGCCGTTGCGGGGCGCACCGAGCAGGGTCTGCGAGAACTGGCGGTAGGCCTCCGGCACCGCGGCCATGCGCGTGGCGACGTTGGCGGCGGCCTCCTCGCCCTCGGCCGGCATCAGGTCGAAGAGCTGGCGGACATCCTGCACCCAGCTGGCGATCACGTTCAGGTCGCTGGTGGTGTCCCCGGCGTCATAGCGCTCCACGGCCAGGGCCAGCCGCTCCTGCATCGCGGCCCGTGCGGTCTGCTCGCGCAGCCCGGGTGGTGCCCCGGCCGCATCGAGGGCCGCGAGGGTCGCGCGATCCAGCTCAGCCCGTTCAGCGAACCCGTCAGCACTCAGATCCGGCAGCCGTGACCGGCGGATCTGCCGACGGCTTGCCCATAGCTCAGGCCTATGCGACGAGAGCCGGCATCGCTTTTACCGCTGCGTGATCGCCGTGTGGACTGCCCATGACGGGCACATTCACCGCCCGGCTGCAACAGAGGCAGCCGGCCTTGAACTATCAGCCGGATGACCCGAGATCAAGGAGATGTCATGCCTGACAAGAAGCCCATGGTCGTCTACGCCGCCACCTACGGCAGCGTCTCGGCCGCAGAGACAGACCTGGACGCCATCGAGGCCCTGCACAAGGACAAGGCGATCGGGTCGTTCGATGCGGCCGTCATCGACCAACAGGACGGCAAACCCCACGTGGTCAAGCGGATGGATCGCCCGGGCGTCCGTGTCATCCCCGAGTGGTTCGGCGGCGGGACCCTGCCGCGCAAGGAACTCCACGAGCTGGCCGAGCAACTGACCGCCAGCCAGGCAGGGCTGATCGCGGTGGGCGAGCCGACGATTGAAAAGGCGCTCGACAAGGCGCTCACAAGCGCGGACAAAGTGGTGAAGAGGACTGTGGATGCCACGACCGACGAGATCGCCAGTGAGCTGCAGGAAGCGCTCAAGGGTTAGAGAGCGGCGCGGGCGGCCCGCGGCCTGCTATCGGTTAGCGGGCCGCCTTTCCCCGCCCGAGGGTTCGTGGAGTGGACTGGACAGATGCTGGACGACACTGGATACGGGCCATCCCTCAGACGCCGGGGCAGCGGCAACGTGCTGACGCACACTGTCATGGCGGTGCTGGGGGCCGCGCTCGCGGCAGGCCTGCTCCTGGCCTTCGACAACCCGGGGTCCGGCGGCTCGGGCATCTCGCTGCCGGGAAGCGGCGCGGTGCCTGCTCCGGCCCCGGCCGCCCCGCTGGCCGGCGGCGAGCAGGCCATCGTCACCAAGGTCAAGCCGGGCCTGGTGATCATCAACACGGCCCTGCAGTACAACAGCGAGGCGGCCGCCGGGACCGGCATGGTGATCAACGCCGACGGGCTGGTGCTGACCAACAACCACGTCATCGACGACTCCACCAAGATCACCGCCACCGTGGCCGCGACGGGCAGGACCTACCCGGCCACGGTCGTCGGCTACGACAAGACCGGGGACATCGCCCTGATCCAGCTGCAGAACGCGTCCGGGCTGACGACGGTGCCGATCGGCAACTCCTCTTCGGTCAAGGTCGGAAACGCCGTCGTGGCCCTGGGCAACGCTGAGGGCCGGGGCAGCATCACCGCGACGGCCGGCGAGGTCACCGGGCTGAACCAGACCATCACCGCAAGCGAGGAGGGAAGCTCGAGCGCCTCCGAGACCCTGAGCGGGATGATCCAGACGGACGCCGACATCGTGCCAGGCGACTCCGGCGGCCCGCTGGCGAGCTCGGCCGGCGTCATCGGCATGGACACGGCGGGCAACGACGTCAGTGACCAGCAGCAGGCGTCAGCCGGATTCGCGATCCCGATCAACACGGCGCTGTCAGTGGCCCGGCAGATCGCCGGGGGCCACGCCAGCTCGATCATCACGATCGGCTACCCGCCGTTCGTCGGAATCTTCATCAGCTCCGGATCGAGTAGCAGCCCGCAGACGCAGGCACAGCAGGGGGAGCAGCAGCAGAACGGCGGCGGCTCCGGCGGCGCCGGGAGCAGCCCGGCCTGCTACACCAGCAACGCCGACCTGACCGTGCCGTCGGCCATCGCGCCCGTCAGTTCCGGCACCCTGATCGTCGGGACGATCTGCGGGAGCCCCGCTGCCTCGGCGGGCATGACCGGCGGAGCGGTCATTACGACGGTGAATGGGCAGGCCGTCGGCTCGCCCGACGACTTGACCGGCATCTTGTCGCGGTTCCATCCGGGCGACACGATCTCCGTCACCTGGGTTAGCCCATCGGGGCAGCGCTCTACCAGCAGCCTGCACCTGACCGCCGGTCCGCCGCAGTGACATCTGCCCGACCCCACGGCCGCGTCGATCTTCCTCGACGCGCTGAAGGCAGGAAGAGAGGGATTCCGGTGGCGCTCGAAGCGCATTAATCCGGCCCGACGCCTGATCCTGGCGCGCCATCGATCGGCACCGCGTCGGCGTACCCCTCGTTGATGGCCGCCGACTTGCGCTATAACGTGGAATGTCGGAGGCGCGGTGCCACCACGTCGCCGCCGAGGAGGCCGGATGCCGGCAGATCCGCCCAGCTCACCTGCGCTGCGCGCGTCCGACGCGGACCGCGACCGGGTCACCGAACTGCTGCGCGCCGCCGTCGCCGACGGCCG
>JBKQHM010000637.1:0-14467 GCA_052148775.1 Isosphaeraceae bacterium | reverse complement strand
CCAGCGGCCGCGAGCGGTCATCGGTGTCCGGCCCCTGGCCCGCGCCACCGCGGTGCGAGGCCCGCAGGAAGGCGATCAGGTCGGCCATCTCGGGCTTTGAGATCGTCTTCTCGATCTCCTCGGGCATCATCGACAGCCCGGTGCCGGCCATCTCGGCGACCTGGGCGCGGAGGATCGTGTCCTCGGCCCCGTCGCCGCGGCGGAGGGTCAGGCTCGTCGCCGTCTCCGCCGCGATGATGCCCGAATAGGTCCGGCCGTCCTGGTCGACGACCATGTATTGAACATAAGCCGGCAGGACGCTGGCATTAGGGTCGAGGATGTTGGCCAGGAGGGCGGCGGGGTCGCTCGACGGGGAGCCGGTCAGGTCGGGGCCGAGCGCGAATCCCCGCTCGCCGACCTTGTGGCAGCTCTTGCATTCGCGATCGAACACCCTGGCCCCGCGGCCGGCATCTCCGCGGGTCCGCAGGGTCGGGGCGTAGTCGGCGATGATGGGGGCGCGGGAACCCGGCGTCGTGCGGCCGAAGACGGCCTGGGCCAGTCGCGCGACCTCGGGGTCGCGGTGCTTCAACAGCGGTGCGCGGTCGGACGGCTCGATCGACGTCGGGCCGATCCCGCTCGCGGCACCGGGTTGCATGGCTTGCAGCAGGGCCCTGGTCCATTCGTCGCGGCTCAGGAGCGTCCGGACCGCCGCCGCGCGGACGGCCGGCTCGAAGCCGCGCATCCTGGGCAGCAGGAGGTCGGGGAGCTTGGCCGATCGACCCTCGGCCATCGCCCGCACCGCCGCGACCTGCACCGAGAGAGATTGCCGCGGCGCGAGCAGCGCCAGCAGGTCGTCTCGCGAGTCGTCGGGTTCGATCGAGCTGAGCATGGCAATGGCACCCAGGATGTCGGGCTCGGGGGTGTGCGCGCCTTGCACTTGTGCCCTCGCGTGTCGGACCAGTCGAGCGACGAGGGCCGCCCCCGGCCTCTTCGCTTTCGGATCGATCGGCAGCCTTCCTCCCGCTCGACGCAGGCCGCGGGCCAGGGTGCGGATCATGAGGTCCCGACCATCCGATCCCAGCCACGGTGCGCCTTCGGTCGCCATCGCGTCGAGGACCCGGCCAACCTCGTCGGGCCGATTCCGTGCGCCGACGATTTCCACCAGTTGCCTCGCGAACTCCTGGATGATCGCCGGTTCGGTCGCGCCCCGATCCTTCGTGAGTACGACGAAGAGCCGGTCGGCCATCGCGGCGCTCGAGCTGAGCACCGCCATCCGGATCCATCGGTTCGCGGCATCGCGTCGGACGATCCCGGCCACCGCGGTGCCGGCCCGGGGGTCGCGGGTATCGCCCAGCGCCAGGGCCACGCGGAACCGCACGCGCGAATCCGGATCATCGGCCAGGTCCAGGACCTTGTCGAGCAAGGGGCGCGACCGGTCCAGCCGGCTCGCGGCAAGCTGGACCGCCTGGGCACGGACCTCCGGCACGCCGTCGGATATTGCGATGAAGATGTCATCGTCCCTCAGCGCCTTCAGGCCCTCGAGCGACCAGAGCGCATTGACACGCGCCGGGGCGAAACCGGCCCCGGCCGGAGTCAACAGCTTGCGCAAGGGCTCGATCGCCGCCGGATCTTGACGCTCGTGGATCAGTCGGTGCGCGGTGTCGCGATACCAGGCGTCGGGGCGGGCGAGCGCGGCGACGAGCTCGGCCGTCGTCGCCTGGCTCAGTCGCGGCGGGGGCGTGTAGCGGAACCCCGGCGGGGCGATCCGGTAGATCCGACCCTGGGAGCGCCCTCGCTTCAGGTCGAGGTGCTTGACCACGTCGAGCGGGATGTGGATCGCCTCGATGACGGCGCGGCTCATGTCCAGCGCGTAGAGCGTGCCGTCCGGGGCGTTCACGAAATTCACGGGACGGAACCAGTTGTCCGACGAGCGGACGAACTCGGTGGCCTGCTCCCGAGGGCCGCGGATCGCCTTGAACGCGGCTCCGTCGGGGACGAGGATTCGCCGATGGATCAGGTTGTTCTGCGCGTCGCCGACGAAGGCATTGCCGTAGAACTCCGCCGGGTAGGCGCCGCCGCGATAGATCGTCACGCCCGCGCCGGCGTCGACGACGTGATGGCTGACGCCGGCCGATTCGGGGGTACGCGTGCTATGGGCGATCCGACGGCTCGAGCGGATCTGCCGCCATCGCTCGATCGGGCTGATCCGGAAGATCGGCACCGAGCCCCCGGCGATGTCCTGCACCACCGAGGGGACCGCGAGATAGGGGTTCCGTGCCAGCTCGCGATGGGGCAGGACGGCCTGCGAGAGCGGGTGCGACTCGTCGCAGGTGAACCGGTTCCCCCAATCGTCGAACGTGTTGCCGAACTGGTCGTTGCCCGAGACCAGCTCGAACGCGCCAGTCACCGGGTCGAAGCGGAAGTCGCTGTGCTCGACCGAGACCCCGGGCGCGTGGGGATCGTCGCCCGGACGGATCGTCCCGCCGTTGCCCGAGGCCGCCCCGTAGATGAAGTGGTCGAGTCCCCAGGCGAGGTTGTTGACCATCGCCTGCTGATTCTGCGTGCCGAATCCCGTATAGACCTTTTGCCGCAAGTCGGCTCGGTCGTCGCCGTCGGTGTCCTTCAGGTACCAGATGTCCGGCGGCGCCGTGACGAACACGCCCCCCTTCCAGGGGGCGATACCGGCGGCCCACAGCAAACCCTCGGCGAACACGGTGCTCCGGTCGAACCGGCCGTCGCCGTCGGTGTCGCGCAGCAGCCGGACCGTACCCAGCGGCGTCTTCCCCGTCCTGGGCTTGTAGGGATAGTCGCGCATCTCGGCGACGTAGAGATTGCCGTCGGCGTCGAAGGAGGCCGCGACCGGGCTCTGCACCATCGGCTCGGCCGCCACCAGCTCCATCCGGAATCCGTCCACGGTCTCGAATGTCTTCAAGGCTTGATCCGGCGTCAATGCGGGCAACGGCTCGAGGAACTGCCCGAGCAACGGGTCGGCGATGCTCCGTCGGCTGGCGTCGACCGCCGCGGAAGAATCCTCGATCCAGGCGTCGGGGACGCCATCGGCCGGCAGCCCGCCGTCGCGGCGGATCCTCAGCAGGATATCCCGAGACTTCTGGAAGTAGTCCAGCACCCGGGCCTTCTCGGCGAAGCTCCGCTTCCGATGCGCGGCGATCTGCTGGTCGATCCGCGCGACCAGGCGGTCGAGCGAATCGCGATCGTAGGGGGCCTTGCCGTTGATGTACACATAAACCGGATTGGTGTGCGCCTCGGCGTCGGGCGCCCCGGAAGGGGCCTTCGAGAATGCCCGCGCGGCGATCCAGCTCGATCGCTCCAGGTCGATCGGGCGCTCCAGCTCGATCCAGACCCCCCTGCTCTTTTCGGACGGCACGGCCTGTTCGTGGACGACCTTGCCGTTGACGATCAGTTGCATGGTCTGGATCGGCGCGACCTCGCAGACCGCGCGGACATGGACCTTCACGCGATAGGGACCCGTCCCGGCCTTACGGATGATCCCTCCCGGACGCTCCCCGTCAACTTCGAGCAGGAGCATCGGCCCAGTGGTGACGAAGCTGCGGCCCTCGGCGGCGTTTTTCAGCCAGGCGGCGAAGTCCGTTGGGCGCGGGTCTCCCGACCCCGCCCCACCGCCGTCCACGTACGTCCGGCAATCCCCCAGCTTGCGGCAGGCGGGGTAATCGCTCGCCCCGACGCAGGGGAACCGATAGCCGATGTTGAGGATGTGGTACCAGTCGTCCAGCTCGATCCCTCGATACACGCCGAACTGGAGCAGCTCCACGGCGTCGACGTTCTTCTGGACGAAGTCGGCATAGATCGCCTGGGCATAACCGCCGTGGGCGTGGATGGCGAAGCCGCCCCGACGCCGGGTCTCGCGTCCGAGCGAGCCATACAGCGGCCAGTTGTTCGCATCGACCTTCTGGCCTTCGAGCACGAGGTCATCGCGTCCGAACAGGTTGAGATGGCCATACGTCGTACTGCGATACTCCTGCCCGGAGGCGATCCATGTCTCGCCGCGGCGGGCGACCGAAGCCTTCCCCAGCCCGCGGAGCTGGGGCGATGCCATCGCCTCCATCCGGCCCGAATACGGCCCGGCCGGCTCGTTGTAGGCGAGGATCGAGCCGAACCGGATATCCTCGGCCTCCAGGAGGTCGAGGATCATCCGGTCGTCGGCCTCGTTCGTGCGGGGGAAGTGCAAGTGCGGATCGCCGGAAGAATAGCCGAGCGGGCCCATCGCGGCGGTGCGGTCGAGCACCAGCTCGACCGTCCGTGTCTCGTCGGCGGCCACCGCGACGCTCTTCACGATCGGCCGATATTCGAACCCTTTCCACGCCTCGATGCGCACCTCCCCCGGGGGCACGGCGACCTCGACGTCTCCCGTCGCGTAGAAGAACCGGCCGAGGTATCGGATCGGCGCCTTGCCCTCGCGGTTCCCCTTGCCGGTCGCCGGCCAACGGCCGGAGAGGCTGTAGGGAGACAGCGGATTCGGCGCCGGCTGGTAGTAATGGCCGTCCGGTCCGACGACGTTGATCCGGCAGGGCGTTGGCCGGCCGTCGGCGCGGTCCCGGACGTTGATCCGGACTCGCCCGGTCTTCTCGCCCGCCGCGGTCCTTGCCTGACCCGGTTGATCGAACCCGGGCGGCGTGACGATGAACGACTCGTCATCGCCTGCCGCTCGTCCCAGGGCGAGCAGGAGGACGACGGATGCAGTCATCGCGATCGAGTCCGGTCGTGGTCCGCCTGGGGTCCGGCCCGCTCCCGGGCCATTTCGATGGGTTGGTCTCATGATCGGTCAGCCCGCGTTTCGGTTGAGAGTCAGACCGGATTCGCCCGCGGGTCCATTGTCCGCCCTTGGCGCGGAGGGCTCAAGGCACATAAGGTTTTGTTGGGTGGTCGAACGCCGCGATCGGCGGCGAGAGGCGCCCGAGTGCTTCCGATCGGTCGGTGGCTGGCGAGGGACCGGTCCTTCACCCGCCACCGCCACGCGCCACCCACCACCGGCCAACGATGCCCCGACGTCCCGCAGGCCGCTCCCGCTCCCGAGCCAAGGCCCCGGCCGAGCCGAAGCCGGCCGCGCCGCGGCCCGGCTCGGTCCGATCGCCCGGCCGGGGCCGTCGGGGCTGGGTGCTGGCCGGGGTCCTCGGGGTCGCCGTCGTCGGCTTGCTGGTCCTGATCGTCCGGTCGATCCCCGAATCGCCCGAGCGGTTGCGGGCCGAGGCCGAGTCGGCCGCCCGCGCCGGCGATTGGACCAGGGCGTTGCGGGCCTGGCGCGCGCTCAACGCCACACGTACCGCGCGGGGCGCGACCCACCTGGGCGAGGCCCGGGCCTGCCTGGCGTTGAACCTCGCCGCGCAGGCCGAGCGCAGCCTGCGACGGGCGATCGCGGCCGATCCGGCCGATCCCGAGCCCTGGCGGCTCCTGCTCCAGATCCTTCGGGTCGAGGATCGAACCCGGGAGGCCCAGGACCTCGGCTGGCAGGCGTATGACCGGGTGCCTCCCGCGGGCCGGCGCGCGCTGTTGCGCGAGCTGACCCTGGCGCTCCTGGCCGACCTGCCCGACGAGACGGCCCGGACCACCTTGCATCGATGGATTCAGGGGGACGAAGAGGACGTCGACGCCCGCGTGGCGCTCTTGCAGCGGATCGCGGCGCAGCCGCGCGCCGACGACCCGGATCGCGACGCGCGGATGGCCCAGCTCGAGGCGATCGTGGCCGAGCACCCGGACCACCCGGGCGCGCGCGAGGCCCTCGGGACCGTCCTGGCCGACGCCTACGAGCCCGATCGCGGACGCGCCGTGCTCGACGGCTGGCCGGGCTCCGAATCGGCCCGCGACGCCCGATACTGGCGGCTCCGAGGCCGCTGGGACCTGGAATATGACCATCGCCCCGACCGGGCTGTCGACGCGTTCCGGAGAGTCGTCGCCACACTTCCCCAGGACTGGCGCTCCTGGTCCGGCCTCGCCCGTTCTCTGCGGAGGACCGGCCGCGATGCCGAGGCCCACCAGGCCGCCGAGACCGTCAGCCGCATCCGCGAGGCGCTCGACCCCTTGAGCCTGATACCGAGCCTTGATGCGGCCTTCAAGCATCTCGACGATCCGGACGCCCTCCGCGACCTCGCCGACCTCGCCGCTCGCGTCGGCCTGGCCCGGTTGGCCGACGCCTGGCGCGTCGAGGCCCGAGCCGCCGAGAGTGTTCCCCGGTGATCGGTATCTGGGCTGTGGTAGAATTCATTTCTGCCGAATCCCTGCGACGTGAGCGCATCTTCTCAGGATTCCAGATCCCAGATTCCGGATTCCAAGGAGAGCGATTCACGAATATGTGGTGTCATCGGCACACCAACCCGAAGCGTCAGCGAGGCCAATGCCTTCGGATTCTCGCTCACGCTTCGGGTTTGTATGATCGACACGCGTGTCGAGCGAGAGGCAAACCATACGTGACGCGTGATAGACTGCTCCCGATATCTGCAACCCGGAATCCGCAATCCGGAAATGCCAAGGATCACGACCATGCCCGCCCCGGTTCCCGACCCATCGCCACCAAGCCTCTCGCGCCGCGTGCTCGTGGTCGAGCCGTCGGGATGGCGACGCGCACGGCTCCGCGACGAGCTGACCGCGGCTCACCTGGAGGTCCAGGAGGCCGATGGCCTGGCCGCGGCCGAGCAGGCCGTCTCGACCTTCACGCCGGGCGTCATCCTGGCCCAGTTGCGGTTGTCGGTCGGTACCGGGCTGGATCTGTTGTTCCGCGTGAAGACAGGCCGTGAGTCGCACTGGATACCCGTCATCCTTTATGGCCGCAGTGCGACCGCGGCGGAGCGGATCGCCGCGTATGACCTGGGGGCGGCCGACCTGCTCTCGCCGCCGCTCGCCGGCGGCGAGCTGATCGCCCGCGTGCGTGCCGCCGTGCGGGACCGCCACACCCTGGCCGTCCTGGAGCATCGGGCATACCGGGACGCCTTGACCGGCCTGCTCAATCGCGCCGCGCTGGAAGACCAGCTCCGTCGCGAGTGGAGCACAGGCCGTCGTCGCGGCACGGCTCTCTCCGTAATGGTCGTGGACCTCGACCATTTCAAGTCGATCAACGACACGTACGGGCACGCGGTCGGCGACGAAACCCTGCGACGGGTGGCGGAGGTCCTGGTTTGCTCGGTGCGGAGCAGCGACCTGGTCGCCCGCCTCGGCGGCGATGAGTTCGTCGTCGTCGCCCCGGGCTGCCCGCCGGATTCCGCCGAGCAGATGGCGATGCGGTTCCACGCCGGCCTCGCCGGCGTGACGATCCCCGTGCCGGGGACCTCGCTCTCGATCGCGATCACCGCCAGTGTGGGCATCGCGGGTGCCACCGAGACGCTCCCGTCGGACCCCCAGGAGTTCCTGCACCAGGCCGACCAGGCGCTCTACCATGCCAAGCGGGCCGGCCGCGACGCCATCGCGATCTACGAACCGTCCCTGGCAGCCCCGGAGATCATCGGTGCCCCCGGAAACCCGGCAGGAACGGACCTGACCCCTTGAGCTGAGCCCTTCAATCCCCCGATGACTCGCACCGAGTTTTCGGATCGCGTCCCCCTGGCGGTCGGTCGGTCCCGTGCGGTCTCAGGAATGGCCCGCCGGCCTGAGCTGCGACAGGGCCGCGAAGAAGACGGGACGAAGCCGGGCATCGAGCCAGGTCTGACTCAGCACCCAGGAGACGTTCTTCCGGTACTGGGCGTCGTGGAGGCCGATGATCCGGGCGTCGCATCGGGTGAGCGCCAGCGCCCCGGCGAGGTTGTACAGGACCTGGGCGATCTCGAACGGCATCGAATGATCGAGCCGGCCGGCGCCGCGCGCCGCATCGCGACTGTGCCTCGCGGAGCGATGGACGCGCTTGGCGAATGTCTTGAGCTTCTCCAGGAGGGCCGTCAACTCTTCGGTCGGGATGGCGGGGTGGCCAGGAGTGCCATCCATCAGCGTCCTCAGATTGAACGGTGCCGGGGCGGCGTGGGACCGTCCGAGCGGGACCGAGGGCCGCGACCGGCGGACCACTCCCGCCATGGCGGGCCCGATCTCCTCCAGGTCATCGAGGTAGTCGTACAGGGGCATCTCCAGCCAGAACCCGAGGAGGATGCGAAGCTCGTCATGATGGATCTCCGGCGACACGACCGGCTCAGTCGCACCGGCGCCCGTCGACCGCGCCGCCAGGTCGAGCGACGAGCCGATCGATGCCTCCGGGCTGGGGGCCGGGTCCTGGAGGAAAGCCAGCCAGAGCCGGCTCTGGCTCGAGGCCCGGAGGATGTCCAGCAGCTCCTGGAATCGTTGCTCGGGGGTCAGGCCCTCCGTCGGATCGGCGGGGATCAGCGCCGGCAGGATGCGCCGGAAGACGCGCTTGACGGTCGTCATCCGATTGTCCAGGAAGATGGGTCCCTCGCCGGGGAACATCGCCAGGAGCTCGCCGCGCGCCTTGGGCACGCGGCCGGGCACCAGCGGCGCCAGGGCCAACTCCTCGAAGATCATCCAGTGCTCGGACTTTCCTTCATCGAGCAGGTGCTTGCGCACGCGTCCGACCGTCATGTGAAGGACGCTCAAGGCATAATGCTCGTCGGCATCGAATGGGCCCTCGCCGGGGTCGGCCGCGCGGGGGTCGGCCGGCTCTCGCACGTCGAACGCGTCGGTTCGCTCGCGGTGCCGATGGATCTTCCGCCACTCGTCCAGGGCATGGTGACGCGCCGCGACGTAGAGCCAGTTGCGAAACCGGCCCTCGATCTCCAGACGATTCGCCAGGATGTCCCGTTCGAACATCTTCAGGAAGAATCCCTGAGCGACGTCGTCAGCCCGATCCTCGCCGACGAATGGCATCAAGGCGAGGGCCGAGCGAATCGGCTCGTAATAGGCGCCCAGGAATCGGTCCCAGGACTGGAAGGATTCGGCGACGGTCGATTGGAACATGGGAAGGTCCTCGAAACGATCGGATCCGTCACCTTCAAGCTCCGTCGGCAATGACGGGGTCCGGATGAGGCATCTCTCATCACAGACGTCTCAGTCTCCTCCGACTTGCGCCGGATTTCAAGCAAAGCTCACCGGTTGTCGAGGACCTCCGCTCCGGGTGCGAACGCAGGCCGGATCAGACGCCATGCGGATGGAAAATGCATCGCGGCGCGGTCGCGGAAGTCGCCGGAGCTCGCCCGATCGGCCGTGGCGGCGCCCCCGTCAATCGAAGTCTCCGATCCGGTGCAACCCGGCCACACCGGCCGGGCCGGTGTGGCGGCGGGCCAACGCGTGCCGATGGCCGTCCGCACGGGAGTGCAGGCCATCGAGATGGGCGCCCGGCGGCCGTTGGCGTACAATGACCCTGGACTTCAACGCTCCGGAGGCACGCGCCCATGCGATCGGAAGAGCTTCGAGACCATCTGCGCAAACGGCCCTTCCGGCCGTTGCGCCTGATCCTGACCGACGGCCGGACTTTCGAGGTCCGCCACCCGGAGCTGGCGATGGTAGGCCAGAGCACGGTGGCCGTCGGCCTGGCGCGACGGGGCGACCCCGAGCCGCTCCACGATCGATCGATCACGATCCCCCTGGTGGAAGTCCTGCGAGTCGAGCCGGCCGAGTCGTCGCCGGCGCCTTCCGCGTAGGGCAGGCATCTCGAACATCAAGGACCGCGAGGCAGCCGACGTGGCGAGCAACACTCCGGACCGGCCGTCCGATGGGGTCCGCCTCCTGCCGGGACTGGCGACGGCCGCCTTCGTCGTCGCGGTGGGCGGGATCGCGCTGGTGTCCCAGGGCCCGCCCCTTGCGCTCCCGGCCGATTCGCCGGCGGACGTCTTCTCCTCGGCCAGGGCGATGCGGCACGTCGAGGCGATCGCACGGAAGCCGCATCCCCTCGGCTCGGCCGCCGAGGAACCCGTCCGCGGCTATATCGCGGCCGAGCTGAAGGCCCTGGGCTTCGAGCCGGAGATCCAGCAACCCCGCGACTCCCGCCCGCAGGGGCCCGAATCGGAGGCGAGGCCGTCGCGGCGCGACGTGAGGAATATCCTCGCCCGATGGCGCGGCTCGGGACCGGCCGGCAAGAAGGCGCTGTTGCTCTCGGCCCATTACGACTCGCGCACCCACGCGCCGGGGGCCGGTGACGACGCCTCGGGCGTCGCGGCGATCCTGGAGTCCCTCCGCGCCTTGAAGGCGGGCCCGCCTCCCGAACGCGACGTGATCATCCTGATCGACGACGGCGAGGAATTCGGCCTGTTCGGCGCCGACGTCTTCTCCAAGGAACATCCCTGGGCCGGGGACGTCGGCGTCGTCCTCAATTTCGACGCCCGTGGGAATTCCGGCCCCTCGTACATGTTCGAGACCAGCGACGGCAACGGTTGGCTGATCGAGCAGCTCGCCCGGGCGCTCCCCCATCCCATGGCTACCTCGATGACGGTGGAAGTCTATCGCCTGATGCCGAATGACACCGACCTGACGATCTACAAGCGGGATGGCATGGCGGGCTTGAACTTCGCCTTCGTCGGCGGGCTGAAGTACTACCACTCGCCCGAGGACACGCCCGCCAATCTCGACCCGCGGACGCTCCAGCATCAGGGGGAGAACCTGCTGGCGATGGCCCGGCACCTCGTCCGGCTCGATCTCGACGACGTCCGGCGCCCCGATGTCGTCTATTTCTCGGTGCTCCAGCGATTCGTGGTGATCTACCCCATGGGCTGGGTGCTCCCGCTCTCGGGATGTGCCGTGCTGTCGTATCTCGCGGTGACGGCCCTGGGCCTGGCACGGGGACGCGTCCGACTCGTGGAAGTCGCCGTCGGGGCATGGGCCTTCCTGGTATCCCTGGTCGCGTCGGTCTTCGCGGTCGAGCTGCTCTGGATCGTCGTGCGAGACATCCTGATCAACCTGGGCGTGCCCACGGTCGGGCTCGAATACCCGCTCCTGCCGGTTTTCTCGATCGCCGCGGTGCTGGTCGCAGGGGCGACCTTCGTCCGGACGGGCCGGCGATGGTCGTGGGAGGGCCTCGGCCTGGGCGCTCTGGGCTGGTGGCTGGCCGCGACGGTGGCGACCTCGCTCCGGATGCCCGGTCTGAGCTATGCGTTCGCCTGGCCCTTGCTGGCGATCCTGGCCGGTCAGGCAGTGGCTTTCCTGGCACCTCGAGGCGGGATGGCCGCCCTGCTGGCCTCTTGGACGGCCGCGATCCCGCTCCTGATCGTCCACATGATGATCTTGACCGGCCTGTTCGACGGCTTGAATCTCAGGATGACCGCCCTGTTGATGATCCCGGTCGTGTTGATCGCCGCCGCGCTGGTGCCCGTGGCCGCCCAGGTCGTGGGCAGCCGGCCGCGCACGGCGTGACGGAGTGATCGATCGCCCGAGGTGCCCGGCCAACCGGGTCACCCTTCAAGCGTCGGGGCCCGGCCGATGCCCTGGTAGGTGAACCCCAGCGAGGCCATCCGCGTCGGGTCATACACGTTACGCCCGTCGAAGACGACCGGCTGCCGCATCAGCCGGCGCATGACTTCGAAGTCGGGGTTGCGGAATTCGTTCCACTCGGTGGCGACGACCAGGGCGTCGGCCTGTTCCAGCGCGCCGTAGGGCCGATCGCAGTAGGCGATCCGATCGCCGTAGATCTCGCGGACGTTGCCGATCGCCTCGGGGTCGTGGACCCGCACTTGCGCCCCGGCCGCCAGCAGCGCCTCGAGCAGCACCAGCGCCGGGGCCTCGCGAATGTCGTCGGTCCTCGGCTTGAACGCCAGGCCCCAGACGGCGATGGTCTTGCCCTCGAGCGCCCCGTCGTAATGCTTGTGGATCTTCTTGAACAGGACGTCCTTCTGCGCCTCGTTGACCGCGTCGACCGATTCCATCATCTGCGTGGGGACTCCTCTGGCCCGCCCCATGTGGATCACGGCGCGGATGTCCTTGGGGAAGCAACTGCCGCCGTAGCCGACGCCCGGGAACAGGAAATGGAAGCCGATCCGCTGGTCGTGGCCGATGCCCCGGCGCACGTCGTTGACGTCGGCCTCGTAGGCCTCGCACAGGTTGGCCATCTCGTTGATGAAGCTGATCTTGGTGGCCAGCAGGCAGTTGGCGACGTACTTGGTCATCTCGGCGCTCTCGGGCGTCATGACCAGGAACGGCCGGTCGGTGCGGAGGAACGGGGCATACAGCTCGTGCAACCGATCGGCGACCTCGTCGCGGCGCACGCCGACCACGACCCGGTCGGGCTTGTTGAAGTCGTCGATCGCGGCGCCTTCCTTGAGGAACTCGGGGTTGCTGGCGACGTCGAACGGCACCTCGGCGACCTCGGCCATCCGCCGGGCCAGCTCGGCGTTCGTACCGACCGGGACCGTGCTCTTGACCACGATGATCTTGGGGCCGTTCAGGTTCGACGCGATCTGCCGGCCAACCGCCCAGACGCCGCCCAGGTCGGCGCCCCCGTCCGGTCCTTGCGGCGTCCCCACGGCGATGAAGACGATCTCGGCCTCCGCGATTCCCGCGCGCAGGTCGGTCGTGAACCTCAGCCGGCCGTCGCGCGTGTTGCGGTGGACCAGCTCGGCCAGGCCCGGCTCGTAGATCGGGATTTTCCCTTGCTTCAAGCCCTCGATCTTGGCCTCGACCTTGTCGACGCACAGCACGTCGTTGCCGCTCTCGGCCAGGCAGGTCCCCTGGACCAGGCCCACGTAACCGGTACCGACGACTGCAATCTTCACGATGCGTCTCCCACTCGCGTACGGACCTCGATCGCCTCTTCCGCCACTCGCGGCGCGGAGAGGGCGCCGGACGCGACGATTGGCAATTATCGAGGAAGCCTATCCCTGGAGGCAAGCCGAGATGCGGGGTGACGGGACGGATGATCAGAGTGGCGAACGACTGCGGATCGGAGGTCACTTCTTCCGCGGGCGCCGACTGCGGTCGAGTAGTTCCGCGAGGCCGATGGCGAACCCCGGTAGGACGTCGCCGCCATCGAGCGATTGAGCCGCGCGGATGAGGATCGATCGATGGGGAGCGGAATAAACCCGCGCCGTGCGCTTCCGCGGATCGATCAGCCAGACGAGCTGCACACCAGCATCGAAGTATTCGCCGACCTTGCGCTTCATCTCGGCCGGAGTATTCCCCTCGCTGAGGATTTCGACGGCGAGGTCAGGGGCGAGGTCGGGGACGGGGTCCTTGGGGCTCTCACGGCCCGGGAGCCGGTCCCAGGAGATGAACGAGACATCGGGAATCCGCACCAAGCCCGGGGCGATCCGCATCATGCCATCGGCGCCGACGCAGATTCCCAGGTCGTCCTCGTCGAGATGCGAGTTGATGAGGTATGCGAGTTGCGTGGCGATCCGCGCCTCATCGAATCCCATGGCCTTCTCCACCAACGTACCGTCGACCAGCTCGCAGAGCCGCTTCTCGTGTTCTTCGGCATCGACCACGTCCTTCTCCGTGGCCATCCCGGGCGGCGGCTGGATCCAGATCCGCTCCAGCGGGATACCGCCCAGCCGCTTTCGGAGATCGGCCATGGTCCTGATGATGGGGGGAGGAGCGATCGTCGCCTGGGCCATTGAGGGCGTCCTCTCGATCGTGGTACCTCGACGCAGTCGGCTCCTATTCTGGCGCACTGCGGTCGTCCTGGCAAGGCGAGGCGACGAGCCGGGCGCCGACGACGACCGCTCGGGACGCATCGCGGCCCGAACGACCCGGTGGTACAATGGGCCGGATCGAGAGGACTGTCCACGCCCACGATCGGGAGCCGGACCATGAGCACGGCGGTTGCGACCCAGCCCCGTTACACGCCCGAAGACTTGCTGGCCATGCCCGATGGCAAGAGCTATGAGCTGGTCCATGGGCAACTCGTGGAGCGGAATATGGGATCCTTATCGAGTTTCGTAGGAGGGGAACTGTATTTTCGCCTGAAACTGCATTGCCGAGAACATAAGTTGGGTCTGGTCTGGCCAGCCGATAATGGATTCCAGTGCTTCCCCCACGAACCCGGGCTCGTTCGCAAGCCGGACGTCTCCTTCGTCGGCCACGGCCGTCTCCCGGGGGATGTCCCGCCCAAGGGCTGGATCAGGATCCGGCCCGATCTCGCGGTCGAGGTCGTCTCGCCCAACGATCGGGTCTACGATCTGGATGAGAAGCTGGCGGACTATCGCAAGGTCCGCGTGCCGCTCGTCTGGGTGATCAACCCCGAATCGCGCACGGTGACGGTCCACTCCATCGATCGCCCGATCCGCCTCCTTTTCGAGGATGACGAACTCTCGGGCGAGGACGTCATTCCCGGCTTCCGATGCCCCATCAGAGAGATCCTCCCGCCGCGCGGGCAACCGGCGCCGGCCGGGCCGAACGGGCCGGAATAGCGGGCTGCGTCTCGAAGCGGAATCGTTGCCGGCCCAGGACATGGCGCAAGGGGATCGCCCCTCGTCGCGCCGGATCCGGCGGCCGATAGAAACGCGTGTGTATCTCGTCACGGGGTGCCCGTCCGGTCGAGGCCGAGAATCTTGTTCTTCGGACAGCTCGAGAAAATCCTCGGCGTCGCCGAAGACGA
>JBKQHM010000636.1:0-23115 GCA_052148775.1 Isosphaeraceae bacterium | reverse complement strand
CCCTGACACTGGCGGTCCGTTTCCACACCAACCCGAAGCGTCAGCGAGGTCTTCCGCTAGTCCTTGCGGTCGAATGGGATAGATCCTCGCCGACGCTACGGGTTGGTGTGTACGGCATGGGGAGGTGGAGTCCTCGACCTGTCAACCTGCCGATGGTGAACTTTGGGACAATCCCGAAAAGTGGGCGAACCGTTGGCGCATGAGATTGCCGGCCAAGGCAGCGCGAGGGATCAGTGATGTGCGACTCCGATGTGGTCAAACGCGAAGCGGTCCCCGAACTCGGTCGGCTCCCCTACAGGGACGTGGTCATCGGCGGCGGCCCGGCCGGGCTCGTCGCCGGTCTGACGACCGCCCCTCGTGGCTTGTCGGTGAACCGCGCGAGTCACGCGGCACCTGATCAGGCACATCTCTACCGGAGGCGGAGCCTGCCTGGAGTTCTTGGAGGGCAGGCAGCTTCCTGGTGTAGCGGTCCTGTTGGATCGCTAACCGGATGGGGAGCAGGGCGAGTTACTCCGAAGGAGAAATGGACAGCTTCGTCTTGGCTGGCTTTTCCGACCTCAGCCGAGTCCGGCCCGTTTGAATCGTGAGGCTGCAACATGCATCAACCACGTTGGATCACGCTCGATGGCAACGAGGCCGCGGCCTTTGTCGCCCACCTCACAAACGAAGTGATCGCGATCTACCCGATCACGCCCGCCTCCCCGATGGGAGAGCTGGCCGACGCCTGGTCGGCCTCGGGTAAGAGAAACCTCTTCGGCACGGTGCCCGAAGTCATCGAGATGCAGAGCGAAGGGGGTGCAGCGGGTGCCGTGCACGGAGCGCTGCAAGCCGGAGCGATCACGACGACGTTCACCGCCTCGCAGGGCTTATTGCTGATGATCCCCAACATGTTCAAGATCGCTGGGGAGTTGACGTCCACGGTCTTCCACATCGCCGCCCGTTCGGTGGCGACGCACGCCCTGTCCATCTTCTGCGACCATAGCGACGTGATGGCGACGCGCTCGACGGGCTGGGCGATGCTCTTTGCAACCTCGGTGCAGGAATCACAGGACTTCGCCCTGATCGCGCAGGCTGCCACACTCGCGGCGCGCATTCCCTTTCTCCACGTCCTCGACGGCTTTCGGACCTCGCACGAGATCAACAAGATCGATCAGCTTACCCCGGACGACGTGCGGGCGATGATCGACGACGACCACGTGCAAGCCCATCGCAGTCGGGCCCTGTCTCCGGATCGGCCCATACTGCGCGGATCGGCGCAGAACCCGGACGTGTTCTTTCAAGCCCGCGAGGCGGTGAACATGTTTTACGAGGCCGTGCCGGATGTCGTGCAGCGGACCATGGATCGTTTCGCTGGTCTGATCGGGCGGCACTACCGTCTCTTCGACTATGTGGGCGCGCCTGACGCTGAAAGGGTGGTCGTGATTCTCGGCTCCGCCGCCGGCGCGGCGGAGGAAGCGGTCCGAACGCTCGTCGCCCGCGGCGAGAGGGTGGGGCTGATCAAGGTTCGACTGTACCGTCCGTTCTCCGCCGAAGCATTGATCGCGGCACTCCCGCCCACGACCCGGACCATAGCGGCCCTGGACCGCACCAAGGAGCCGGGAAGTCTAGGCGAGCCGCTTTATCTCGACGTCGTGACCGCCCTGGCCGAGAGCTGGAGCAGCCAGGCCAAGGGAGCGAAACCGATCCCGCGAGTCATCGGGGGCCGGTATGGCCTCTCGTCGAAGGAATTCACGCCGGCCATGGCCGCGGCGGTCTTCGACGAGCTCGGCCGGACGGATCCCAAGCGGCACTTCACGGTGGGGATCAACGACGATGTGACCTACCTGAGTCTCAATTGGGACCCGGATTTCTCCACCGAGGACGAGGGCGACCTTCGCGCCCTCTTCTACGGCCTCGGCAGCGACGGCACTGTGGGCGCGAACAAGCACTCGGTCAAGATCGTCGGCGAGAACACTCCGATGCATGTGCAGGGCTACTTCGTCTACGACTCGAAGAAGTCAGGCTCGATCACCGTCTCGCACCTTCGCTTCAGTTCGCAGCCGATTCAGTCGCCGTACCTGATCAGCCGCGCGAACTTCGTGGCATGCCACCAGTTCGGGTTCCTCGAGCGAATCGACGTGCTTCAGTACGCCGAGCCAGGCGCCACGTTCCTGCTCAATAGCCACCACGGGCCGGAGGAGGTCTGGGAGAAGCTCCCAGTCGAGACCCAGGAACAGATCATTAAGAAGAGACTGCGGCTCTTCGTGGTGGATGCGTACCTGGTAGCCAGCGAGGCGGGGCTCGGGCCGCGAATCAACACGGTGATGCAGACCTGCTTCTTCTCGCTGACGAAAGTCTTGCCTCGTGAGCAGGCCATCACGGAGATCAAGAAGGCAATCGACGAGGCGTACGGCAAGCGCGGGCAGTCGGTGCTGCGCCGGAACTTCGCCGCGGTGGACGGCGCCCTCTCGTCGCTTCGCGAGGTTGAGATTCCCAAGGAATGCAGCGGAGACCGGAAACGGCTGCCGGTCGTGCCCGACGGCGCGCCCGATTTCGTCCAGCGCGTCACAGCACTGATTATGGCCGGCAAGGGCGACCTGCTCCCCGTCAGTGCCTTGCCGCCCGATGGTACGTTCCCGACGGGCACTTCCCGGTTCGAGAAACGCAGCATCGCCCAGGAGATCCCGATCTGGGACCCGGATATCTGCATCGAGTGCGGCCTTTGTGCAATGGTCTGTCCCCACGCCGTGATCCGGAGCAAGGTCTACGCGCCTTCGGCCCTCGATGGAGCGCCGCCAGATTTTCGTTCGCGGCCGTGGACCGGTAAGGAACTGCCCGACCACATCATGACGATCCAGGTCGCACCGGACGACTGCACCGGCTGCGGCGTCTGTGTGGACGTTTGTCCGGCCGTGAGCAAGGAGGTCGCAAGGCACAAGGCGATCAACATGGAGACCAAGTCGGAGGAGCACCTCGGGCGAGAGCGGCCGAACTTCCAGTTCTTCACGGAGATCCCGCAGATCGACCGGAAGCAGGTGAAGGTCGATACGGTCAAGGGCTCGCAGTTGCTCGAGCCGCTGTTCGAGTTCTCGGGCGCCTGTGCCGGGTGCGGCGAGACGCCGTACTTGAAGCTTCTGACCCAGCTCTATGGCGATCGCTTGATCGTCGCCAATGCAACCGGCTGCTCTTCGATCTATGGCGGCAACCTCCCGACCACGCCCTGGGCGAAGAATTCGGAGGGCCGCGGACCCGCCTGGTCCAACTCCTTGTTCGAGGACAATGCCGAATTCGGGCTGGGGATGCGCCTGGCCGTCAACCAGCAGGAGGAACTTGCGCGCCACTGGCTCGGAGAACTGACCCCGCAACTGGGCGAGGACCTGGCCGCTTCGATCCTGCATGCGCATCAGGAGACCGAGGAGGAGATCCACGAACAACGCCGGCGAGTGGCCCAACTCAAGGAACGGCTATCCACCGTCTCGGCTCCCGGAGCCAAGGCCCTCCTGGCGGTGGCCGATACGCTCGTGCGGCGAAGCGTCTGGATCGTCGGCGGCGACGGCTGGGCCTATGACATTGGCTTCGGCGGTCTGGACCATGTCCTTGCGTCGGGGCGGAACGTGAACGTGCTGGTACTCGACACCGAGGTCTACTCGAATACCGGCGGCCAGGCGTCCAAGGCCACGCCGCGCGCCGCCGTGGCCAAGTTCGCCTCGCAGGGCAAAGCCATCGGCAAGAAAGACCTGGGCATGATCGCCGTGGACTACGGCAACGTTTATGTCGCGCAGGTCGCGATGGGGGCCAACCCCTTGCAGACCCTGCGAACCTTCCAGGAGGCTGACTCTTACACCGGACCGTCGTTGATCATCGCCTACAGTCACTGCATCGCCCATGGCATCGAGATGTCCACCTCGATGAGCCACCAGAAGGAGGCAACGGCCAGCGGCTACTGGCCCCTCTACCACTACGACCCGCGCCTCGCCAGCGCGGGTAGGCATCCGTTCCACCTCGACAGCCACAAGCCGAACCTTCCCTTCAAGGACTTCGCCATGAAGGAGGCCCGTTTCGCCATGCTGACCCGGTCCAATCCCGAACGGGCCGAACATCTCCTGAGCCTGGCGCAGCGCGACATCGACGAGCGCTGGCACTTCTACGAACAGATGGCGGGCATCGAGCGCACAGCTCCCGGCCGAATGGAAGAGGTACAATCATGAACGTCGACCTGACAACCCGATACCTTGGTCTGGCGCTGGCGAACCCGTTGGTGATCTCCGCCTGCTCTCTCACGGGGAACCTGGACAGCTTGCGCCGGCTCGAGGATGCCGGCGCCGCCGCGGCGGTGATGCCCTCATTGTTCGAGGAGCAGATCGAGCATGACGAGATGGCGATCCACCGCTTCTACGAGCACGGTGCGGAGAGTTTCCCCGAGGCCCTTTCGTACTTCCCCGAACTGGACAACTACAACACTGGTCCGGACGCCTACCTCCGCCACATCGAGGAGGCCAAGCGGTCGCTCTCCATCCCGGTGATCGGCAGCCTCAACGGCACGTCCACGGGGGGGTGGGTCCGCTACGGCCGGATGATCCAGGAGGCCGGCGCCGATGCGCTGGAGCTGAATGTCTATCATGTCGAGACGGATCCGTTTCAGACCAGCAACGACGTCGAATCGCGCTACGTTGATCTTGTCGAGGCGGTTCGCAAGGTCGTCGCGATCCCTCTGGCCGTCAAGCTGGGGCCGTTCTTCAGCTCGTTACCCAACATCGCGCTGCGGCTGACCCAGGCCGGGGCCAACGGCCTGGTCCTATTCAACCGCTTCCTCCAACCGGACATCGACCTGGAGACACTGCGCGTGGCTCCGAACCTGGTCCTGAGCACGAGCCGCGAGCTGCGCCTGCCGCTCCGGTGGATCGCCATTCTCCGGGCCCACTTCCACAACTCGCTGGCGGCGACCACGGGCGTACACACCGCCGAGGACGCGATCAAACTCCTCCTGGCCGGCGCCGACGTGACGATGATCGCCTCCGCTCTTTACCAGCACGGCCCGAACCATTTCCGGACCCTGCTCGACGGCATCCACGCCTGGATGGTGGAAAAAGAATACCCCTCCGTCAGCAAGATGAAGGGGAGCCTGAGCCTGATCAACGCCCCGGACCCCGCCGCCTTCGAGCGGGCCAACTACATCAAGACGCTGGTCAACTTCACCGGGACCGAGGCCACCACTTGAAGACCCGTGGGACCTTCGAACGAGGATGGAGTCCCCGATGACCGAGACGACAGAGAAGACGGCAGCCGACGTTCATCCGAGCGGTGACGAACGATTCCAGATGATCGACACTTCGATGAAGCGCCACCATCACCGGCCCGACGCACTGATCGAGGTGCTCCACACGGCGCAGGAGCTCTTTGGTCACCTCGATCAGGACATCCTGTTCTATGTCGCTCACGGTCTGAAGCTGCCTCCGAGCCGTGTCTACGGCGTGGCGACCTTCTATCACTTCTTTACATTCAAGCCGAAGGGGGAGCACCACTGTACGGTGTGCCTGGGGACGGCCTGCTATGTCAAGGGCGGAGCCGATCTGCTGTCGGCCATCGAACAAGCGACCGGGATCCACCCCGGGGAGACACAGGCAGACGGCCGGGTCTCCCTGGACACGGCACGTTGCTTGGGCGCCTGCGGGATCGCGCCGGTTGTCGTATTCGACGGCAAGGTCTGTGGGAAGCAAGAACCGAAAATGGTCTGTGAACGGGTGAAAGGATGGTTGAACCGTGGACCTGAATGACCTCCAGCAGATCGCGGAGAGTGAGGCGGCGCGGCGCCGACCCGTCCAGATCCGCATCTGCACGGCCGCCGGTTGCCTTTCCTCGGGCGCCGACGCCGTGCGGCAAGGGCTCGATTCCGCGGTGACAGAGGCTGGGCTGGGCGATCGCGTCGAGGTCGGCGCAGTGGGTTGTATGCGTCTTTGCTGCGCCGGGCCGCTGGTCCGGGTCGATCCTCAGGGCGTACTCTACGAACAGGTGGCGCCGGGCCATGCCCCATCGATCGTCCGGGCACTGGACGGGGGCACGGCCGAGGCGCCGCGAGGAGACCTTCAGAGCCCATTCTTCTCAAGGCAGCATCTCATCGTGCTGGAGAACTGCGGGATCGTCGAGCCCGAGCGGATCGAGACGTACATCGCGGCCGGCGGCTACCAGGCCCTGTACCATGCCCTGCACGAGATGGCTCCCGCGGATATCATCAACGTCGTCACCCGGAGCGGCCTGCGCGGCCGCGGCGGTGCGGGCTATCCGACCGGCGTGAAATGGGCAACGGTCGCCAAGATGCCACCCGGGCCGAAGTTTGTCGTCTGCAACGCTGATGAGGGCGACCCGGGCGCTTTTATGGACCGTAGCGTCCTGGAGAGCGATCCGCACCGAGTCCTGGAGGGCATGGCCATCGCGGCCCACGCCGTCGGTGCGGACCAGGGCTTCATTTATGTGCGAGGTGAGTACCCGCTCGCGATCGAGCGACTCGACGTCGCGATCCGACAAGCCAGGAAGCTGGGGCTGTTGGGGAGCCAGATCTTCGACTCCCGCTTCAACTTTCGGATCGACCTGCGGATCGGCGCCGGGGCCTATGTCTGTGGCGAGGAGACGGCGCTCCTCGCCTCGATCGAAGGCCGTCGAGGCACACCCCAGACGCGCCCCCCTTACCCGGCGGAGGCGGGCCTCTGGGGCGATCCCACGCTGATCAACAACGTCGAGACGTTCGCCAACGTGCCGGGCATCCTCCGTAACGGCGCGGAGTGGTTCGCCAACATCGGCACGGCCGGGAGCAAGGGGACGAAGGTCTTCGCCCTGACCGGCAAGGTGTGCAACACCGGGCTGGTCGAAGTGCCGATGGGCACCACCTTGCGCTCGATCGTCGAGGACATCGGAGGCGGTGCCGCGGGCGGCGGCACGATCAAGGCTGTCCAGACGGGCGGGGCTTCGGGCGGGTGTATCCCCGCCGACGCGTTCGACACGCCCGTCGACTACGAATCACTCCAAAAGCTCGGCTCGATCATGGGCTCCGGCGGCATGATTGTCATGGACCAGGACACCAGCATGGTCGGAATGGCGAAGTTCTTCATGGGATTCTGCCGGGACGAATCGTGCGGTAAGTGCATCCCCTGCCGCGCGGGCACTGTGCAGATGGACTTGCTCCTCGCGCGGATCAGCGAGGGGAACGGGACACGCAACGACCTGGCACGGCTGGAGTCCCTCTGTGATGTGGTCAAGCACACGAGCCTTTGTGGCCTTGGCCAGACGGCGCCGAACCCCGTCCTGAGCACATTGCGCTATTTCCGACACGAGTACCTGGCCCTCATCAAGGATGGATCCGTGGAGAAAACCGGGACATGACAGCGATCGATCCCACGGCCACGAGCCCGCCAACGAGGTGACAATCATGGCAGTAAGGACTCTCACGATCGATGGCAAGCTGGTCAGCGCGCGCGAGGGCGAGACGATCCTCGAAGCCGCGCGCGACGCCGGGATTGCGATCCCGACCCTCTGTCACTTCGACGGACTCAGCGACGTCGCCGCCTGCCGGCTCTGCCTTGTCGAGATCAGCGAGAGGGGCCGCCTCCAGCCGGCTTGCGTGACGAAAGTCGTCGAGGACATGGTGGTCCAGACCGACACGGAGCGGCTCCGCCACTACCGGCGCACGATCGTCGAGCTCCTCTTCGCCGAGCGCAACCACGTCTGTTCGGTCTGCGTCGCGAACGGCAACTGCGAGCTTCAGGACCTGGCCATCGCTGTCGGTATGGACCATGTGGAGCTCGATTACCTGGACCCGGATTGCCAGGTGGACCTCAGTCACGAGCGGTTCGGGATGGACCACAACCGCTGTGTCCTCTGCATTCGCTGCGTGCGCGCCTGCGACGAGATTGAGGGGGCGCATACCTGGGACGTCGCCGGCCGAGGGACCCTCGCGCGCGTCATCACCGACATGAACCAGCCCTGGGGCGAGTCATCGACCTGCACGTCATGCGGCAAATGCGTGATGGCTTGCCCCACCGGTGCTCTGTTCCACCGGGGAGATACTGTCGGGGAGCTGGAGCACGACCGCTCCAAGCTCGCCTTCTTGATCGAGGCGCGGGAGAGAAAGCAATGAATCGTCTGAGGCTTGCCACGGTGTGGCTCGGCGGCTGCTCGGGCTGTCACATGTCGTTCCTCGACCTTGACGAGTTCCTCATCGATCTCGCCGGGAAGGTAGACCTCGTCTTCTCGCCGTTCATCGACGCCAAGCTGTATCCCGAGGACGTCGATGCTGTTCTGGTCGAGGGGGCTGTTGCCAATGAGGATCACCTGGCGCTGATCCACCGGGTGCGCGAGCGGACCCGGACGCTGATCTCATTCGGTGATTGCGCCGTGACGGGCAACGTCACAGCCCTGCGCAACCGACTGGGCTCCGCTGAGCCCGTACTCGCGCGAGTCTACAAGGAGAACGGCGATCTCCACGCGGCGATTCCCTCGGAGCCGGGCATCCTGCCCGTTTTGCTGGACCGGGTGACACCGGTACACGCCGTCGTGGCGGTGGACTTCTACATCCCGGGCTGTCCTCCGCCCGCCTCGAGGATCCGGGCCGTGCTGGAGCAACTGATTGCCGGAGCATCCCCGCACCTCGATGGTCGGGAGATCAAATTTGGCTGAGGCCGAGACTTCCTGTTCAGAGCTCGGCGGTGGAAATGGAAGGAAAGCCCATGACTCAACGAATCGTGATCGACCCGGTTACGCGGATCGAGGGGCACTCCAAGATCACGATCCACCTCGACGACGACGGAAACGTCGCGGATGCGCGGTTCCACGTGGCGGAGTTCCGCGGTTTCGAGGCGTTCTGCGAGGGGCGTCCCTTCTGGGAGATGCCCGGGATTACGGCGCGGGTCTGCGGCATCTGCCCGGTGAGCCACCTCGTGGCCTCGTCCAAGGCCGGGGATGCGCTCCTGTCCGTAACCATCCCTCCGGCCGCCGCCAAGCTCCGACGACTGATGAACCTCGCGCAGATCGTACAGTCCCACGCGCTGAGCTTCTTCCATCTCAGTGCCCCCGACCTCCTGCTCGGGATGGACAGCGACCCGGCCCGCCGAAACATCTTCGGTCTCATCGCGGCCGAACCCGAGGTGGCTCGCGGCGGAATCCGACTGCGCCAGTTCGGCCAGGAGATTATCGAGGCTCTGGGGGGCAGAAGGATCCACCCAGCGTGGTCGGTCCCTGGCGGCGTGCGCGAGCCCCTGACCGCGGAACACCGTGAGCGGATTCGCGCCCGCATCCCCGAGGCGAAGGCGACCGTGCAGGCCGCCCTGGTCCGCTTCAAGGATCTCCTGGGCCGCTTTCGCGAAGAGTCCGAGACGTTCGGCAACTTCCCGACCCTCTTCATGGGCCTGATCGGTCCCGACGGGTCGTGGGAGCACTACGACGGCCGGATTCGCGTCACGGACTCCGAAGGCCACATCGTCGCCGACGGATTCGACGCGGCGCGCTACCGCGACTTCATCGGGGAAACGGTCGAGCCCGACTCCTACTTGAAATCGCCCTACTACCTCCCTCTCGGGTACCCGGAGGGTATCTACCGCGTCGGTCCGCTGGCGAGGCTCAACGTGTGCACGCAGATCGGTACGCCGCTCGCCGACCGAGAGCTCGAGGAGTATCGCCAGCGCGGCGGCCGCACGGTGAATTCGTCGTTCTGGTACCACTACGCCCGCCTGATCGAGATCCTGGCCGGGGTCGAGTCCATCGAGCATCTGCTCGACGACCCAGACCTGCTTTCGGACCGCCTCCGATCCCATGCAGGAATCAACATGCAAGATGGCGTCGGCGTGAGCGAGGCGCCGCGCGGTACATTATTCCATCATTACCGCGTGGACGAAAACGGCCTGATCCGGAAGGTCAACCTGATCATCGCGACGGGCCAGAACAACCTGGCGATGAACCGGACCATGGCCCAGATCGCCCGGCATTTCGTCAAGAGCATCCCGATCCCCGAGGGCATCCTGAATCGCCTCGAGGCGGGCATCCGCGCGTTCGACCCCTGCCTGAGTTGTTCGACCCACGCCGTGGGCATGATGCGGCTGCATGTGCAGCTCGTCGGTCCCGATGGGACCATCCGCGACGAGGTCTGGAGGGATTGAGAACATGGAAATCCCATCAGAGTCTATCTGCGAGAATATCATCGTTATTGGCTACGGTAGCTCGCTTCGCTCCGATGACTCGGCCGGGCCGCGCGCCGCGGCGGCCGTCGCAGGTTGGAGACTGCCGGGCGTGCTGGCGATGGAGGCGCAGCAGCTTACCCCAGAGCTGGCCGAACCACTCTCGGCCGCCCGTTTCGCCATCTTCGTGGATGCCCGACTCGAGGACGACGGCGAAGGGGTGCGCGTCCTGCCGATCGAACCCGCGGTCCTCGGCCTGGAACTCGGGCACGCGAGCAACCCGTGCTCCCTGCTCGCTCTCGCACGGGCGGCCTTCGGTTCACACCCTCGGGCGTGGTTGGTCACGGTGCCAGCGACGGACCTTGCAGTGGGCGAAGGGCTGTCGCCGACGGCCGAGGGCGGGCTCGCAGCCGCCCTCCGAACGATCGCAGTCCTCTTACGGGTCGCTCTGGAAGAGAACCTGCGCGGAATGAATTCCCACCATGTATGAGCCGTCGGCGAGGAGTCTCAACCCTTGCGTATCGGATTATTAACAAGCGGCGGTGATGCTCCCGGCATGAATGCCTGTATTCGTGCTGTGGTGCGGACTGCGATTCCACGTGGACATCAGGTGATAGGAATCCGGCGAGGCTACGAGGGTCTATTCGAGGAGGCGTTCTTGAATTCCCTGGGCCTGAATGACTTTCAGATGGACATGCGCAGTGTGTCCAACATCATCCAGAGAGGCGGCACGATCCTGCATACCAGCCGTTGCGAACGATTCGAGACCGAAGAAGGCCAGCGGGACGCGGTTGAGATCTTGCGCCGGCATGAGATCGATGCCCTGGTGGCTATCGGCGGGGATGGCACCTTCCGCGGCTGTCTGGCGCTCGCCCGCTACTGGGATGGCCAGATCATCGGCTGTCCCGGGACCATCGACAACGACCTCTGCGGTTCCGACACCAGCATCGGTTTCACCACCGCCGTGAGCACCGCCGCGGAGGCTGTGGACAAGATTCGAGACACGGCGGATGCGACCGAACGACTCTTCCTGGTCGAGGTCATGGGCCGTCGGAGTGGACAGATCGCCCTGTACTCGGCACTGGCGACAGGTGCTGATGCCGTACTGATCCCCGAGCTCTCGGTCACGATCGAGGACATCCTCCAACGACTCGAGAAGGAGCGTGGGCTCGGAAAGACCTCCTGGATCGTCATCGTGGCCGAAGGCGCGACCGTGGGTGGCGTACACAAGCTCCAACAGGAGATCGCCGAGCGGCGATCACCCTTTGACACCCGGATTCTCGTCTTGGGGCATTTGCAGCGTGGCGGTGCTCCTGCCGTCCGCGATCGGATCCTGGCCAGTCGGTTGGGGGCCGGTGCAGTAGACGCCCTCCTGGAGGGGCAGTCAGGCAAGATGGTCGGCGAAATCCACGGCCAGTTGGTTCTGACCCCGTTCGAGCAAACCTGGGCCGAGCCTAAGGCAATCCCATCGGCGTTGATCACATTGCTCACAGATCTTGCCCGTTGAGGACCAGAAAGGACCGACAAGGTGTTCATCAAGCATGTCACGGCACACGAAGTTCTCGATTCCAGAGGCAACCCGACCGTTGAAGGGCAGGTCACGTTGGAGGATGGTACGGTTGGCTCGGCGATTGTGCCGTCCGGGGCATCCACCGGAGAGCGCGAGGCCGTCGAACTTCGGGACGGCGACGAGAAACGCTACGGTGGCAAAGGCGTGAAGAACGCCGTCGAGAACGTCGAGTCCAAGATCGCCCCGTTGCTGGTTGGTCAAGATGCCCTCGATCAGCGGGGCATTGACCGCCTGATGATCGAGTTGGACGGAACCCCGAATAAAGCACGGCTGGGGGCGAATGCAATCCTTGCTGTCTCAATGGCCGTGTCACGAGCCGCCGCCAACTCGCTCCGAATGCCGCTGTATCGGTACCTCGGTGGCAGCAACGCTTCGCTCCTGCCGGTCCCGTGCATGAACGTCATCAACGGTGGCAAGCACGCCGACAACACGGTGGACTTTCAGGAGTTTATGATTGCTCCCCACCATGCCCCATCGTTCGCCGAGGCGATTCGCATGGGGATGGAGACGTTTCACGTCCTGAAAGGGATTTTGAAGAAGAAAGGTTACAGCACCGGCGTCGGCGACGAGGGCGGCTTCGCTCCCGACCTGAAGTCCAACGTCGAGGCGGTCGAAGTCATCTTGGAGGCAATCACAAAGGCGGGCTACAAGGCGGGAGACGACATTGCGATCTGCCTCGATCCGGCAACCAGCGAGATGTGGGACAACGGCCAATACCTGTTCTTCAAGTCCGGCGAATCGAGGAAAACGTCCGAGGAAATGGTCGCCCTCTGGACGTCATGGGTTCGCCAGTACCCCATCGTGCTCCTGGAGGACGGTATGGCGGAGAACGACTGGAGCGGATGGAAAGCGCTGACCGACGAACTCGGCGAGAAAGTGGAACTCGTGGGGGACGACATCTTCTGCACGAACCCGGCGATTCTGGCGAAGGGCATACAGGCGGGCGTCGCCAATTCGATTCTCATTAAGCTCAATCAGATCGGTACGATTACAGAGACGCTTGACACCATCGAACTTGCCACAAAACACAACTACAACTGCTTCATCTCCCACCGTTCAGGAGAAACGGAGGACACTACGATTGCCGACCTGACCGTGGCAGTAGGAGCCGGACATCTCAAGACGGGCTCGGGCTGTCGGAGTGAACGAGTCGCAAAGTTCAACCGGTTGTTACGGATTGAGTGGCAGCTTGAAGCCTCGGCCCGTTTCGCCGGAAGAACGGCCTTCAAGTCGCCGGCGTAGTCGTCGGATAACGGGGGAACTCGCCGTCACCCACGACGCCTGGGCAAGACAGCATTCAGCCCGCGCGATGGCCGGAATCAAGATCGAGGGACGCGTCCATGGACTACATCGAGAACCGGACCTTCGACGAGATCAAGGTCGGCGATTCCGCCAGAGATCAAGGGCATCATTTCGCCGGTGGCCGGCCGGGCCGACATCCTCGTGGTCCCGGACCTCGAATCCGGCAACATACTGGTTAAACCGCTCGAGTATCTGGCCGAGGCCCTGCCGGCGGGTATCGTACTCGGCGCGCGCGTGCCCATTGCCCTGACCAGCCGAGCGGACGGAACCATGAGTCGGATGGCTTCGTGCGCGCTCGCCCTGCTCATGGCGCGTCAGCGCACGGGGAAGCCGTCTTCGTGATGGGAAGAATTGCCAATGAAGGGGTTTCACGGCCGAAAGACTCAACCAGGAGGCGATGAGATGATGCACCGATTGACGTTTTCACCTCAGGAGGTGTCTGATGTTCGGCACGCGCTGGCGGCTGTTTCGCTTACTGGGCATCCCGATCACCGTGGATGCCAGTTGGTTGATCATTCTCGCCCTGCTGACCTTGAGCCTCGCGTCTGCGGTTCCAACCATCCTCCACGATTACTTCCCCGTAGCCCCCCATGAGCTGGCGCCGGGCGAGTAATGGGCCATGGGACTGGTCACGGCCCTGGCATTCTTCGCGTGCATCCTGCTCCACGAGCTGGGACATGCCGTCGTTGCTCGCGCCCGTGGCATGCCGATCCGCGGAATCACTCTCTTCTTGTTCGGAGGGGTTGCCGAGCTCGGGGACGAGCCTGCTTCGGCGGGGACTGAATGCCTCATGGCCATTGCCGGGCCGGTCGTCAGTGTCATCCTGACCATCGGGTTCTGGATCTTGGCCGTGATTGGCTACCGTAGCGGGTGGCCGCATCCGCCTCATGTGTTCTGTCTCTGGAGGCTGATTAAGCCAATCCCTCCGCCTGCGCGAGAATATTTGAGATGAGAATCGAGGACATAGGCAGACTCGCCTCGATTCTCCATGCTGATCAGGAGCAGAGCCGACGACGCTCGGGGTAGGCGCGGTATCCTCAGGCGGCGACCTTGCGTTCCATGTAGGAGATGATTTTGCGGGGCGTCGCCCACTCCTCGAGGTCGAGTTCCGCAGGCGAGATCTCGACGCCGAACTCGGACGAGAACGCGACGATCAGCTCGACGGTCTTCATCGAATCCAGGATCTGGAGGTCGTAGAGACGAACGTCGGGGTCGTGTCGCACGCCCTCGATCTCGGAAACGCCGACAAGCACATCCAGTACGCGATCAGAAATCGTCATCGGAAGAATGCCTCCAGCCAGGTCGTCTACCATTCGATCGTCGGTCCGGCAGGACTGTCACGCGACAGGACTGCGGGTCGTTCGGATTCATCGCCGGGACGGCTCACTCCACTTTGATAAGGAGATCTGGCCGGCCGGGATGCCATGCCCAATTCCTGTTGGTCTGGCCATCACTCGACGCGGGGGCAGCCACATGCGCAGGCGCAGCCTTCCGGGTCTCCGGTGGGACGGAGCTGGTCGGCTTCCACGTGGGGCCGATCCTGCCGGAGAAGAGGAGGAATCCCAGGCAGACCAGGTGGAACGTGACCAGTGTCCCCATCGCTCGCCACATCGGCCCCTTTTTCCACACCTGCCGTGATTTGTTCCATCGGGTAAACAGGTCATGCCCCACCAGAAGCGTCCCGTGGTACAGGCCGTAGAGCAAGTAGTAGGGCTCGATCCCATGCCATAGCCCCATCAAGCCGAACGTGAGGAAGAAGCCGAGGTACGAGGCCGTGTACTTGCCGGCGAACCAGCGGCCCTTGGCGGCGGCCAACATAAATCTCATGTACACGTGATCGCGAAGCCAGGTGGAGAGGCTGATGTGCCATCGGTTCCAGAAGTCCTTGATGTTGCCGGCGAGGAAGGGGCGGTTGAAGTTCTCGGGCGTGTGGATCCCCAGCAGGTTGCTGACCCCGACGGCGAAGGCGCTGTAGCCGGCGAAGTCGAAGTACAGGTAGAGGGTGTAACCGTACATGTACGACAGGGTGTTGAGGAATCCGTCGTTGGCGAGGCGGTCGATCCAGTAGGTCTTGATCAAGGCCGCCAGGATGAACTTGTACAGAAAGCCCGTGAACACGCGATGGACGGCGTAGTCCAGATCCTTCCAGAATTCCGCCTTGGTACGCGGGCGATTCCAGTCTTGACTGAACCGGCGGTAACGGTCGATGGGGCCCGATGAGATCGTCGGGAAGAAGAAGAGGAAGGCCAGGAACTGGCCGGCCGGGAGCGAAACGATCAGCCGGTCCCGGATGCCGAAGATGACGTCCAGGCTGCGGAACGTCACGTAGGAGATCCCGAGGAACCCGAGCTGGGCTCCTGGGATGGCCATCGGCAGGAATCGGGCCCCGACCAGGGGGAGCAGAGTCAAGAACAACGCGACGGGGAAGGGCCAGTACCAGGAGCTGCGCGTCCTCATCCAGAGGAAAGCCTGGGCCAGGGTCCACTGGAAGAGGCCGCAGGCCATCACCACCCAGATCGCTCGGACCTCCGCCAGCCCGCCCGAGAACGGTGAGCCGCCGGTGTCGCGAAGTCCCTCGAGAGCGGATACCGGCAGGAGATGCGTGATGGTCCCGTACTGGACGATCAGCATCGCCGCGGTAACGAACAAGACCCACGCGCGCGAGAACCCGAGCCATCGCCTGATCAGCAAGGTCGGCAGGGCGATGTACAGGAGGATGCCGAAATAGAGGAAATCCGAGTACGGGATCATGTCAGGGCCTCGGCCAGCCTGCGGCGGTCTGCCTTACCGTTGGCGTTCATCGGAAAGCTTTCCATGAAGGAGAACCTCCGAGGGATCATGTAAGCGGGCAGACGCTCGATCATCTGGGCTTTCAGGTCGCAGGCGACCTGGAACTCCGAGCGTGAGGGCGGCTCATTCAGGATCACAAAGGCGGCCAGGGAATCGACGCTCCCTTGCTTGAGCACCGGCAGGACCACGGCATCGCGGACCCCCGCCAGGGCCCGCAGGTTCGCCTCCACATCCGCCGGCTCGATGCGGTGGCCGTGAAGCTTGAGCTGGTTGTCGATCCGGCCCTCGAAGAAGAGCATGCCGTCGCGGTAGCGGCCCCAGTCGCCGGTCCGGTAGGCCCGTTGGCCGTCCAGTCGGAAGAATGCAGTCTGGTTCAACTCGGGCCGGTTCAGGTAGCCGGGGCTGACGTTGGGGCCGGAGATGATGATCTCCCCCCGCTCGCCCGCCGGCAGCTCGCGCCGATGCTCGTCCATCACCACGACGCGCCCGCCCAGCATCGGGTAACCGATCGGCAACGGGGAGTACCGGTCGAGGATCGCTCGCGTGATCCGGATCGAGGTGGCGGCCACGGTCGCCTCCGTGGGACCGTAGGTGTTCCAGACTTCCGCAGCCGGGAAGCGGTCCAGGAGCTGAGAAGCGATTTCCGGGGCCAACGTCTCGCCGCAGAACAGGAACCGCCTGAGCCTCGGCAGCATGTCCTGCTGGAACTTGGGTTCGACCAGGCACATCTGAGCGAAAGAGGGAGTGGATACCCAGGTTGTCAATGCCGAGGTAGCCAGGAGCTGATACAGTTGCCTCGGGTTCGCGACCTCCGCCTTGGTGACGCTGGTCACCGTACCTCCCGTCAACAGGGCGGGGTAGGTATCCATGAGGGAAACGTCGAACGAGTAGGGGACGACGTTCAAGAAGACCTCCCGGCCTTCTTCGAATGCATGCTCTGCCAGCATCCACCGGAGGAAACTCTGGAGGCAACCGTAAGTGATGGGCACCCCTTTGGGCTCCCCGGTGCTGCCCGAGGTAAACATGATGTAGTAATGATCGTCTGTTCCGAGACGCCATGGAGGGGCCGGTTCCTGTCCGCTGGAGAGCTCGGTGACCTTATCCGGCGTCAGGATGAGCGGGGCGCCGCTGGCCGTCGCGATGCGCTCGATCCGTTGCGGGGGCACGGCGGTATCCACCGGCACATACGCACGCCCGGATTTGATGACGCCCAGGTAGGCGACGATCAGTTCCGGCTCCTTGTGTCCCAGGACGACCACCGGCGCCTTCTCGGCGAGCGACCCGGCGAGGTGGGCGGCCAGGGCGTCGGACCGGCGGCACAACTCCCCATAGGTGAGGGTTCGCCCCCCACTGATGTAGGCCGGGCGATCCGGGGTCGTTCTGCCCCATTGATCGATGTGCTCGATGATTTTCACGAGAGATTCCCTAGAAATTCTGGTAGATGAAAGGGGGCGTGGAGAAGTCCCCTTGTCCGTAGAGTGCGACCAGCGCCACCAAGATTCCCAGGTAGTAAAGCGTCAGCGCCGCGAATCGGGCCCATGGTCGCGCGAACCATTTGCTCAACAAGACGCGATCATTGTCACGTTGATCTAGAGGATTCATGGCTCTTACTCCTCCACCCTCGAGGGTTGGTTCGGGGCACTTCCTGGACGCCCTGCCTCGCATCACCGCCGCGGAGGACGGCTCTTGGCGACCTTCCTAGAGCGTGTTATGAACCTCACTCTCTTCTGTAGACGGCCTCTGCGAGGCCGGGCTCTCCTCCGTAGCCATGATCTTTCCGGCCGGGCGTTTGGTCCCGGTCACAGACCCCGGCTACAGCCGGAAACAACGGGATCTACCGGCTGACAGTTCATCACACGCTCTAGGGCGGTTGGGTCCTGGAGGTTGACCGGGTTGGGAGACCGGCTTTGGTCCCACGGCTCGCCACGGGCACAGGGGCGGGGAGGTCGGACTGGCGCGGGATCGCGTCGTGGAAAAAACCGTCGAAGATCTGGTTGTAGTACACCAAACCGCTCGGAGCGAGGTGCCCCATGGTATCGTGGCAGAACGACTGGTCGGCATCGTGATCGGCGAAGTCGACGACCGGCGTGCGATATCGCGCACTGATCGCGCGTAGCTTCTCGTAATAGGCCCTTCGGGCGGTGTACGTGATCCCGCAATAATCATACCAGCCGCCGTGGATCGGCATGCTCAACAGGAGCGGCCGGGCATCGAGTTCATTCAACTCGCGTAGCAGAAGCTCCAGATCGACCCATTCCTGGTTCCTCTCCATTGTGCTGAGAAAAGCCTCGTCCGACCGGTTGTTCTTTAACTGGAGCGTTTGCTGGCGGAGCTCGCCGTCCCACTTTTCGTTATCCAGCCCGAACTCGTTGTTGTTAGAATGAGCACGGTACAATGCGTCCGCCTGGCGGTGCAGCATCGGCCAATCCAACGGCCCCGCGGGGCGACTGGATGTCGGGGAAGCGGTTCTTGCGGGGTGTTTCCAGAGGTAACAGACCACGCTCCAGTGATCCTGGTAGCGGAGGATCGCGTCGTGCATGATTCCCAGGGGAAGGACCGCGTCATAGCAGGCGAGGCTGAGGGGCGAGCCATCGGCCAGGCTTTCCAGGGCGAACTTGAGGAGCGGTCGATTCGCCACGGTCGTCGGGAACTGGAGCATCCGACGCGCCACATCCTGCCGGAGCCGGAGACTGAATCGCGTATCGAAGGCCAGCTCGCCGGCGTGCAGGTCGGAGAAATTGCCGGCGTACGCGTCCGCCCGGGCCGTGAGCCTCTCGAAAAACCAGAAAGGCGACAGGGACACCACGACTTTCGGCCCCCGGAGCGCGGGGTCGAGCGCGGCGAGCTTTTGCAGGATGATCAAGCAAGTCGTCCCCGCCTTGCCCACGGGGAAGATCGTGAAGCCCGTGGGGCGATCGCGGAACACATTGGTCGCGTGAAAAGGCCGATTGTAGGCCGCTTGCAGGTTCAGCTCCGAGCTGCCGTAAACCATCAGCAAGGAGCCGGAGTCCAGGGCCGCCTGTTGCAGGGCCGAGCCCTGGTTCTTGACCGGGGCGAATTGACCATCGCGTTCGAAAATCGCTTCGTTCGCCGCGAGTGCCGCGATCGATCGATATTCCAGGGACCGGGCATAGGCTCCGAACGCCGACAGTCCGACAATGCCCAGGATCAACGCGGTCAGGGCCGGTGCGAGGTGGGGAGTTCGCTCAGAGGGTTGATCCTGGCCATGCATCGTCGTCTCCTCAACCGTCCTCGTCGCTTACGGTAACGTCTCCCGCACCGTCGGCTCGCGATGACCGCCGGCCCATCCGATCGCGACGGGCCGACGCCCCGACCATCCCGATTTCGACTAACCCTCATCTCAGGGCGCGGGCGAGTGCCTGGCAGTGCGATGCGAGGGCTGTCTCAATCCGAAGCTTTTTCCTCATTCATCGGATTCTCCGGCCCGCCGAGTTCAAAGTCGGTGGCGATCCCCTCCTTTCCCCAATGGGAGGAGACCCCGGCGGCGAAGATCGGCATCGACGGCGCACAGGCTACCGATACCATGGAAAAGATCAACCTCGATTGGTCGACCTGGCCCCGCCAGATCAGGACCATGTTTCGGACGGTTCTGATGGACGGCACGGCCGCTCGAATAGGGAAAAGAGCCTCAGGCTCTATACTCAATGAAATGTCAGATGGGTCATGGACTTTGTTTGTGGCGTGAATTTCTTAAATCCAATCAGATTAGATACTTGGACCAATCGACGTTGCTCCGAAAAAATTACCCAGATTTCCTGTCTTAACATTTTGCCCGCAAATCGGTTAAGCTTTGTAAGAACGCTCCTGATCTCCAAGTTTCGCTCACTCGATTACATTTTGACGGACGAATTTGTCGTTATCGTCCGCTCGAAGGATCGAGGTGCGCAATCTGGGTGGTACCATGAAATCGAAGCGAAAGACGGCACGATCTCGGCGGTTGACCGGCTTATCGCTCCGGACTCGCACGGATCCGGCCAGGACATCTCTCGATGGATGCGCCGAATCTGAGCGGCGAGCGATTCCTTGTTGCCCATCATCGCATTCCAGCCCGGTCTCTGCGGTGGCCCCGGATTGCTAGCCATACGCTTCGATAGGCGCCCGGACCGTACTCGGCCTCGACGATTTCCAGAGGAAAGATTGATGCGTCTCTTCGCGCGATGGCAGGGCTTACGCTCTTCGTCCGAACCTTGGGCCGGATCGGTTCCGTCCCGGGCGTCCGATCGGGCCGGACGGCGCGAACGGCGGCATGCGCGGCCGGTACTCGAGGCGCTCGATTCGCGCCTGCTCATGGCCTCCGGCCACTCACATGCGGCGGACTCGACCACGTCGTCCGACCTGACCGACCGCGTCGCGGCGGTCATCAAACCTTACCTGGATCAGGGCGATTTCCCCGGGATCTCGGTGGCGATCGTCAAGCACGGGCAGGTCGTTCTCACGCAAGGTTACGGGGTCAGCGATGTGGCGAACGGCTCGCCGGTCGAGGCCAACACCGAGTTTGACATTGGTTCCGTGACCAAGACCTTCACCGCGCTCGGGGTCCTGATGCTGTACCAGGAGAGCCAGGGCACGTCACACCCGCTCAACCTGAACGCCCCGATCGGTGACTACTTGCACAATACGCCGACCTTCAAGCTGCCCCGAAAGTGGTCGGGGATCACCACGATGGAGCTGCTCGACATGACCAGCGGCATCCCGGATGTGGGGGGCCCCCAGCCCTGGCAGGCCCAGCTCAGATCGATCGCGAACGATCGCCTCCTCTTCACCCCGGGTACGGAAAGCGATTACAGCGACGCCAACTACGACCTGCTCGGCGAACTCATCGAGCAGTGGACCGGGGAAAAGTACGGCACCTTCGTCCAGGACCAGATCCTGGAACCGTTCGGGATGTCCGAGACCCAGGAGCTGGGCGGGTCCGCCACGGTCCCGAACCAGGCCGTTGGCTATGACACACCCAGGCACGGGAGGTGGCCGAGGGCCGAGGTCCAGAACGGAGTGGCGATGTACGCCGCCGCCGGGATGGTCTCGACGGCCCAGGACATGGCCACGTACATGACGGCCCTTCTCAGCGGCCGCCTCCTCTCTCCCGCGACGTACGACCTGATGTGGAGCGCGACAGCGACGCCGCAATACGGGACACCCGCCACCGACGACCTGCGCGGCCTGGGATGGGACACGGTGACCGATACCAGCAAGGGGCTCACCGAGGTCACCAAGAGCGGACAGGTCCCCGGATTCTCCTCCGAGCTCATCCTCCACCCCAGGTCGGATAGCGGAGTCTTCGTCTCGTTCAACACCAGCTATCAAGGCCATCGGAACCCGAGCGGCGTCACCGCCCTGTCGGTGGCCGAGGCGGTCTACAATGCGACCCGTTCCGGGTCCCAGCAGGGGACGTGATCTCGGGCGCCGGCGGGAACCCGCCGGACTTCGCCCGGCGCCGACGAGTGAGTACGACCGGGCTTGATCGCCCGCCGCGTGGTGACTCCCCGAAAGGGGGCTCTCACGCGCGGCGCGTGATTTCCACGCCCGACGTCATCGCAGGGAGGGACGCCGACGATCGATCAGATGCCGTCGCTCATCCCAGTCGCACCGGATCGGCGGCTCACGGATGACCGGGTGCGCGTCGGAGGGTGGCCATGGTGCGTTGCATCCGTTCAAGGCGCAATCGCTGGGCGGGATCATCGGCCAGATTCCGCTGCTGTTTCCGATCCTCCAGGGCATAGAGTTCGGGGGGCTTGCCGCCGGAGTCGATCAGGACGTAATCCTCGTCGAGCACGGAATTGATCCTGGTCGCCTGATCTGGGGTAAAGTCCTCGCCGGCGAGGTGGGCATCCTCCAGTTGGGAGAGGATCGGCTCGGCCCGTACGGGGCCGGCCGCGTCCCAGGCGTGGGCGAGGTTGCGACCGGGGAAAGGGTTTTGGGCGCCGGCGTTGAGCAATTCGGTCATTGTCCTGGGCAAGTCGCGCAGGGAGACGGGAGCGCCGACCCGTCGTCCGCGGAGCGTCGCCGAGGGGTCGCTGGCATCCCCTCGAGCACCAAGGGGAGGGATGAGGATCAGGGGAACGTGAGTCTGCTCGTTGTACAGGCTCGACCCATGGCCGAAGTGGTCATGCTCGCCGAAGTGTTCCCCGTGATCGGCGGTGATGACCACCCAGGTGTTGGCCAGCCGGCCTCCTTCGCGTAATTCGCGGAGGAAGCGGCCGATCTCGGCGTCCAGGCCATAAAGGCATTGGTCATAAAGATCACCGAGCCGGCGGCGGACATCCTCCAGTTCTCGCTCGCGTTGTCCGCGTTGCTCGGGCGGCGCGACGTCGCGAGCTCGTAGGGCGTTCCAGCCGTGTCCCGGTGAGGCGAGCGGCTTGGCGGGGTTCGGGCCGGTCCAGAATCGGCGATCCGCGCCGGGAAGAGGCAGGTAAGGGCCATGCACATCCATGAAGTTCAGGAAGAGGAAGAACGGCCGGTGCGAGCCGGGAGTCTCGCCCAGGCTGCTCCGGGAGCCTCCATCCAGCCAGGAGCGTCCGTCGGCGGTGATCTCGCGTGCGGTGCGTATCAGTCCGAAGGGAGTCGGCCCGGGGATCGGCAGGAGCATCCGCCGGCCCATCTCCATCGCCGCGCTTCCCAGCGACGAGTTATACATCATCGCTTTCAGGCTGATCTCCTGGTTGCAGGGATAGTCGAGGTAATCGTCGAACCCACGCCCCAGGCCATAGGCGGTGTTGCAGATCCGGACGTTGGCCACGATCCCGGACGTCTGATAGCCCTGGGCACGCAGATGCTCGGCCAGGGTCGGAGAGGTCCCGGAGTACGCACGATCGATCCGGGCGCCGTGCTCGAACGGCCAGAGGCCGGTGAACATGGTCACGTGCGAAGGTAATGTCCAGGGCGCCGCCGAGCGTGCCATTTCGAAGGTGATCCCCTCCTTCGCCCACGCCTCGAGCTCGGGCGTCGTCTTCCGTTCATATCCATAGACGCTCATTCGATCTGCCCGGAGGGTGTCCACGACGATCCAGAGCAGATTGGGCGAGCCGGCCACGGGTCGCGACGAAGCCGACTTCGGGGTGGGGACGGCGGCATTGGAGCGGGGAAGCAAACACGCTGACAGTGCCAGGATCCCGATTCCCGCGCCCCAGTAGGAGAGGCGACGCCGGCCGGTGATCGCGCGAAGCGTCCCGCGCCAGAGTCGAAAACCGAGGCCGATCGCCAGGGCGACCGACGCCAACGGGTGGAGGGCGCGCGTCGCGAGGAGAGGGCCGATGAGCAGGAGCATGCCCAGGACCGTCCCCGCCCAGCTCCAGG
>JBKQHM010000635.1:0-5743 GCA_052148775.1 Isosphaeraceae bacterium | reverse complement strand
TGGCCCGCATTTCCGACCCGGCCTGGCATGGTCGACTTGGCGGGCTCATGATGGTCTTCTACCTGATCAATACCTTGGTTGCCATGGTGATCGGCCTGAGCCTGTCCAACCTGATCCGTCCGGGCCTGGGCGCCGCGCTGAGCGAGCCGGGCGCCTCTGGGAAAGCACCGGTTCAGAAGACGATCTCCGAGTTGCTCCTGGACCTCATCCCTCGCAGTGTCGGCGAGCCATTCACTCAGAACCACCTGGCGCAACTCGTCGTGCTGACCCTGGCGCTGGGGATCGGACTGGTCAAGATCCGGGACAGCCAGAAGGCGCGGGGCGAGACGTCGTTTCAGGTGGTCAGTGACCTCCTGACCATCGGCTTCGAACTGCTGATGAAAGTCCTGCTCTGGGTCGTGGCCCTGGCGCCGATCGCGGTCTTCGGGATCGTGGCCGCCAGCGTGGGGCACAAGGAGGGTATGAGTATATTCCAGTCGTTGATCTGGCTGATCGTGGTGGTCGCTCTCGGCCTGCTGATCCAGGTCGCATGGTACTTGCTCCAGATGGCGTTGTTCGCGCGTATGTCGCCCACCCGGTTCCTCAGCGGGTCGCTGAACGTGATGGCCAACACATTCAGTACGGCCAGCACCGCCGCGACGATCCCGATCACACTGCGCGCGCTCGAACGGCTCGGCATCTCGCGACGGTCCAGCCAGTTGACGGCGTGCATCGGGACGAATTTCAACAACGACGGGACGGCGCTCTACCAGGCGACCGCCGTGCTGTTCATCGCCCAGTCCCTCGGATTCGAGCTGTCCCTCGCCGACCAGATCCTGATCATGCTGACGACGCTGATCGCCAGCGTCGGGGCCGGCGGTATCCCCTCGGGCAGCTTCGTGACGATGCCGCTGATCTTCTCCGCGGTCCGGATGCCCGTGGACAAGATCCCGATCCTGTTGACGGTCGACTGGCTGCTGGACCGTTTGCGGACGACGTCGAACGTACTCGGGGACATGACCGTCGCGGTCTTGCTCGACCGGGTCTCTCCGCCAGGCAAGGCGGAGGGCGATGCCGCCGTGCCGATCGAGCTGGAGGCATCGTGAGGCTCTTTGTAGTCACTCTCATCAGATTGAGAGGCATCGAGAGCTCGCTCAAGGAGGCTAACGGTGTCCAAGCCGTTCGATGCGACAACGCGGGAGCTGATCGACCTGGGGCCGGCGGGTTGGCTGGAGTTTCTGGGAATCACATTCCCGGACGCCAGCCTGGTCGAGGTGATCGACTCGAACGTCTCGACGGTCACCGCCGAGGCCGACAAAGTGGTCCGGATCGGTGGTCCGCGACCGACGATCATTCATGTGGAGATCCTGGCCGGCCGGGACCTGTCCCTGCCCGAGCGGGCTCATTGGTATAATACCCTCATACGCCATCGCCACCGCGTGCCCGTGTGGACCGTGGTGGTGCTCCTGAGAGACGCAGCCGATGGTCCCGACCTGACAGGGACCTACGAGGAGGAATTTCCCGGGAAGCGTCGGTGTCTCTGGTTTTCATACGACATCATCCGGGTCTGGGAGCAGCAGGCGGCGAGTCTCCTCACTGCGGGGCTGTCCGTGCTACCGCTGGCGCCGGTGTCAAACGTGGTGCCCGAGCAGTTACCTGACATCCTGACGGTGGTGGCAGAGCGCTTGAAACACGAAGCCGGTGCCGAACTGCAGGAGACGCTGTGGGCGGCCACGAAAGTCTTGATGGGCTTGAGCTATTCGGAAGGTCAGGTCGAACAGCTCACCGAGGGGATTTCTAGCATGATCCTGGGAATTCGAGGCATCGAGGAATCGTCGGTCTACAAGGGCATCTTCGCCAAGGGCGAGGCTCAGGGCGAAGTCAAAGGCGAGGCCAGGGGCGAGGCCAGGGGCGAGGCCAGGGGCCGCGCTGCGGAGGCGAGAGACGTTCTGGTCCGGCTCGGCCGCAAGAAGATAGGGCCGCCGGATGAGCGAGTTCTGGAGCAGATTTCGTCCCTGGATGATCTGGATCGTCTCAATCACCTGATCGATCTCATTCTCGATGTTTCGAACTGGGATGAATTGCTGACCTCGGAGGAGTTGCGGGGCGAGGAACCGCGGTGAATTGACGATCATCCGAAAGGCGTTGAAGTATCGAGCTGGCACGAACATCTTGTTCTCCAGGATTGCCGCATTTGACGGATCAGATCTGGTAATTGATCCGCCTTGCATAATCGTCATCCGACAACCCGTCGTTCCCTTCGCGGTAGCGAAGCCGAGGGTCCTCGATGGTGACGGTGGTGTACGGGGCGATGCTGCGCGTGATCCAGGCCGAGGAGCCGATGACCGAGTGATGGCCGATGACGGTCTTGCCGCCGAGGATCGTCGCATTGGCGTAGATCACGACGCCATCCTCGATCGTCGGATGCCGCTTGGCATCGCGGAGGATCTGGCCAGACTCGTCACGGGGGAAGCTGAGCGCCCCGAGCGTCACGCCCTGGTAGAGCTTGACGCCGTCGCCGATCTCGGTGGTCTCGCCGATAACAACTCCAGTCCCGTGATCGATGAAGAATCGCTTGCCGATCGTGGCCCCGGGATGGATGTCGATGCCGGTCTTCCCCTTGGCGTACTCGGTCATCATCCGGGGGAGCAGCGGGACGCCTAGCCGATGGAGCTCGTGGGCCATGCGATAGACGGTGACCGCCGCCATGCCGGGGTAGCAGAATACGATCTCGACCAGACTCTTGGCCGCCGGGTCGCCTTCGTAGGCAGCTTGCACGTCCTCGGCGAGGACGTGCCGCAACTCGGGGATCGTTTCGAGGAAGCGGACGACGAGTTCCCCCGCGCGCGACTCGTAATCGGTCTCGAGGTCGCGTTCCCGGCAATCGTGGCGGAACGCGCGGGCGATCTGCTGCGTGAGGCGATCGTGGAGGCTGTCGATCAGGTCGCCGACGTGGTAGGCCACATTCCCGAGGTGGAGGTTTTGTCGGCGACCGTAGCCGGGATAGAGGATCTCCCTCAAATCCGCGAGGATGTCAACGACCTCCCGATAACTGGGCAATGGGGAGTGGCCCAGGTGGTGGATCGCCCCGCATTCCTCGTAGGTCTCGACGATCTGGCGGGTGATTTCGGGGAGGGTTTCCCTGAGCTTTGTCTTCTCGCCTTCCGACATCACGAATCCGGCTTTCTATCGACCCTTGTTGCTGTGGGAGTGGGACCTCGATCCCTGTTCCCCATCGGCTTACTCATTTGAACTGGGGGCCCGCGCCTTTTCAAGGGGACTTCGCGCCCTCGCGGAGCCGCCATCGCTCGACGAACCGCTGATAGTCCTCCGGGGTGTCGATGCCGATGCTGGGCTCGTCGACGACGCCGACGGCGATCGGGTAGCCGGCTTCGAGGACGCGGAGCTGCTCGAGCTTCTCGGCGGCCTCGAGGGGGGAGGGGGGCAGCGAACCGAGCCCGAGGAGAAACTCGCGACGGTACGCGTAGAGCCCCAGGTGGAGGTAGGCGACCGGTGGCGTGCTCGATGTCGGCTCGGGGAGGCCGTCGCGGTGGCAGGGGATCGGGCTTCGCGAGAAGTACAGGGCTCGGCCGCGGCGGGAGCAGACGACCTTGACGCACGACGGGTCGCGGTAGACCGACTCGGATCGGATCGGGGTCGCGAGCGTGGCCATCGGCGACTCCGGGTCGTCCTCCAGCAGCGCGACGACTCGATCGAGCGCGGCACCGGAGACCTCGGGCTCGTCGCCCTGCAGGTTGACGATGATCCGGGTCCCTCCGAGATTCGCGGCGACCTCGGCCACACGGTCGGTGCCGGTCGCATGATCGGCGCGGGTCATCGCGACCTCGCCGCCGAATCGGGTCACGGCTTCGGCGATGCGCATATCGTCGGTGGCGACGATGATCCGTCCCAGCGATCGTGCCTGTTTTGCGGCCTCGACGACGTGCTGGATGAGCGGCCGCCCGGTGGCGGATAGAAGGGGTTTGCCGGGGAGTCGGGTCGAAGCGAAACGGGCCGGTATCACCCCGATGATTTCCGTGTTTCCCAAGAATATCTCCCGTGAAACGGTCCGATACTAGGGTCACTGATCGAGACGTGTTCTCGACCAGCCCGCGGACAACGGCGCCTTCACTCTAGGTCGTCTCAAGATGGGACACAAGACCGAGTGGTAGACGGCGTCCGCGGCTCGATCCGCCGGTGACGCCGCAGGGCCGATCACGGACGGTCGAGAGCCCCGATGCGATCGGAGCCGCATCGGTGAGGGGAGGGACTTCCGGTCCCTCGCCCCATGGATCGGGCGGAAAGATTCCGTCCGGTCTGCCACAGGAGGTCCAGTCCGAATCGCCGTCCTCGGGGGCCGAGTTACGGGCGTCCTTCGTCCGCGCCTCATGCCCCTTGCGGCCGTCGATTCTCCGCGCCCGGGTCGACCGCCCGGAGGTGCGGGGGGAGTCCGCGTCTGAATGGGATAGAACTTGGGATGCGACCGTAAGCCGACAGGTGGTCCGTCTCTAACAACCTTTGCTTGCGCTCTGAATGGTCCGATTCGATCATCGATCGAGTCGGGTCTCCGTGTCCGGACCGGTGGCCGAACTGATTCGGCCGAAATCCGGGCACGCCAAGGAAGGAGAGCGTTCACAACCGATTCGCGAGATGGCCAGAGCCAATGGTTTGGCGGCCGTCCAGGGAGACACGATTCATGGGATGGACCGTAAACCAGAGCCGTCGCCGAAGCCGCCTTCGACATCGGCCTCACATCGAACATCTGGATGATCGGTGTCTCCTGTCAACCGGCTTGGGGATACAATCGACACCTGCCTTCAAGGCGGTTACCGAGGCGCGCGATCACCGATCGAGCCTCGTTCGCACGGGCCACCAAGCCATCTCGCATGCGAGAGGAGACCATCTCTTGGTCCGGTATGATGCCGCAGTCGCCAAGCATCGAGAGCGGCCGGCGGGAACCCTCGCGGCCACGACGACGGCGACGACCGCCTACGACCCGATCATCGGCGCCGCCCAGGCCCGGTCCACGTACAACGTGAACGGCTCGGGCATGACGGTGGCCGTGATCGACACCGGCGTCGATTACAACAATTCGGCCCTGGGCGGAGGCTTCGGCCCGGCCGATAAGGTGATCGCCGGCTACGACTTTGCCGACGGCACTGCCAATCCCATGGCGACCGCCTCGCAGCATGGGACGGCCGTCGCCGGCCTGATCGCCTCGGCCAATCCCGGCGACCTGGGCGTCGCACCCGGCGCGGACATCGTCGCCCTGCGGGTCACCGACAGTACCAACTCGGCCAGCCTGACCAGCATCGCCAGCGCCTTGCAATGGGTTATCGATAATCACGCCGAGTACAATATCACCGTCGTGAACATGTCCCTTTCCGATGGGAACAACTACGCCCAGAACTGGTTCGCCACCAGCGGCGGGGCCGCCGAGCAGGTCACCAACCTGATCAACCAGCTCACCGCGATGAACATCCCGGTGGTGGCCGCCACGGGGAACAACTTCAACGGCCAGCAGGGCGAGGGCTTCGCGGCGATCGTCGCCAGCACCATCAGCGTGACGGCGACCGATCTGTCGGGCAATCTCCTTTCGGATGCCCAGCGGCTCGGCCCTTCCATCGGCGGTGCATCGTCCACCACGATCGCGGCCCCCGGCGAGGGATTGACCGCCCCCTCCGGGGACTCCGGCACGGCCACGGTCGAAGGGACCAGCTTCGCGACAGCACTCGTCAGCGGCAGCGTGGTCCTGCTCCAGCAG
>JBKQHM010000634.1:0-9776 GCA_052148775.1 Isosphaeraceae bacterium | reverse complement strand
TCCTCCAGGGGATACAGCCCCGACAAGTAGCGCGCCGGCATCGACTGGGATTTCTCGTCCGGCCACGGCCACTCGGGGCTGGGGTTGAGGCGCGTGCGGCGGTTCAAGAAGCTGGGCAGGAGCCTGGACCAGTTGAAAAGTCCGCTGCTGGAGAAGGCGCTGGAGTTCCTGGATGACAAGCTGATGGGAGCGACGAGTAACGCGGTGGAGAGGGCGAACCGGCGCTTCCGCAAGGCGCAGAACAGTATCTACAGCGTCAGGACTAAGGAGCATCTGGAGCAGCGTCTGGCGCTGGACATGCATCGCGAACAGCGCGCCCCCAAACGCCAGCCGACCATGAAGGTACTGCATCGCGCTCGCTCCAAGCCCGATTCATTGCACTAACTTTGCTAAAGTCTCCAATAGTTTGGCTGGTTTTCCTGAAAGAACCAACAAAAATGCCCCGAGCACTCAGGTCCTCAGGTCCAGCCAACGCGGCCAACGGGCCAACGGGCACCGCCCGAGATGGATACATCGCGCCTGGACCCCGTCCATCGGTCCCCGAGGTCGTCAGGCCGAGCGGTGAAACCGGACCTCGCCCTTGAGCCAGGCCGCGACCCGGGTCAACGCGGCATGCCCGAACGGCAGTTCGCTATCCGCATCTCGGGTCGGATCATGGAGCGCATTGAGCACCCGATCCAGCACCGGCAGTTTGGGACAACGCCACCCCCCTTTCCGGTCGAGGATCGCCTCGGCTTGCTCACGCTTGTGCGTCAGGAAGACGACCATGCCGATGACCGGCTCACCGTCGAGACCCTGGCCCGGATCGGTCGGGGCAGATAAGCGAGCCCCGCCCCCGGGGTCGATGGGCGAACGATTGATCCGTATGCCGGATCGGCACAAAGTCGGGACCATGACGATCTCCTCGGGGCTGGGCCGATATCGGATGACACCCCGGAATTCTATCATAGTGAACGTCGGTACACAATCAAATTCCCGAGGATCTCTTCGCAGCCACGGAGCCGCCGGCCCGAGAGACGGTCGTTCGGACCAGAATGGAATGGAAACCACCGCCGCGGATCATCGGGATGGCCGCTCCTGCCCTTCGCAGTTGACAAAATAATTTTTCAATGGCATTCTTGTCCTGGTTCATGACGAGTGCGGAGGGATCGATGTCTGGATTGCCGGCGCTGGATGTGGTGCGAGGGGCAGAGCAAGCGGCGAGCCTGCTGGGGCATCCGTTGCGACTGAAGGTCCTGGAGCATCTCGTCGAGCCGGACTCGGCGGCCGGTCTGTCGCGTCGGTTGGGCGTTCCGAGGCAGGTGGTGAACTATCACCTGCGGGCGCTGGAGGATGCGGGGGTGGTGGCGTTCGTCGAGGAGCGTCGGCGGGGCGGGTTGAAGGAGCGGGTGATGCGAGCGACCGCGCGGTCGTACGTGATCAGCCCGGAGGCGATGGGGGCCATGGAGCCCGACTCGAGGCGGCACCGTGACCAATTCTCGTGGGCTTACCTGGTCGCCGCGGCGGCGAGGGTCGTGCGCGACCTGGGAATCCTCAGGGGGCGCGCCGACCGCGCCGGCAAGCCGCTGGCGACGTTCACGCTCGAGACCGAGGTCCGCTTCGACTCGGCCCACGACCGCGACGCGTTCACGCGCGAGCTGTCCGCGAAAGTGACCGAACTGGCAGTGAAGTATCACGGCGAGCGGGCGTCGAACGGGCGATGGTTTCGATTCGTGCTGGGTGCCTATCCGGCGATCACCAAGACGGACGAAGAGGCCGCGGCCGAGGAGAAGAGCCGGCTCGGCGCCGGCGCCGCAATGCTGCCGCCTCCGACCGAGGAGTCCAGATCATGAGCGCAAAGAGGGGTCGATCGTACGAGAAGACGTTCGAGGTGATGGCCCCGGCGGAGGCCGTCTGGCGGGCGATCACCGACGGCGAAGAGCTGACGCGCTGGTTTTGCAAGGAGGCCACTTGCGACGAGGGCGTCGGCGGCCATCATCGCATCGACTGGGGCGGCGGCGCCATTGGGACCGGGATCATCACGGTCTGGGAGCCGGGCGTCCACCTGCGCACCGAGGCCGTCCGGCCCGATCTCGGACAGCCTACGATGTCCGAACCGCCCGAGCCTTATGCGATCGACTGGTATCTCGAGCATGAAGGGGGCGTCACCCGCGTCCGAATGGTCGCCTCCGGGTTCGGCGAGGGACCGGACTGGGACCACGAGTACGACGGGACTTTCTATGGCTGGGACCTGTTCCACAAGACGATGAAGCACTACCTGGAGAACCACCGCGGTCAGCCCGTGGGAAACGTGGTCCTCTACGCGGTGCTGGGCATCACTCCGGCCGAAGCCTGGGTCCGACTGATGAGCGCCGACGGACTCGTCAAGGAGGGAAGCCTCGACGAGATCGCCGTCGGCACGCCCTTCCGATTCGTGACCGGTCAGGGCGACGTACTCCAGGGGGACGTAAGGAATTACGTGCCGGGAAGGACGTTTGCAGCGATGGTCGAGAGCTTGAACAAGGCGATCCTGAATATCGAGATGTCCACTGTCCCCGGCCGCGGCCACTTCCTCTACCTCTCGCTGATGACCTGGGGCCTTCCGAAGGCGGAAGTCGACGCCCTTGGAGCTCGGTTCAAGGCGATCATCGATGGCCTCTTCCCACAGCCGACCGAGTCGCCGATGGCGGCCTGTGCCGTCGCGGAGAGCGAGCCGGCTCCAGCTCAACCAGGTTGAGTCTTGGCCGGATGGTCCATCGAATCTGTCGATTCGAAGGGCGGGGCGATCCCACACGGATCGCCTCACGTCGCCCCGTTCTTCGGGGAGCCTATAGCGTGGGACGATCTCAAGACCTCGTCGCGACCATCAGCAGACGATTCGACCCGAGGCGGAATGGCTCCCCTGCCAGCGAACCGTATGCTTTCAAGTCCGCGAATCCGGCTCGTTCAAGGAGCCGGAAAACCTCGCGGCAAGTGTGAATCCGCGCCGACATCGATCTCCGCTCGATCGTGCCGTCGCGCACGAAGGCGTATTCGACGTACAACCGTCCTTCGACGGGATCGTAACGTCGATGCGCCAGCATCATAATGTCGCCGATCGGGTACCAGGCACGCTCTTGCAGGACGGGTAGGAGGGATTCCGCGATGTACCCCGTGTCGAGGATAAAACGGGCCCCCGGCTTCAATGCGGCCGCGACCGCAACGAGGAACGCGGCGTTGCCGTCCTCATCGAGATAGCCGAAGCTGTTGCCGAAACAATAGGCTCCATCGAATGCCTCCGGCCAGGGGAGGTCACGCATCTCGCGATGTTCCCAGGCGATCGTCCGGGACCGTTCACCGGTCGGAACGTTCGCCGCATCGAGGGATTCCGCCGAGATGTCCACGCCCGTCATCTCGTAGCCGTCGTCGGCCAGAGCGTGGCAGTGACGTCCCCCGCCGCAAGGCACGTCGAGGAGCCTGGCTGGTGGCGCGACACCGAGAGACTCCCGGATGAAACTCGCTTCCTGCCGGGTCTGCTCGGGAATGACGACCTTCAGCCAGGATTCCACGGTCACGCCCGAGAAGAATGTCCGCCACCAGTCCGCCGGAGTCGTCATCGTCTCCCATTCCTCTCGTTTGAACCGATCCATTCGCGAGGTGCTTCCCGCCGAATCGACACTGGTCGCCCCGTCAAGGTTCGCGCCATTGCAGACCTTTCTTCGGGAGGGTTCAGAGGAATCCTGCGGGAGATCGCGCCCGATTGCGAAGAACCAACGGGGCTTGAAGGCAACCCACGGGAGATGGGCGGATTCCGCTCCTACGATCCTCCGGACCCGCCGATCCCGAGCGCCTCGACGTGGGGGGCCAGCGCATCGATGACGAGCTGGATGTGCTCCTCCAGCGGGACCCCGAGCCGCTCGACGCCCGAGTAGACATCATCGCGGCTGACCTTGGCGGCAAACCCCTTGTCTTTCAATTTCTTCTTGACGCTCGATGGCGAGAGCGAGCGGATGCCATCGGGGCGGACGAGGCAGCAGGCCATGACGAAGCCGGTCAGCTCGTCACAGGCGAGCAGGGACTTGTCGAGGGTGGTTAACTCGGGGATTTCCGATGCATCGAAATGGGCGACGACGGCCTGGGCGATCTCGGGCTCGCCCTGCTCGCGGAGCCACGCGACGATCCGCCTCGGGTGCTCTTCGGGCCATCGGTCATAGTCGGCATCGTGCAGGAGCCCGGTCATCGCCCATCGCGGCTCGTCGGCCTCGCCGGCGCCGTAGCGATGCGCGGCGCGTCGCATCGCGGCCTCGACCCCGCGCGCGTGGGTCCGCAGCGCCGGGCTGTCCGTCCATTCGTGGAGTTTCGCCACCGCATCCTCGTAGGTGATCGCCATGGATCTCTCCTCGACGGGCCTCAAACTGCGGATCTCCGACCGGCCATTCTATTCGAATCGGCCTGGAAACGGGATGGGTTCGCTGCCCGCGACGCTCGCGACGTCAACGCGGGCGGGCGGAGGCCGGGATCCGACGGCTGAGCCATTCGGGGATCGGTCCGGGGATGTTCTTGCCCTGAATCGATCCTCCGATGCCGGATGCGGGTGGCAAGAGTTGGCCGAGCAGGGTCAGGCCCTCGGCGCTCCAGCTCGGGGAGAGGGCATGGATCGCAGCCGCGAGTCGGGCCGGCCAGCCGACGGCCACCTCGGCATCGCCGTCACATACGGCTTGCCAGAGCTTCCTCGCGAGATATTCGGCGGAGGTCGAGATGCCCGCCAGTGTGTCCGTGAGGCCGACGAGGGTGTACTCCGCCTGATGGTCCCCCTTGATCCAGGCGTGGGTATGCCCGCCGGTACGCATCAGGTTCGGATCTCTTCCCGGAGCCCCATCATCGTCTCCCTGGATTCGACAGGCTCATCGCCCTCGGCTTCCATGTACGTGGATACATACGAGCCGGCCCCACGACGCCTCGCACTACAAACCGAGTCGAGCGAGTTCAACCCGATCCGAATACGAGTGCCTATCCGTCCCTGGGGGGACCGGCCCGGCCTCTCCCTATGCACGTTTCCAGCAGCAAACCTGATGCCGGATTGACCATCGCCAATTAGACCGGCGGCGGGTTCCGTTCGGCGAAGCCGCGCTGGTGCCAGTACGGATAGGCCAGCGTGGTGGCGCTAGCGGCGTCCAGCCTGGCGACCTGTTCGGCGGTGAGGTTCCAGCCGATGGCGCCGAGGTTCTGGCGCAGTTGCTCTTCGTTCCGCGCGCCGACGATGACGTTGGCCACGCTCGGCCGCTGGATCAGCCAGTTCAGGGCGATCTGCGGCACCGTCTTACCGGTCTCCTTGGCGACCTCATCGAGGGCATCGACGACCTTGTAGACGTACTCGTCGGCGACCGGCGGCCCGATCTCGGTGACGCGCTGATTCTGGAGCCGGCTGGTCTGCGGCAGCGGCTGGCCTCGTCGGATTTTCCCGGTGAGCCGACCCCAGCCCAGCGGGCTCCAGACGACCGCGCCGACCTTCTGGTCGAGGGCCAGCGGCATCAACTCCCATTCGTAATCGCGGCCGATGAGCGAGTAATAGGCCTGATGGGCGACATATCGAGCCAGGCCGTATCGCTCCGAGACCGCCAGCGACTTCATCAGGTGCCATCCGGAGAAGTTCGAGCAGCCGATATATCGGATCTTGCCCGCGCGCACGAGGTCGTCGAGCGTGCCCAGCACTTCCTCGACCGGGGTGATCGCGTCGAAGCCGTGGAGTTGATAGAGGTCGATGTAATCGGTACCCAGCCGGCGCAGGCTCGCCTCGACGGCACGTGTCAGGTGGTACCGCGACGAGCCCACGTCGTTCGGCCCGGGACCGGCTCGGAAGGTGCCCTTGGTGGAGATGATCACCTGGTCGCGCCGCCCCTTAATCGCCTGGCCCAGGATCTCCTCGGCCATCCCGTTCGAGTAGATGTCGGCCTAGTCGAACATGGTGAGCCCGGCCTCGAGGCAAACGTCGATCAGTCGTGTCGCCTCGGCGACGTCGCTGGAGCCCCACGCCTTGAAGAACTCGCTGCCGCCGCCGAACGTGCCCGTGCCCAGGCTCAGCACGGGGACCTTGAAGCCGGACGCTCCGAGCTGTCGGTATTCCATAGTCATCTGTCCTCTCTGGGTCTCGCGTATTTCACAGTGGATCAAACGACCGATGCCGCGTTGGAGTTTGAACGAGATTCGGCGGGAAACCCCGGCAAAGCTCAAGCCGGCCTTACACAGGGACGAACCTGACATCGGCCCAACTGAGGGATAGAATAACCAAAGGGTCGGGAAAGATAGGCGAAAACGCGTCGAAACGTCCTCCCCCGGTTCCCGGCGACCCTCTCTTGATGGCTCTGGACACTGACGGGACGTTACCGAAATCTCTTGTGGGCAATATATTCGATATTCGACGAACATCGAACATTGTAGGTGGCGACGGTCCATGAGGCAACTCGGACACCCCAAAGTCGAGGAAATCACCCTGACCTGCGTGCTGGCGGCGCTCAGCGATCCGATACGGCTATCGATCGTTTCGGCACTGGCGAAGACCGGCGGTGAACGAGCATGGAGCGACTTCGATGTCGCGGTAGGACCCTCGACGCTCAGCCACCACATGCAGGTCCTGCGTTTGGCCGGGGCGATCAATCATCGACAGGATGGGACCCGCTGCTTCGTCTCGCTTCGACCCGATCTTGAGCGAGTATTCCCCGGGCTCCTGGGGTGCATCCTCGGCTTCGCCGAGAATTCGGGTGCGGATCGGGTCGGAGACTGCCCGACGACGGATCAGGATCGGTGAAACCCTCGGTGTCAAACCCTTTGGTGTTGGATTTCATCCATCCAATGGCGATTCATCCGTTGGCCTGTTCCAACCGGGCAGGTCAACGGATGGTCACCTTGAAGGGGTTGAGCGTCTCACCACCTCCGGCGTCGACGAGCGCGCCGACGTCGTTGACGATCGTCTGGACGTTGGTCGAGGGCGCGCCGGCCGCCTGGGCGAAGGCTGGGGAATCGGCGACGAGTCGATCGACCATCGCGATACGCGTCGCGGTTCCGACCCGGCCAAGGATGGTCACGAGGCTGGACCGGAGTTGCGACTGGATCTGAGGGGTCGGCGCACCCTGTTCGAATGCGGCGAGATACGCCTGGTCCAACTGCTGGTTGGTCGTGCTCGGCACGGCAGCCCCGAGGGTCTGGAGCAAATGGGCGTCCCGGCTGAGGACGGCGAACCCCGCCGGTCCGGCCTGGGTCGCGGACGGGATGGTCTGAAGGTCCGCCTTGAGCTTCGCCTCGGCGGCAACCTTCTGCCTCCCCCAGTCGCGGAAGAAGCCGCGGAGGTGCTGGCTGTAGAAAAGCCCCGGGTCCTCGAAATGATAGTAGGGATTGGATGGGAGGGACGACTCGGCGTCGCGGAGTGTGTAGAAGTCATTGGTGAAGGTCTGGAATTCGTCCGCGCTGACGTCGGCCGAGGTCGCGAGGGCCTTCATATCGGCGAGCGTTTGCTGGATGAGCGGTTGCGGGACGTCGAGGGTCTGAAGGTTCGACGTCAGTCGGGCGGTCACCACGGCCCAGCCCGGGTCTTTCGCCGCGCCGTAGAGCGGAGAACGGTCGAGCTGGAGCGACACATCGGCGGCCGTGGTGTTCGCGACCGCGGGAGGCAGATTCGCCGCCGAAGCGGCCGCGGAGATCGCACGGGCATCGTCGCGGAGCGCGAGGAATTCCTCGGGTGTGGCTTGCGACTTCAGCTCGAGCGACTTCACTTCGCCGACGTACTGGTCATACTCGTGGCGGACGACTGCCGCCCGCGACGCCAACTGACTCGACCCGTACGAGCCCGAGCCGGACAGCAACGAATAGCTCGAGATCGGAGGGAACAGGGACGGGAGTTGTCGGTCTTCCAATCCTTCGAGGTCTGGTGCATAGCGATGGTCGCGATCGCGGCGGCGCGAGCGGTCCATGATCGGAACCCTTTCCCTGGGTTGATGAGACCTTCCGTAGCATCGGCCGGGCGTCGAGTCCGGTCGGCTCGGCCGCGATCGGCCGGAGCGATGGATGTGGTTACGTCGCAGTCGAGACGTTGGTTCGCCGGGGTTCTCTGACCGATTCCTCAATCCCGGCGGAAAACGGATATGGCCATCTTGTCCTCGGTCGGGACATAGACGAACCGGCCGTCGGGGCTAATGCTCGCGCTGTCCGCGCCGAGGCCGTTGCCTTGCGCCCCGTCCGGAATCGTCTCGATGAGCGTGAGCTTGCCCGAAGCCGGGTCGCGGCCGAAGCAAGCGATGGTCCCGGAGCGTGTCGCGACGGCGTAGACGTTCAGGCCGTCGGGGGTGATGGTCAGATGGTTGCCCCCTTCGAATCCATTCAGTATCCCCTGACCGTTGATGAACTCTTGAAGGATTGACAGGCGGCCATCCGTGCCGAATCGGAAAACACTGACGGCATTGTCCCCCTCGAATCGGCCGGAGTTGACGTAGACATGCCGTCCGTCGCGGCTGACGACGACGCCCATCGCGCCGGCGAGCCCGTGCGCGTTCCTCTCGTCGTCCTTGATGACTTGACGGACTTTTGTCCAGCCGGCGATCGGATCGCGATCGGCGACGACCAGGGTCCCGGCCCGGTTGCACGCGACGAACAGCGTCTTCCCATCCGGGTGGAAGGCCAGCCCGCGGCCACCGGCGTAGCAACCGGCCTTGCCCGTATCGGTTCCGACGATCACCAGCTTGCCATCTTCGACCCGGAAAGAGACCACGGACCCCTGGAGATCCTCCCCCACGCCGGCGTCGTCGAGCACGGTGACACCCCGGGAATCGGGCGCGAACGCCGCCTCGACCGGAAAATCGAGGCGCACGCCGGCTTCGTCGTCGCGTGCGATGTCCATGCGGCCGAGCAGTCCACTGCCCGGGTCCCTCAGGTAAAGGACGGCGGTCTTCGAACGGAAAGCGGCCGCGATGGCCAGGTGGCCGTCGGGGCTCAGGGCAAATCCCGTCACGCCGGCCAGGTTTTCCGGGTCGGAGATCGTCTGCTTGAGAGTGAGCTTTCCCGATTTCTGGTCGCGGGCGAAGGTCAACACCTTGGCCAGCTTCCACGAGGTGGCGTAGACGAACCTGCCGTCCGGGCTGACCACGGCCTTCACAACCGAGTCGAGGTCGTCGCGAACCACCGCCTCGACGAGCTTGAGCCGGCCCCCTTCGGGCCGGTCGGCGGCCTTGGCCGTCACGGCAGCAATGACGATGACGAGTACAAGGCCCCATCGATGCATCCGGAGCATGACATCACCCCCCATCGGGACCCTATCCGGGTCCGGCACGACTTGAGCCCGGCATCTCAAAGACCGGCGCGGATTGTAATCCGTACAATCGTGATATGCACGAGAAAAAGTCACGACACGCGACGTGTTTGCCCCTCGAGTGAAATGCCTGGCGTCGGCCGGGAAAGTCCGGGAGACTTTCGAGCAGTCGGAACCAACGAAAATGGCTCCCAGCGTCTCGAATCCGGTTCGAGACGCTGGGAGCCGATTGGATCAGAATTTGGTCAAGCGACTGGGGCAGAGGGCCAGGGCCGAGGCCGTGGGCGATCGGGCGATCCGCAAGAGAGGGAAGGGAGGCGGTCTTCTCCGACCGGTCCCCGATTTCGTGCGCGGCGCACTTCCGGCGAGCGTGAAAAGCTATGCGCGATTGGTCGTCGGTCATTTGGAGATCAGCACCGGGTCTTCGCTGAAGAGGCGTCGTCAGCAAGACAGAGGAAAAAGTGAGTGGCTCAAGAGGGGAATTGGGTGGTGCATAATCGACGCGTTACAATCCTCTGGTGCC